>DAOMNN010000055.1:14675-22601 GCA_035443825.1 Rhodocyclaceae bacterium | reverse complement strand
CGCCCTGATCGGTAAAGTTCGAGAGTGTGATATATGTCGCCATGATTGCAGCCCTATCTGGGTTGGGGGCCACCACAGGGGAATCGGTCAGCGTCGGCCCCGGGGGCACTGACCGGACCTCGTCGTACCTGGAATGACTCGTCGCATGGCACTGCGCAACCCGGCTCGAAACCGGGCCGCCGGCCCTGATTGACAGCGGGTACGCTCCGAGACGACATGCCGGCTGCGTTCAGATCTGAAACTAGACCACCCCCATCGTGCTGTCAAAGCGTTGCATGCGTCATCGCTGTAGTTCCGGGCTGACACGCACGCGCGTGCCGCAAATCTGCCGCAACGCAATGCGGCACTGCTGCACCGTTCGCAAGAGTAAAAACGGCAAGCGGATCGCCGGCAATCAATCGCTCGCATCTGATGCGCTCAAAAAGCGCAGGAACGATACCCCCGCGCCATCCATGGGTAACGCGCAGCACGCCGCATTTGGCGGGATGGGAAGACCCCGCGTCGTAAAGGAGGCAGACAGATGTTCCCCTTGTCCGTCCAGTACCCGGGCGGCCGTGAATGGGCCGACCGTGCGCGACCGAACGCGACATGGCCGGCTGAAATCCGGCGTGATGTGCAGGTCAGCTTGGGCATTCGGACGAAATGTTCTTGCGGATGTATCGCCGCTGGATCGCGGGGCAGACGAGGGACGTAAGCATGAAAAGCTGGCACAGCTTTCACACGGCAGACCAGAATATATGTAAATCAAGCATTTACTGGCCTGCCCGACAGGAATCGAACCTGTAACCCCCGGCTTAGAAGGCCGGTGCTCTATCCAGTTGAGCTACGGGCAGAATTCCGCGGGCTATCGGGGTTAGCTGGTCGGGGTGGAGGGATTCGAACCCCCGACATCTTGCTCCCAAAGCAAGCGCGCTACCGGACTGCGCTACACCCCGAGAGCCGCGAATATTACACACCAAGCGACCACGCGTCAAACGCGTTTTTCCGATGGCCGATCGGCGCTTGCCGTCAGGCCCGGATTCTGATATTAGTTCGCTTCCTTTTATGACCAGCGGACCTTAGGCATGGCAGAAGAAACCCTGCGCAAGCACTTTTCCCCATACTCGCCCGCCAAAGGCGAGGAGTACATGAGTGAAAAGCAACTCGCCCACTTTCGTGCAATGCTCGAGAGTATCCGACGGGAAATGATGGAAGACATCGATCGTACCGTGCACACCATGCAGGACGAAGCGACGGTATTCGCCGATCCAAACGATCGCGCCAGCCAGGAGTCCGACATGGCGCTCGAGTTACGCAATCGTGACCGTGAGCGCAGGTTGATCAAGAAGATCAACGAGACGCTCGCTCGCATCGAGGACGGAGAGTACGGCTATTGCGACAGTTGCGGCGTCGAGATCGGGCTCAAGCGCCTCGAGGCACGTCCTACTGCGAACCTGTGCATCGACTGCAAGACCCTGGAGGAGATTCGCGAGCGGCAAATGGCCAAGTAGACTGCGTGATCTCGTGCGGTTCGCCTTTGCGATATCGCCCGCCTGCCTTCAGCACATGAAAAAAGGGACGCCACTGGCGTCCCTTTTCATTCTCCTTCTGCGGAGAAGTCAGCCCGCAATCACTCGCCCGACTGGGGCTCCAGCAATGCCTTCATGCTGAGACGAATCTTGCCGCGATCGTCGGTCTCGAGCACCTTGACGCGCACCACCTGCCCTTCCTTCAGATAGTCCGACACCGCGTTGACACGCTCGTTGGCAATCTGCGAAATGTGCAGCAGGCCGTCCTTGCCCGGAAGGATGTTCACGATTGCACCGAAATCCAGCATTCGAATGACCGTGCCTTCATACACCTTGCCGACCTCGGCTTCGGCGGTGATTGCCTCGATCTTGCTCTTGGCGGCCTGGGCACCTTCCGAACTCACGCAGGAGATCGTGATGTTGCCGTCGTCCTGGATCTCGATGACCGAACCCGTCTCCTCCTGCAGCGCGCGGATCACCGCTCCGCCCTTGCCGATCACGTCACGGATCTTTTCAGGATTGATCTTGATCGTGATCATGCGCGGAGCGAACTGCGAAACTTCGCCCCGATGCGAGGCCAGAGCATCCTTCATCTGGGTCAGGATATGCATGCGTCCCTCACCGGCCTGGGCCAGCGCAACCTGCATGATCTCCTTGGTGATGCCCTGGATCTTGATGTCCATCTGCAGCGCGGTCACCCCGTTCTCGGTGCCAGCCACCTTGAAGTCCATATCGCCGAGATGATCCTCGTCGCCAAGAATGTCAGTCAGCACGGCAAAACGGTTGCCTTCCTTGATCAGACCCATCGCAATGCCCGCCACGTGGGCCTTGAGCGGTACGCCTGCGTCCATCATCGCCAGCGATCCGCCGCACACCGACGCCATCGAGCTGGAGCCGTTGGATTCGGTGATCTCGGACACCACGCGAATCGTGTAGCTGAAATCGTCGCCTTCAGGGAGCGCAGCGACGAGCGCACGCTTGGCCAGGCGGCCATGGCCGACCTCACGACGCTTGGTGACGCCCATGCGGCCCGTCTCGCCGGTGCAGAACGGCGGGAAATTGTAATGAAGCATGAAGTTCTCGCGGTACTCGCCGCCGATGGCATCGACGATCTGCTCGTCGCGCCCCGTACCGAGCGTCGCAATGACCAGCGCCTGTGTTTCGCCTCGGGTGAACAGTGCCGAACCGTGAGTGCGGGGCAGCACGCCGACCCGGATATCGATCGGCCGTACGGTGCGAGTGTCACGGCCGTCGATGCGCGGCTCGCCATTGAGGATCCGGCTGCGAACGATGCCCGCCTCGACTTCGTGGAAGATGTCCTTGAGCTCGTTCGAAGACGGAACGTCGTCGGCACCCTCGGTGATCGCAGCGATGGTCTTGCTGCGAATCTCGTTGATCCGTTCGGTGCGCGCCTGCTTGCTGGTGATGCTGAATGCGGCCTCGAGGTCCGCCTGTGCCAGGTCCTTGATGCGCGCGATCAGCGCCTCGTTGCGCGGGGCAGGCTGCCAGTCCCATTCGGGTTTGCCTGCCACTTCGACGAGTTCATTGATCGCCCGGATCGCCGCCTGCATCTGCTGGTGTCCGTAGACGACCGAGCCAAGCATCACCTCCTCGGACAGTTCGCGGGCCTCGGATTCAACCATGAGGACGGCCGTTTCGGTGCCCGCGACGACCAGGTTGAGTTCACTGCTCTGAAGCTGCGTAGCCGTCGGATTGAGAATGTACTCGCCATTCTGGTAGCCGACGCGGCACGCGCCGATCGGGCCGTTGAACGGAACACCCGAGATCGCCAATGCGGCCGAGGCGCCAATCATCGCCGGGATATCGGAATCGATTTCCGGGTTCAAGGACAGCACTGTCACGATGACCTGCACTTCGTTGTAGAAACCATCCGGGAAGAGCGGACGAATCGGACGGTCGATCAGCCGGCAGGTAAGCGTTTCCTTCTCCGTGGGGCGACCTTCGCGCTTGAAAAATCCACCCGGAATACGTCCGGCCGCGTAGAACTTCTCGACGTAATCGACGGTGAGCGGGAAGAAATCCTGACCCGCCCTGGTTTCCTTGGCGGCAACCACCGTGGCCAGAACCATGGTGTCGTCCATATTGACGATGACCGCACCACCAGCCTGCCGGGCGATCTCACCCGTTTCGAGGGTGACCGTGTGTGCGCCATAGGCGAACGTCTTCTTGATAGATTGAGGCAAAATGAATTCCTTTCCAAAAATGATGCAGCAAACCACAACTGCAGGGTGAACAGGGGCCGACCGCGCAAAGAACAAAGCCGGCGTGGGCTCGCGAAGAGCCGTACCGGCTTGATGGCTAGAGAGCCCCGTTCGGCGCTGTCTGACTCGACATGGCCGGCAGCTTACTTGCGCAGGCCCAGACGCTCGATAAGGTTCCGATAGCTATCGGCGTTGTTGCCCTTCAGGTAGTCCAACAGTTTGCGACGCTGGCTTACCATCTTCAGCAGGCCGCGCCGCGAGTGGTGATCCTTCGCATTGGCCTTGAAATGGTCGGTAAGACCGTTGATGCGTGCAGTCAGGAGGGCAACCTGTACTTCGGGAGATCCGGTATCGCCCTGGGCGCGCTGAAAATCCTTGACGATCTGCGCCTTGTTCGTAGTTTCGAGAGCCATGTGGGTATTTACTCGTGTCAGTCTTCTAATCAGAAGCGCGTAATTATATCCAATCCGCGCCAAGGAACTCAATCACTTCCGTACGTTCAGCGCAATGTTTCATTGCACGCACTGCTTGCGATGAGGCGTTTCGGGGAGAGTTTGCCGTCTGGCTGGAGCTCCCCGAGCCCCAGAAACCGGTCGCTATCGTAGAGGCGGACGGGGCCGACGTTGTCACCGCCAACGTCGAGAACCCGCCCCTGCCGGATCGCGCGTGCCTGCTCGCCATCCAGATTCATCTGCGGCAGATGCAACACAAGCAGATCGGACGCTTCGAGGAAACCGGTCCGCTCGTCGATCCCCGCCGCCTCCAACGCCGCCAGGGCGACCGCCTGCCCGACATCGAATGGCCCGATTCGCGTGCGCCGCAAAGCCACCAGATGAGCGCCGCACCCGAGTGCTCGACCGACGTCCGTGGCCAGCGTGCGAATGTAGGTGCCCTTGCTGCAATCGACGTGTAGCCGGATCATGTCGCCAACCGCCTCGACAAGGTCCAGGGTATGAATCCGCACCTGTCGGGGGGCACGTTCGACCTCGACACCAGCACGAGCATACTCGTAGAGCGGCTTGCCGTCGCGCTTCAGCGCCGAATACATCGGCGGCACCTGTTCGATCAAACCGGTAAACCTCACAAGTGCGCGCTCGATATCAGCCAGATCGACAGCGACCGGCGCTTCGGTGACCGCCGTGCCTTCCGCGTCACCCGTATCCGTTTCGACCCCGAGCCGCAGTGTCGCATCGTAGGACTTGTCCGCGTCCAGCAATACCTGGGAAAACTTCGTCGCCTCGCCGAATGTGAGCGGAAGCAATCCGGTCGCCATCGGATCCAGGGTGCCGGTATGTCCCGCCTTGGCAGCGTTGAGCAGGCGCTTTGCGCACTGCAGGGCGGCATTCGACGTCATGCCGGACGGCTTGTCGAGAAGCAGCACGCCATCGAGCGCGCGGCGGTGAATCCTTCGTTGCGCGGTCATCCTGACGACCGGTCAGTCGTCGTCGCGACCACGCGCTTCATCCTCCCGCACCACCTTGTCGATCAACTGCGACAAGCGGCTCCCCTCCTCGACAGACTTGTCGTAGTGAAAGTGCAACTCGGGAGTGGTGTGAATTCGGACCCGCCTGCCCAGTTCCCGACGCAGAAATCCGCTTGCACGTCTCAGCCCGGTCAGGATCTCGTCCAGCCCTTCCTCGCCCGTCATCGAGGTGAAATACACCTTTGCGTGGGCATAGTCGGGCGTGATCTCGACATCGGTCAGGGTGATGAAACCCACGCGTGGGTCCTTCACCTCGAGACGGATCAGCTCCGCCAGTTCGCGACGTATCTGCTCGGCAATACGCTGGCTGCGGGAGAACTCCTTGGGCATGGTCTACAAGGTCCGCGCGATTTCCTGGATCTCGTACACCTCGAGCTGATCGCCCTCCACGACATCGTTGAAGTTCTTGATCGACAAGCCGCACTCGAATCCGGTTCTCACTTCCTTCACGTCGTCCTTGAAGCGCTTGAGCGATTCAAGCATTCCGCTGTGAACAACCACGTTGTCGCGCAGCACCCGCACCAGCGAACCGCGCTTGACCATGCCTTCCTTGACGTAACAGCCAGCCACCGCCCCGACCTTCGGCACCCGGAACACCTGACGGACCTCGACCAGACCGATCGTGTTCTCGCGACGCTCCGGCGACAGCATCCCGGAAAGTGCCGCCTTCACCTCATCGACCGCGTCATAGATGATGTTGTAGTACCGGATATCGACGCCGAAGCTCTCCGCAAGCTTGCGCGCACCCGCGTCGGCACGCGTGTTGAAACCGATGATGACCGCACCGGAGGCCTGGGCCAGGTTGACGTCGGACTCCGAGATGGCGCCGACGGCACCGTGGATCACATTCACCCGGACTTCGTCGGTCGACAGCTTGTTCAGCGATTGAACCAGAGCCTCCTGCGAACCCTGTACGTCCGCCTTCACGATCAAAGGCAATGCCCTCACCTCGGCTTCGCCCATCTGCTCGAACATGTTCTCGAGCTTGGCCGCCTGCTGCTTCGCGAGTTTCACGTCGCGGAATTTTCCTTGGCGGAAAAGCGCAATCTCGCGCGCCTTCTTCTCGTCCGCCAGCACGATCGCCTCGTCGCCGGCCGCCGGCACATCGGACAATCCGAGGATTTCCACCGGAATCGACGGGCCGGCATCGTCGATCGGCTTGCCATTCTCGTCGAGCATCGCACGCACGCGCCCGAAGGTCCCGCCGACCAGAATGTTGTCGCCCTTGCGCAAGGTACCGGACTGAATCAGCAGCGAAGCCACCGGCCCGCGTCCCTTGTCCAGGCGAGCCTCGATGATCAGACCCTTTGCCGGCGTATCGACCGGTGCCGTGAGTTCGAGCACTTCGGCCTGCAGGAGCACGGCTTCGAGCAGCTCGTCAATGCCTTGTCCGGATTTCGCCGAGACCTGGATGAACATGACGTCACCGCCATACTCTTCCGGAAGTACGCCTTCCGAAACCAGTTCCTGCTTGACTCGATCCGGGTTGGCCTCGGCCTTGTCGATCTTGTTCACGGCCACGACCAGCGGCACGCCGGCCGCCTTCGCGTGATGAATCGCCTCGCGCGTCTGCGGCATGACACCGTCGTCCGCCGCAACGACCAGGATGACGATGTCGGTCGCCTTGGCGCCGCGGGCACGCATTGCCGTAAACGCCTCGTGACCCGGGGTATCCAGGAAAGTCACCATGCCTCGCGGGGTCTCCACGTGGTACGCGCCGATGTGCTGGGTAATGCCGCCGGCCTCCCCTGCGGCAACCTTCGCAGTACGGATGTAGTCGAGCAGCGAGGTCTTGCCGTGATCGACGTGTCCCATGACCGTGACAACCGGGGCACGGGGCTCGACCCGAGCATCATGATGTTCCTCGGGACTCTCGAGAAATGCGTCGGGATCGTCCAGCTTGGCGGCGAACGCCTTGTGACCCATCTCTTCGACCAGGATCATCGCCGTCTCCTGGTCGAGCACCTGATTGATCGTGACCATCGAGCCCATCTTCATGAGCATCTTGATCACTTCGGCTGCCTTCACCGCCATCTTGTGGGCCAGATCGCCGACCGTGATGGTCTCCGGGACGTGCACGTCGCGCACAATCGGATCGACAGGCGCCTGGAAGGACTTCTGATCGCGCTGACCGCCGCGCCCCGATCGTCCGCCCCCACGAGCGCCTCGCCACGTCGTAGCCGTACCGCCGACTTCCCCGCGCGTCTTCAGCCCGCGCCGTTTGGAAATGTCGTCCGTAGCACCAGCGCGCGCGCCACGTTTTACGTCCTTGCCACCCGGCTTGTCGTCAGCCTTGGCCGGCCGATGGAGGGTTCCCGAAGGCCCCTTGGCCGCTGCCTTGGGTACTTCGACTTCAGCCTGCGCTCGCGCCTCTTCTTCCAGCTTGCGTGCATCGGCCGCCGCGCGTGCATCGGCCGCCGCACGTGCAGCAGCGTCCCGGTCCTGCCGCGCCTTGAGATCTGCTTCCTGCCTGGCCCGCAGCTCACGATGCCGGCGCGACTCCTGCTCTCTCGAGGCGACTTCTTCATCACTCAGAATCGATGCGGCCGCCCGGCCTTTCTTCGCTGTCGAAGCTTTCTGGCGTTTCTCCGAAAGTTCTTCCTCGACATCTGCGGTCGACTCGGCCGTGAGCTGCACAGGCGCAGCCTCAGGCGCTTGCTCCTCGCGCGCCTCCCCTTCGGCGGCCGTGCCCGTGGCGCCGGCCTTCTCGACA
>DAOMNN010000055.1:0-14575 GCA_035443825.1 Rhodocyclaceae bacterium | reverse complement strand
CTCCTCGCGCGCCTCCCCTTCGGCGGCCGTGCCCGTGGCGCCGGCCTTCTCGACATGCGACTCCTCGACCATTTCGGCCGTTGCAACTTCGACCTGCGGCTCTGCGGCTTGCGTTGATACCGCTTCGCTTTCGACCTCCGGCTCAATCTCGGCATGCGTGTCGAGCGAACCCGAGTCGGTCGTCAGTTCGTCACGTTTGACGAAAACGCGCTTCTTGCGCACTTCCACCTGGACCGTACGTGCCCGCCCGGACGAGTCCGTTGCGCGGATCTCCGAAGTCTGGCGTCGTGTCAGCGTGATCTTGCCCTTCGGACGGGTCTCACCATGGGCACGCCGCAAGTATTCGAGCAGCTTGGCCTTGTCCTGTTCGGTGAGGAGATCCTCTACCCCGGACTTGACCACACCGGCCTTCTGAAGCTGCTCGAGGAGCACCGTTTCCGGCATCTTCAGCTCGCCGGCAAACTGGGTTACGCTCATTTCTTCCATGGATTCCCCCTCATTCCTCGAACCAGTGCGCGCGGGCGACCGAAATCAGGGCCGCAGCCCGGGCTTCGTCGATCTCCACCAGCTCCACCAGTTCATCCACAGCCAGATCCGCCAGCTCGTCGCGAGTGCGAATTCCCTTCTGGGCCAACTTGGCTGCGAGTGTCTTTTCCATCCCGTCGAGATTGAGCAGATCCTCGGCAACATTCTCGAGCTGCTCTTCGGTGACGATTGCCTCGGTCAGAAGAACGTTACGTGCCCGATCCCGCAGTTCGTTCACCGTTTCCTCGTCAAACGCCTCGATCTCGAGCATCTCGGCAAGCGGAACGTATGCAATCTCTTCCAGTGACGTGAAGCCTTCGTCGATCAGGATGTCCGCCAGCTCCTCGTCGACGTCGAGCTTGCTCATGAAGAGTTCGCGCAACTCGCGTCGCTCCTCGCCGGACTTCTGAGCCGATTCTTCCTCGCTCATCAGGTTGATCGTCCACCCGGTCAATTCCGAGGCAAGCTTGACGTTCTGCCCGCTGCGCCCGATCGCGATGGCCAGGTTGTTCTCGTCGACGACGACGTCCATGCTGTGGTTTTCCTCGTCGACGACGATGGAAACCACCTCGGCCGGCTGAAGGGCCGCAATCACGAACTGTGCCGGGTCGGCAGACCACACGATGATGTCGATCTGCTCGCCGGCGATCTCGTTACGCACCGCAGTCACGCGCGACCCGCGCAAACCGACGCACGTTCCGATCGGATCGATGCGCTGGTCGTGCGACTGCACCGCGATCTTGGCGCGAAGCCCCGGATCCCGTGCGCAAGCCTTCACCTCGAGAAGGTTCTCCTCGATTTCCGGCACTTCGAGTTCGAAAAGCTTGCCCAGAAACTCGGGCGCGGTCCGCGACAGTATGAGCTGCGGGCCGCGTGCGCTACGGTCGATGCGCAGCAGGAAGGCCTTGACCCGATCACCGACGCGCAGATTCTCGCGCGGAATCATCTGATCCCTCGGTATCACCGCTTCGAGGCGACCCACTTCGATGATCGCGTTGCCGCGTTCCATGCGCTTGATCGAGCCCGAGACCAGATGCTCGTTGCGCTCGAGGAAATCATTGAGAACCTGCTCGCGTTCCGCGTCACGAATACGCTGCAGGATGACTTGCTTGGCCGCTTGGGCACCGACCCGTCCGAACTCGATCGGCTCGAGCGGCTCCTCGATGTATTCGCCGATCTCGATGTCCGGATTCACCTCGCGGGCATCGATGATCCCCATCTCGGACTCGTCGTTGACCACCTCCTCGTCGAGCATCACGAGCCAGCGGCGGAACGACTCGTAATCGCCCGTAGCCCGATCGATCGTTACCCGGACGTCGGCATCGTCGTGGACGCGCTTCTTGGTTGCGGACGCGAGGGCCGACTCAAGTGCCGCAAAAACGACATCTTTCTCAACGTTCTTCTCGCGCGCCAGCGCATCGACAAGCAGCAGAATTTCGCGGCTCATTTATCAGGACCTCCACATCCGAGTGCTCAATACCTGGGTACCAGGCGTGCTTTTTCGATTTCTTCAAAAGGCAGGGACAACGACTCGCCCCCGGCAGTACTCAATTGCACCTGCCCATCAACCATTCCATTCAACACGCCGGTGAAATTGCGCTGATTGTTAAGCGGCATGCGCAGACGCACCTGCACGTCGCTGCCTGCAAACCGCTCGAAATCGGCTGCTTTCTTCAAGGGCCGATCCAGACCCGGCGACGAGACTTCGAGACGGTCGTAGTCGACGTTCTCTACTTCGAAGACCCGCGACAGCTGGTTGCTCACGGCTGCGCAATCGTCGATCGTCACTCCGCGCTCGATATCGATGAAAACACGCAGCAACCTGCCCTTCGGCGACATCTCGACATCCACGAGCTCAAAGCCGAGCCCGTTGACGACCTGATCGACCAGAGCCTCGATATCCATTTTCCGACCTACAAATAAAAAAAGGGCTCACGCCCATCCCTGTTGATCCCAACCGGAAACCGACAAGTACCGCAACTGCCTTGCCGAAGCTTTTAGATTATAACCTTGAAGCCTGCAACAGGCAATTGACGATCGGGCCGCGAGGGCCGGGTCGCAGCGCGGCGAATCATGTGCTCGCGTCGCGGCGCGACCCCCTGCCGGAAGGACGAACGAGAATGTCCGTCATGCCTTGTGCCTGGGGGCCGTCCGACGCACCCGACTCTTGCGTTTCTGCCGCCCGGCATCGGGGATCTCACCCTGTGGCTTGGGCAAACCCGCAAGCGCGCAGACGTCGGCTTCGGGCAACTCCATCCACATCCCGCGCTTCAATTTCGAGGGCATCGCAATGGGGCCGTAGCGTACTCGCATCAACCGACTTACGGTAAGGCCGAGCGCTTCGAACATGCGTCGAACCTCACGATTACGCCCTTCCGAAAGGGTCACACGATACCAGTGATTTGCGCCCTCGCCACCTTGATCGCTGAGACTGCTGAAACGGGCCGGGCCGTCCTCCAGTTCGATACCGCTCTTGAGCGAATCGACCTGCGTCTCGTCGAGCGTTCCAAGCAAACGAACCGCGTATTCGCGCTCGAGTTCGTATCTGGGATGCATGAGGCGATTGGCAAGGGTGCCATCGTTCGTAAACAGCAACAAGCCGGAGGTATTGAAGTCGAGCCGACCCACCGCGAGCCAGCGGCCCTTGCGCAGGATCGGAAGCCGCTCGAAGACGGTCGGACGGCCCTCCGGATCGTCGCGCGACACGATCTCGCCCTCGGGTTTGTGATACATCAATACCCGCGGGGCACGCGTGGTGAACCTGAGCGGAATCAGTTTACCGTTGTACTTGACGCGATCTCCCGGTCCGATCTTCTGCCCCAGTGCCGCGGGAAGCCCGTTGACCGATATCCTGCCCGCAATGACCCAGTCCTCGATCTCCCGACGCGAACCGATGCCCAACTGCGCGAGCACCTTCTGCAAACGCTCCGGCTCCGAGAAGGTCGCATTGCGCGCGCTGGCCGGCACACCCCCTTGAGCGCCCGGCGGGCGCGGGCGTCGCGCACGCTGCCCTCCCTCGATCACTCCGAGTGCGGAACGGTGGGCGTCGGGCCGCGTTGCCGGACTGTTGCGGCCCTCGTCGGCCGGTGCGTCAGTCCTGTTCTTCGTTGGCGGGCGCAAGGGGCGCCGCGATTTCCTTGGTGTCGACAAGATCCATTATCCTTTCGATTTCAGTGAGTGCCGGCAACTCGCTAAGGCTGCGCAGCCCCATATCGTCGAGAAAGCGCCGGGTGGTGGCAAACAGCGCAGGCCGCCCCGGCGTATCCCGGTGGCCCACCGTATCGATCCAGCCGCGCGACTCGAGCGTCCTGACCACGTTGGGTGATACCGCAACACCGCGAATATCCTCGATATCACCGCGTGTCACCGGCTGGCGGTAAGCGATGATCGCGATCGTTTCCATTACCGCCCGCGAATACCTGGGCGGTCTCTCCTCCTTGAGTCGATCAAGAAACACCTGGTACTCGCCGCGGGTCTGAAAACGCCAACCCGACGCCAGTTGCACCAGCTCGACGCCGCGAGCCGACCAGTCGTCCTTGAGTTCCTCGAGCAAACGCCGCAGCAGCTCCGGCCCCGGATCCGGCTCGAAGATCTGGCGCAGTTGTCCGATCCCCAGAGGCGACGGCGCCGCGAGCAGCACGACTTCGAGGACTCGCTTGTATTCAGCCGGCGTGCTCGGTTGCATCGGCAAGCTTCACGTAAATCGGTGCGAACGGTTCGTTCTGCGACAGCTCCACGAGTCGCTCCTTCACAAGTTCCAGAACTGCAAGAAAACTCACCACCAGCCCCGCCGGCCCAAGGGCCGGTTCGAACAGGCTGTCGAAGGTCTCGAACGCACCGCCTGACAATCTGCGCAAGATGCCGCTCATATGTTCCCGAACCGAGAGTTCGTCACGCCTGACCATATGGTGCTGCGTCAGGCGCGCCTTCTTCATGATCGACAGCCATGCCAGCTGCAGGTCGTGCAGACTGACTTCCGGGAGCCTTTCCACCACCTTCTCGGCAACGAACACCCCGATCCATTCGAAGTCGCGACCGGCGCATGGCAATGCATCCAGGCGCACCGAAGCCATCTTCATCTGCTCGTAGTCGAGCAAACGCCGCACCAGTTCGGCACGAGGATCCACTTCGTCGTCACCCGCGTGTTTCGCGGGCTTCGGCAACAGCATGCGCGACTTGATCTCCAGCAGCATCGCCGCCATCAACAGATAGTCGGCAGCAAGCTCCAGGTTGCGGCTGCGCATCGCCTCGACGTAGACCAGATACTGCTCGGTCAGCGGAGCCATCGGAATGTCGAGAATGTCGAGATTCGACTTCCGGATCAGGTACAGCAGCAAATCCAGCGGACCCTCGAATGCTTCGAGAATGACCTCGAGCGCATCGGGCGGGATGTAGAGATCCCTCGGCAGCTCCAGCAGGGGTTCCCCGTAGAGGCGCGCCACCGCGTCGATCTGGGCGACGGTCTCGGCCGGGGCCAGATCAAGCGGGCGGTTCATTGTACCGCGAAATTCCAACCTGCTCGTATCGCATCATGCCCGGATTACCCGAATCAGGAGTAAGACAATCCCATCGATTCGCGCACGTCGCGCATCGTCTCCTGCGCCAGCTTGCGTGCCCGCTCGCAGCCGTCGGCGATGATGTTTCTCACCAGCGAAGGATCGTCGACATAGGGTTGCGCACGCTCGCGCATTTCCGCCTGTTCGCGCAGCACCGCCTCGATCACCGGCTGCTTGCATTCGATGCAGCCGATGCCCGCGCTGCGGCAGCCTTCCTGCACCCAGCCACGCGTCGACTCGTCCGAGTAGATCTGGTGGAACTGCCACACCGGGCACTTCTCCGGCTCCCCCGGATCGGTGCGTCTAACGCGTGCCGGATCCGTCTGCATCGTGCGGATCTTCTTCGTAATGGAATCCGGGTCCTCGCGCAGGTAGATCGTATTGCCGTAGCTCTTGGACATCTTCTGGCCATCCAGGCCGGGCATCCGGGCCGCCTCGGTGAGCAGTGCACCCGGCTCCACCAGGATCATCTTGCTGCTGCCTTCGAGATAACCGTACAGGCGTTCGCGGTCGCCCATGCTCACGTTCTGTGCCTCTTCGAGCATCGCGTGAGCCTGCTCGAGCGCGGCCTGCTCGCCTTCCTGCTGGAAACGCGTGCGCAACTCGTAGTAGAGGCGCGCCCGCTTGGAGCCGAGCTTCTTCACCGCCTCCTTGGCCTTTTCCTCGAAACCCGGCTCACGCCCGTACAGGTGATTGAAGCGGCGCGCGATCTCGCGGGTGATCTCGACGTGCGGCACCTGGTCCTCCCCGACCGGCACCTTGTCCGCCCGGTAGATCAGGATATCGGCCGACTGCAGCAACGGGTAGCCGAGGAATCCGTAGGTCGACAGATCCTTGCTGGAGAGCTTCTCCTGCTGGTCCTTGTAGGTCGGCACGCGTTCCAGCCATCCCAGCGGGCACATCATCGATAGCAGCAGATGCAATTCCGCATGTTCGGGAACCCGGGACTGGATGAACATCGTCGCCTGCGTCGGATCGACGCCCGCGGCAAGCCAGTCGATGAGCATGTCCCAGACATTCTCCTCGATGATCTGGGGAGCATCGTAGTTGGTCGTGAGGGCATGCCAGTCGGCGACGAAGAACAGACAGGGGTACTCCTCCTGAAGTTTGACCCAGTTCTTGAGCACGCCGTGGTAGTGACCCAGATGCAGGCGCCCGGTCGGGCGCATTCCTGAAAGAACGCGTTCTGCGTACATAGTCTATGAATAGAAACCAAAAATCGTTGCAAGAAAGTACCGGAAAAATGCGATCAGTGGCCACAGGATTGCTCCCAGAACCCCCGTAAACAGCAAGATCAACAGTATCGGAAACCCATACGGCTCAAGACGCGAGAACTGCCACGCAAGCTTTCCGGGCAAAAGGCTGACCGCAATGCGCCCGCCGTCCAAGGGCGGAATCGGCAACAGGTTGAGGAACATCAGCACGGCGTTGATCAGGATGCCCGCCTCCGCCATCTTGAGCAGCGGCAGCGTATAAGCCGTTTCGGGTCCGCTGCTTGCGATCTTGAACACCATCGCCCAGCCGATCGCCATGACCAGATTGGTGAACGGCCCGGCCGCGGCCACCCACAGCATGTCCGCCTTGGGATTGCGCAAGCGGCTGAAATTGACCGGCACCGGCTTGGCCCAGCCGAACAGAATCCCGCCCCCGCCGAACAGCGTGCTGATGGCAAGGATCCCCGCCGGCACGAGGATGGTCCCGACCAGGTCGATGTGCTTGAACGGATTGAGCGTGATGCGCCCCGCCAGGTGCGCCGTGGGATCACCGAAGTGCCGCGCGACATAGCCGTGTGCCGCCTCGTGCAGCGTGATGGCCAGCAGCACCGGCAGCGCCCAGATGGCAAGGGTCGGGATCAGTGATTGCATCGGATCATGGCGTAAAGGATGCGATTCTAGCAGAGCGACACGGACACTTCGCGCTCGATACTGTACGGACGCCAAGCCAGTGCCGCATGGCGGAATCCCTGCCAGGCACCGCAGGCATCGCGGCTTCACTCCCCCCGTCGATCACTCGCTGTCGAGTCCGAACGGCGCCAGATCGCCGCGGCCGGCCCGCACGAGGACGGGTGCGCCCGAGGTCAGATCGATGACCGAGGTGGCTTCGGGGCCGCAGAATCCGGCTTCGATCACGAGGTCGACCTGCTTTCCGAGGCGCTCGAGAATCTCGTTCGGATCCGTCAGCGGCAGGTCCTCACCGGGCAGCAACAGGGTCGAGGTTAGGATGGGCTCTCCGAGTTCGCTCAACAACGCAGCCACGACCGGATGGTCCGGAATGCGCAGGCCGATGGTCTTGCGTTTCGGATGCAGCACGCGCCGCGGCAGTTCGCGGGTCGCTTCGAGGATGAAGGTGTAGGTTCCCGGTGTCGTGGCCTTGAGGAGCCGATACTGGGTGTTGTCCACCCGCGCATAGTTGGCGATCTCGGACAGGTCGCGGCACATGAGCGTAAAGTGGTGGCGTTCGTCCACTTCCCGGATGCGCCGGATACGCTGCAGCAGCGTGGTGTCGCCCATTTGTCCGCCGAGCGCATAAGCGGAGTCGGTTGGAAACGCAATCAGCCCGCCTGCCCGCATGATCTCCGCCGCCTGCCGGATGAGCCGGGGCTGGGGATGCTCGTGATGAAGTGAGAAGAACTGCGACATCGTCGTTTTGTAGGTGAATTATTCGGCCGCTCGGACCAGACGCGTCCACACCGGCGTGAGGTCGGACGGCAGACAACGGCAAGCCCCGAGATCGACGGGACTTTCCCGCTCGCCATGAAAATCGGACGCGCGCGACGCGAGCAGGCCCCTGCGTCGTGCAAGTGATGCGAAGCGCGCCATCTCGGATTCGGAGTGAGCCCCCGATACCACTTCGACCGCTTCTCCACCGCAAGCCATGAAGCGGTCGAACAGGCAGTCCATCTCCATTGTCGACAGGCGGTAACGGGCGGGATGCGCAATCACCGCGATGCCGCCGGCGGTACGTATCCAGCCGACCGCGTCGTCGAGCTTCGCCCACTCGTGCTCGACGTAGCCAGGCTTGCCCTTCGCGAGATAGTGGCGAAACACGGTGTTGACGTCAGGCATCAAGCCGCTGGAGACGAGATGCCGCGCGAAGTGGGCCCGACTGACGAGATCCGGATTCCCGGCGCAGCGCCGCGCCCCTTCGAGCGCATCCCTGATTCCCACCGTATCGAGCGCCCGGCCGATGCGCGCCGCCCTTTCCGCCCGCCCGCTGCGGACCACGGCAAGACCGGCCAGCAGGGTCGCATCGCGGTGGTCGATCCCGAGGCCGACCACATGCACCGTCTCGCCCAGGAAGGACACCGAGATCTCGACGCCGGGGACCAGTTCGATGCCGCATTCTGACGCCGCCTCGAGCGCCTCGTCGATGCCTCCGACCTCATCGTGATCGGTCAAGGCCAGCAGTGTCACGCCATTCGCGGCTGCACGGCGCACCAACGCCGTCGGCGAGAGCCAGCCGTCGGAGACAGTCGAGTGGGCATGCAGATCGGCATTCACGGGACGTTACTCAGGCGAAGCGAAATGCGAAGCATCACGCCAGCAAAAAACGCTCGATTGCCGCCGCAGTTCGTTCGGGTTGATCATGATGAAAACTGTGTCCGCTGTCGGGTATGGCGATCTCTCTGAAATCGCCGAAACAGGATCTGGCAGCATCATACACGTCATCGGTAATGCCGACGGCACGCCGCCATTCGGGATCGGACTGCACGATCCACAGCACGGGCGCGCGCACCCGACGCCAGCAACTCTCCGCCTCGCGTCGGCGATAGAGATTCGGATTGACGTTGCGGTGTGCGGGTTCGGCCGCAAGGCGGACTCCGCCCTGCCCGTCCGGCTCCGTCAGGTGGGTGGCGAGGAATGTCGCGCGCTGCTCGTCGAGCCGTGGATTCACGTGCATCATGCGTGCGGCAAAGGCCGCCACGTCGGGGTAGCTGCGAAACCCCTGCGGAGAAGCAAGCTGGTTCAGCCATTTCTCGAGACGTCCCGGGGCCTCGTCAGGTGACCGGTCGGGGAGTCCGAACGCATCGAGAGCGACAAGCTTGGCGACCCGATCGGGCCGTGTCCCCGCATACAGGCAGGCAACGTTCCCCCCCATGCTGTGTCCCGCCAGGAATACCGGCTGATCGGGCGAATAGTGACGCAGCAGGGCGTCGAGATCGGCGAGGTAGTCGGGAAACCAGAAGGCGTCACCGCCAGTGCGCGCCGAAAGACCAAAGCCCCGCCAGTCCGGCGCAATGACGTGCCATGGCTCGCGCAGGGCATCGACCAGGAACTGGAACGAGGCGGACGCGTCCGCCCAGCCGTGAAGCAGGAAGAGCTTCGGCGCGTATGTGTCGCCCCACTCGCGAACGTGGTAGCGCACACCCCGCAGATTCAGAAAGTGGCTTGCAGACGTCTTCATGTGGACCGATTCTAACCGGGCCGGTGGGCGCCGCACACGTCGCCGCCGTGGTCCGATTCGCGGTCGTTGCCAGTGTGGGCCTGCAATGTTATCGTGCGCCAGTCGCGCGGGAGAGAACGCCGGGGAACACATCTCCGGAGTCGCCGAAGGCGTAACCCCCCGGAACCGCTCAGGCAAAAGGACCGCGCGCGATGCAAAATTCTGGAGAGCGATGCATCCGCGCCCTGACGGCTCGGGTGCATCCACCGAAGGGGCACCCGGTCGGCCGCGACAGCCATCGCGTCGGACGGAATCTCTCAGGTACAAGGGACAGAAGGGGCGCAACCGACTTCCATGGAAGCGGATGCGCCGTTATCCGCCCGTATCCGTACTCGAGGGAAAACCCGCAATGAACGCACCTGCACGACAGACCCCGCTGTACGCCCGCCACGTCGAGGCCGGCGCCCGCATGGTCGATTTCGCCGGCTGGGACATGCCCGTCAACTACGGATCCCAGATCGAGGAGCACCATGCCGTCCGCCGCGACGCGGGCATGTTCGACGTCTCGCACATGCTCGCGCTCGACCTGTCCGGCGCCGGCGCGACACCCTTCCTGCGCAAGCTGCTCGCGAACGACGTGGCACGCCTGCGCACCCCCGGCAAGGCGCTGTACTCGTGCATGCTCAACGACTCGGGCGGTGTCATCGACGACTTGATCGTGTATCGCTTTTCCGAGGGCGAGTATCGGCTCGTGGTCAATGCCGGGACGGCCGACAAGGATCTCGCGTGGATGCGCGCATGCATCGCACGCTGGGGTTCCAACGTCACGCTCGGAAGCCGGCGCGACCTGGCGATGATCGCCATTCAGGGGCCGCAGGCCATCACCCGCGCTGCACGGGCGATTCCCGAGATCAATACGGCATCGGGGCTGCCCGGTCCGTTCAGCGCGGCGCGCGTGGGCGACCTCCTGATCGCACGCACCGGCTACACCGGCGAGGACGGGCTCGAGATCAGCATCCCGGCAGAGCGTGTCGCTGCCGTCTGGGACGCCCTGGTCGCCGCCGGCGTCAGGCCCTGCGGGCTGGGCGCGCGCGACACCCTGCGCCTCGAGGCCGGCATGAATCTTTACGGGCAGGACATGGACGAGAACGTGTCACCACTCGACGCAGGACTCGCGTGGACGGTCGACCTGCGTGACGAAGAACGCGATTTCGTCGGCCGCGCCGCGCTCGCATCCACCCCGGCGAGCCGCCGCCTGCTTGGCCTCGTGCTCGACGACAAGGGCGTGCTGCGTGCCCACATGACCGTATTCACCGCCGCCGGCGAAGGCGAGACCACCAGCGGCAGCTTCTCGCCCACCCTCGAGAAGTCGATCGCCTTCGCGCGACTTCCCCTCGACGTGCAGCCGGGCGAGTCGGTCGAAGTCGACATCCGCGGCCGCCGCGTGAAGGCGCACACGGTCAAGCTGCCCTTCGTGCGCAACGGCGAGGTGCTGGTGTGAGCGCCCCGCGCCGCGCCGCAACCCGTCGCCACTGAACCGCCCCAAGCAACAGATTCAACCACCGACGACAGCCTTTCTGCCGGAGCCTCACATGAGCACTATCCCGACCGATCTCAAGTACACCAAGTCCCACGAATGGATCCGCGTCGAAGCGGACGGCACCCTCACCGTCGGCGTGACCGATCACGCCCAGGAAGCGCTGGGCGACATCGTGTTCCTCGAACTGCCCGAAGCCGGGCGCAAGGTGGAAGCCGGTGAAGCATGCGCGGTGATCGAATCGGTCAAGGCCGCGTCCGACATCTACGCGCCCGTCGCGGGCGAGATCGTCGCGGCCAACCAGGATACGGCCGACGCCCCCGAATCCGTCAATGGCGATGCCTATGCCGCCTGGCTGTTCCGCCTGAAGCCGGACGCCGCCGACCTCTCCGGCCTGCTCGACGCCGCCGGCTACGAATCCGTGATCGCCAACGCCTGATCGGGACCGCGCCTTCGCGGCCGGTCGGGGCGCATGCGCCACCTCGACCGGCCTCACGGTCTTTCCACCTCGCCATATCATTCGAATCGACTGCCCGCCATGCACCAGAACCCGCTGTCCGCCCCCCTGTCCGCCCTCGAGCAACGCGACGCCTTCATCGACCGGCACATCGGCCCGTCTGCCGACGAGGTCGGGCAGATGCTCTCGGCCATCGGTGCGGACTCGGTCGACATGCTCATCGACCAGACCGTCCCTTCCGGCATCCGTCTCGACAAGCCCTTGCCACTGGAAGGGGCGACGCCGGAGCACGAGGCGCTGGCGAGGCTGCGCCGCATCGCGTCGCGCAACGTACTGAAGAAATCCCTGATCGGGATGGGCTACTACGGCACCCACACCCCGGCGGTGATCCTGCGCAACGTGATGGAGAATCCGGGCTGGTATACGGCCTACACGCCGTACCAGGCGGAGATCGCGCAGGGCCGGCTGGAGGCGCTGCTCAACTACCAGCAGATGGTGATCGATCTGACCGGCCTCGAACTCGCCAATGCCTCCCTGCTCGACGAAGCCACCGCGGCCGCCGAAGCGATGACCATGGCGCGACGCGTGAGCAAATCCAAGAGCAACGCGTTCTTCATCGACGAGGCGTGCTTTCCGCAGACGCTCGACGTGGTGAAGACGCGCGCCGGATTCTTCGGCTTCGAGCTCGTGGTCGGACCGGTGGCCGATGCGCAACAGCACGACGTCTTCGGGGCGCTGCTGCAGTATCCGAACGCGCGGGGCGAGATTGTCGACCTGTCCGACGGCATCGCCGCGCTCAAGGCCGCAGGCGCGGTCGTCGCGGTCGCGTCCGACCTGATGGCGCTGGTGCTGCTCAAGTCGCCCGGCGCGATGGGCGCGGACATCGCGCTCGGCTCGGCGCAGCGCTTCGGCGTGCCCATGGGCTTCGGCGGACCGCATGCCGCCTTCTTCGCCACCTCCCAGGCCAACGTGCGCGCGATGCCCGGCCGCATCATCGGCGTCTCGAAGGACGCCCGCGGCAAGACCGCGCTGCGCATGGCGCTGCAGACCCGCGAACAGCACATCCGCCGGGAAAAGGCCAACTCCAACATCTGCACTTCGCAGGTGCTGCTCGCCAACATGGCGGGGTTCTATGCCGTCTATCACGGCCCGCAAGGCTTGCGCACCATCGCCGCGCGCATCCATCGCTGCGCGGCGATGCTCGCCGAAGGCCTGCGCCGGACCGGCTTCGGCATCGGCGCCGCCGCCTTCTTCGACACCTTCCAGGTCGAAACGGGCGAGCGCACCGCCGCGATCCTGGCCGCCGCCGAGGCCGCCGGCTACAACCTGCGCAGCGTTTCGGCGAGCGCCGTGGGCATCTCGGTCGACGAAACCACCACCCGCGACGACCTTGCCGCCCTGCTGACCGCCTTCGGCGCGGAGGCCGACCTGGCCTCCCTCGACGCGGCCGTGGCCGGCGCCGCAGGGGCCATCCCCGCCGCCTTGTTGCGCGACGACGCCATCCTGTCGCACCCGGTGTTCAACACGCACCACACCGAGCACGAGATGCTGCGCTATCTCAAGAAACTGCAGAATCGGGATCTGGCGCTCGACCACTCGATGATCTCGCTCGGCTCATGCACGATGAAGCTCAACGCCACCAGCGAGATGATCCCGGTGACCTGGCCCGAGTTCGCCGACATGCATCCGTTCGCACCCGCCGCACAGACGCGCGGGTATCTGGAGATGATCGACGGCCTCGCCGACGCGCTGCGCGCGATCACCGGCTTCGACGCGATCTCGATGCAGCCCAACTCCGGCGCCCAGGGCGAGTACGCGGGCCTGGTCGCGATCGCCCGCTATCACGCCAGCCGCGGCGAAGCACACCGTAACGTGTGCCTGATCCCGCGCTCCGCGCATGGCACCAACCCCGCGACCGCGCAGATGTGCGGCATGCAGGTGGTGGTGGTCGCTTGCGACGACAGCGGCAACATCGACGTCGAAGACCTCAAGGCCAAGGCCGCCCAGCACGCCGACCGGCTCGCCGCGCTGATGATCACCTACCCGTCCACCCACGGCGTGTTCGAAGAGGCCGTGCGCGAGATCTGCGCCACGGTGCATGCGCACGGCGGGCAGGTGTACATGGACGGCGCCAACCTCAACGCCCAGGTCGGCCTGACGTCGCCCGCCATCATCGGCGCGGACGTGTCGCACATGAACCTGCACAAGACCTTCTGCATCCCGCACGGCGGCGGCGGCCCGGGCATGGGCCCGATCGGTCTCAAGGCCCACCTCGCCCCGTTCATGGCCGACCACGTCATCACCCCCACCGGCGACGAGTCGCGGCCGAACAAGGGCCAGGGCGCGGTATCCGCCGCCGCCTTCGGCTCGGCGAGCATCCTGCCCATCTCATGGATGTACATCGCTATGATGGGCGGCACGGGGCTCAAGCGCGCCACCGAGGTCGCAATCCTCAACGCGAATTACATCGCCGCCCGCCTCGGCGCCGACTACCCGGTGCTGTATACCGGGGCGCACGGGCGGGTCGCCCACGAGTGCATCCTCGACATCCGCCCGATCAAGGCCGCCACCGGCATCAGCGAGGTCGACATCGCCAAGCGGCTAATGGACTACGGCTTTCACGCCCCGACCATGTCCTTCCCGGTGGCCGGCACCATCATGGTCGAGCCGACTGAATCCGAAAGCCGGGCCGAACTCGACCGTTTCATCGACGCGATGATCTCGATCCGCAACGAAATCCGCCAGATCGAGGCCGGCACCTGGCCGACCGACGACAACCCGCTGGTCAACGCGCCGCACACCCAGGCCGACCTCGTCGGCGACTGGGCCCGCCCCTACAGCCGCGAACAGGCCGTATTCCCCCTGCCCTGGGTCGCCGAGAACAAGTTCTGGCCCAGCGTCAACCGCATCGACGACGTCTACGGCGACCGCAACCTGCACTGCAGCTGCGTGCCGATGGAAGCGTACGAAGGCTGAATTCCGGACCGGACGGCGGGTGCACGCTCAACGCTCCCGCCCAGCCTCGTGCCAGGCCTTGCGCACCGGCGACAGCAGGTACTCCGCGACCGTGCGCCGACCGAGCAGGATCTCGGCGTTGGTCTGCATGCCGACCGACAG
>DAOMNN010000054.1:10580-23206 GCA_035443825.1 Rhodocyclaceae bacterium | reverse complement strand
CGCCCGTGCCGCCGACTCCGGATCGCCCCGTCGAGTCGATGTCTCCGGTGATCGGTACACCGGCTGAACCGCTTGCATCGGAAGAAGCTCGGGAAAGTGAGGAAGAGGGTGCGGATCCGCTCGCCGAGGCTCCCGCAGCGATCACCCAGGCCGAGGTATCCGCGGAAGAAGTGACGGGCGAAGAGGAGTCTCCTCCGGAGTTGGTCGAGGCGCTGGAAGAACAGGCGCCCGAAATGCCGCCGCCAGTCCAGGCCGCGGCGGTGGTGCCGGAGGCGCGGGAGACCGCGCGGCAGTCGACGGGGACGGTTCGCCCGGCCGCAACGCCGGCCGCGAACCGGCGCTATCAAGTCCAGCTCGGAGGCTTTCTGGACGCGGAGGCCTTCGCTGCCCTGGAAGCATCCTTGACCGGGTTGGACGATGCGGTCGTGACACAGTTTCGTGTTGCGGTGGGCTCGTTTCCTGCACGCGCGAGCGCCGACGAAGTCTTGAACCGGCTGCGCCGGGAGCGTGCGGTTCGCGGTATCGTCGTGTCCGAGCCGGCGAACGGCAGCTATGCGATACAGGCGGGGGTATTCACCGAGTTCGCGAACGCCGATGCGCTCTCGCGCAAGCTTGCAGGATGGGGCTACCCGGTGAAGCTTCAGCAGCGAGTCGTTTCCGGGCCCTTCCCGGACCGTCAGGCCGCCGAGGCGCTCCAGGCGCGTTTGCGGCAGGAGCGCGGCATCGAGAGCATCATCGTCGACATGCCCGCAAGATGAGCAGCCGTTCGGAGCCGGGACTGCATTCAGGCTTCACGACCAAGAGGACACAGATCATGAGTCGCACAATCATCTCCACACCGAATGCGCCTGCCGCAATCGGAACCTATTCACAGGCCGTCAAGACGGGGGGCACGATCTACATTTCCGGTCAGATCGGTCTCGATCCGGCCAGCATGCAGATGGTCGATGGTTTCGAAGCGCAGACGGTGCGCGTGTTCGAGAATCTCAAGGCCGTCGCTGAAGCTGCCGGCGCGTCGCTTGGCGATGCGGTCAAACTGACCATTTACTTGACCGACCTGACGAATTTCGCAACGGTCAACGAAATCATGGCACGTTATTTCGTTGAGCCATATCCGGCGCGTGCCGCGGTTGGTGTCGCGGCCCTGCCCAAGGGGGCGCTGGTCGAGGCCGATGCGATCGTCGTTCCAGCCTGACGCGGGCATGCCCGCGATGAACTGATTGTCCACGCACGCCGATGCCGTCACGGGGCCGACCGCTCGGCCGCGCCCGGACTGGGTGGGAACCCAGTTGGCACGTCGTCTGGCGAAGCTCGACATTCGTCGGCCCGCCGACCTTCTGCTGCATCTGCCCCTGCGCTATGAGGACGAAACGCGGCTGACGTCGATTGCCCAGGCGCGCGATGGCTTGCCGGTACAGGTCGAGGGCGAGGTGACTTCGTGCGAGGTGGTCCTGCGGTCGCGGCGGCAGCTGGTCGTACACATTCGCGATGCGAGCGGAACGCTGGTGGCGCGTTGGCTCAACTTCTATCCTTCGCGCCAGAAGCAGCTCGCTCCAGGTACCCGGGTCCGGCTTTTCGGCGAGGTGCGGCGGGGATTCTTCGGCGCCGAGATGGTGCATCCGCGCGTGCGCACCGTCACAACAGACGAGCCGCTCCCGGTGGCCCTCACGCCGGTTTATCCGACGACTTCAGGCCTGGCGCAGTCGGCCTTGCGCAAACTCATCGGGCGTGAACTCGAAGAACTTGTCGATGACGAGCTGTTGCCACGGGAGGTGCTGCGCGAACTCGATCTGCCGCGTTTCGCCGAGGCGCTGCGATTGCTCCATGAGCCGACACCGGAGATCGCTCCGGCGAGCCTGGAAGACCGTACGCACCGTGCCTGGCGACGCGTGCGCTTCGAGGAACTGCTGGTGCAGCAGATCTCGCTGCGCCGTGCCTACAACGCGCGCAGGGAGAAGACGGCTCCGGCGATCACCCGCCGTGGTCGTCTTACCGACGCATTGCTCGGTGCGCTGCCCTTCGCGCTGACCGGCGCGCAGCAGCGCGCATTTGACGAGATCGCGAGCGATCTGGCCATGCCCCATCCGATGCAGCGCTTGCTTCAGGGCGATGTCGGCAGCGGCAAGACCATCGTCGCCGCGCTGGCGATGCTGCAGGCTGCCGAGAACGGCTACCAGGCGGCGCTGATGGCGCCGACCGAGATTCTGGCCGAGCAGCACTTCCTCAAGCTGGCGGCGTGGCTCGCGCCGCTCGGGCTCGAGGTGGTGTGGCTCTCGGGAAGTCGGTCGAAACGCGAGCGTGCGGCCGCGATTGCCCGGCTCGCAGCGGGATCGGCGCTGCTCGCGGTTGGAACCCATGCGCTGATCGAGGATCCGGTGACGCTGCCGCGGCTGGGCCTGTCGATCGTCGACGAGCAACACAGGTTCGGCGTGCGCCAGCGGCTGGCACTGCGCGAGAAGGCGGTTCATGGGGCGAGCCCGCACATGCTGATGATGTCGGCGACGCCGATCCCGCGCACATTGGCGATGACGCACTACGCCGATCTGGACGTATCGGTGCTCGATGAGTTGCCGCCCGGACGGACTCCGGTGCGTACCCGACTTGCATCCGATGCGCGCCGCAGTGAGGTCGTCGCAAGAGTGCGCGATGCGTGCGCCGAAGGACGTCAGGCCTATTGGGTGTGCCCCTTGATCGAGGAGTCGGAGGCGCTTCAGCTGAAGACCGCGCAGGAGACGTTCGAAACACTGGTCGCAGCACTGCCCGGGCTGCGCGTCGGCCTGGTGCACGGGCGGCTGAAGCCGGCCGACAAGTCGGCGACGATGGCCGCGTTCGCTGCCGGTGATCTGGACGTGCTGGTCGCGACCACCGTGATCGAAGTCGGGGTGGACGTTCCCAATGCCAGCCTGATGGTGATCGAACATGCCGAGCGGTTCGGGCTGGCGCAGTTGCATCAGCTGCGTGGCCGGGTCGGACGCGGCAGTGTCGAATCGGTGTGCATCCTGCTCTATGCGCAACCCGTATCGGAGACCGCACGTGCACGCCTGAAGGTGATCTTCGAGAACACCGATGGCTTCGCGATCGCGCGCGAGGACCTGCGCATTCGCGGTCCGGGCGAATTCGTCGGGGCACGGCAGAGCGGTGTCCCGCTACTTAGATACGCAGACCTCGACAGCGATGACGAACTGATCGAGCCCGCACGCGCTCTAGCCGAGAGGCTGCTCGCGGCATCGCCGGACGCAGCCCAATGCCTGGTCGATCGTTGGCTTGGGGGGCGGGAGAGTTTGCTGCGGGCATGAGCGCAGTCCTCGGTGTATCATCCTCCCCTTATATGTTGGCGATTCGGGCAGTCCGACGGCTGGAGGTGTTCGTGTCGAAATCCTGCCGGACCGTCTTGCGCGGCTGCCCCGTTCCCGCCCTGGCCCGCGCACCCTCGCGCATTTCAGTCTGATTCGGAAAAGCATCATCATGCGTCGTCTGCTGGCTCTTGCGATCCTCGCCGCTGCGATCGGCGGCTTCCTCCTCCTCAAGGCGACGCGGCCGGCCCCCCATGCGGTCGAGGTACGTGAACGAGTGTGGCGCGTGGCGACCGACAGCGTCGAACCCGCAACCTTGCGACCGATCGTGACCCTTTACGGGCGCATCGAGGCGCCCGACAGGATGCGCGCGGCCGCACCGGTCCCGGGACGGGTCCTCGAGGTCGCGGTGCGTGACGGCGATCGCGTTGCCGCCGGGCAGGTGCTGGCACGCCTCGATCCGCGTGACCTGCTGCCGCGCCTGGAGCAGGCACGTGCCGATCTCGAGCGTGAGCGCATTCGTGTGAAGCATGACCGGGAGGCGCTGCAGCAGGAGCGGACCCTGCTCGAACTGGCCGAGATCAAGCTTGCGCGTGTGGAGAAGCTGCAGACAGCGCGTCTGGGAGCGGAAAGCGCGGTCGACCAGGCGCGCGAGGAGGTCGCACGTGCGCGTCTGGCGGCGAGCCAGCGCCAGCAGTCGATTGCCGAGCATCCGGCGCGTCTGGCCCAGCTGGAGGCGCGCCTCGACGAGGCCGAGCGCGATGCCGAGCGCAGCCGGATCGAAGCGCCGTTCTCCGCGCGTGTCGGAAAGGTCGAAGTTGCGGCGGGAGATCAGGTGCAGACCGGGCAGACCCTGCTGACGCTGTACGCCGACGATCCTGTGTATCTGCGTGCGAAGATTCCGACCATGTACGCGGCGGAACTACGCAAGGCGCTCGATGGCGGCGAGCGTCTGCTTGCAACGGCGAGCTTTGGAACGACGACTTTTGCGGCGTACCTGGAGCGCATTGGCGGTGAGGCCGATGCGCGTGGGGTCGATGCCTTGTTGCGGGTGGAGAACGGTGAGAACGTACCGGTGGGGGCGTTCGTGAACGCAGTGCTGGAAAGGCCCGCCATGGCGGGCCTACTGTCGCTGCCTTTCTCCGCCCTGCACGGTGGTGACCGGATCTACCTCGTGCGCGAGGGGCGCCTGAGAAGTGTCAGGGTGGAGCGGGTCGGCGAGCATCGCGTCGACGGCCAACCCCACATGCTCCTGCGTGTTGCGGACTTCGTTCCGGGCTCCGAAGTCATGGTCACGCATCTGCCGAACGCGATCGACGGTCTTGCGGTCGAGGTGCTCGGGCAATGAGACGAGGCATCATCCCCGCGCTGCTGCATCACCGCGTCGCGGCCAACGTGCTGATGCTGCTCGCCTTCATCGCCGGTGTTGCGGGCGTGCTGCGCATGAACGTGCAGTTCTTCCCGAACTTCGAACTCGACATCATCAGCGTCAGGGCCGTGTGGAGCGGCGCTTCGGCCGAGGATGTCGAGATTGGTATCACGACTCCGCTGGAAGAGCGCCTGAAGACGATGGATGGGCTCAAGCGGATGACCTCCACTTCCGCGCTCGGGGTTTCCAGCATCACGCTGGAGCTGCAGGAGCGTACCGACCCGCTCATGGCGCTGGATCAGGCGCGACAGCGTGTTGACGAGTTTCGCAATCTGCCGCGCGATGCGGAGACACCGCAGATAAGCCGTGTCTCGCGCTACGAACCGATTGCACGACTGCTCGTGCGCGGCAGCAACGTCGAGGAACTGCGCCCATGGGTGCGCCGCTTCGAAAGCGAACTGCTGGCAGCGGGGATCGATCGCGTCGACATCACCGGGCTGCCCGACGAGCGTATTGCGATCGAGGTGGCGTCGGCGGCGCTGGAAACGCTCGGTCTGTCGCTGCTCGACGTTGGCGATCGCATTGCCGCCCTGTCGCGCGATGTGCCGGCCGGGGCCGCCGGGGAGCGTGACGGCGCGCGTGACATCCGCGGCCTCGAGCAACGACGTGATGCGCTGTCGTTCGAGTCGCTGGCCCTGGTCAGCGACGACCGCGGCATCGTGCGGCTTGGCGATGTCGCAAGCGTCACGCGCGAGGCGCGTCCAGGCAATCTCGAGTTGAGCGAGGCGGGCGATGCGGTCGTGGAGCTGATGCTGCAACGCAGTGAACGGGGCCACTCGCTCAAGGCGGCGCGGATCTTCGAGCGATGGCTGGAGCAGACCACGCCGACCCTGCCGCCGTCGATCAGGCTGGAGGTGTTCGACACCCAATGGGAACTCATACGCGACCGCATCCAGCTTCTGGTCAAGAACGGACTCGGAGGACTGCTGCTGGTCGTCGCCGTCCTGTATCTGTTCCTTCCGGCCCGCGTGGCGTTCTGGGTCATGGTCGGCATTCCGACCGCGTTTCTCGCGACGCTGGGGCTGATGCTGCTGTTCGGCGGCACGATCAACATGATGAGTCTGTTCGCCCTGATCATGGCGCTCGGCATCATCGTGGACGATGCCATCGTCGTGAGCGAGGATGCCGACACCCATCGCCGACTCGGCGAGGGTCCGGAGCAGGCCGTCCTCGGCGGGACACGCCGCATGTTCTGGCCGGTGGTTGCAGCTTCGTTGACCACGGTGGCTGCGTTCGTGCCGCTGATGCTGGTCGGCGGGATCATCGGCAATGTCATGTTCGACATCCCCTTCGTCATGATCATGGTGATCATGGCGGCCTTGATCGAGAGTTTCCTGATTCTGCCCGCGCACCTCAGGGGCGCACTGCAGGGCGAGGCGTCCAGGCGGACATCGTCGTTGCGGATTCGCCTCGATGCGGCGTTCGACCGTTTTCGCGACCGGGGGTTTCGCCCGCTGGTCAGGCTGGCACTGGCCTGGCGCGGCACGACCGTAGCGATCACGCTCGCTGCGATGATCATCGCCGTCGGACTCATCGCCGGCGGGCGACTCAACTTCGTGTTCTTTCCGACCCCGGAAAGCCCCGTGATCTATGCGAATGCCGGCTTCGTCGCGGGGACCCCTCGTGAGCAGAGCGAGGCCTTCCTGCGCGAACTCGAACGTGCGCTCGCCGAGACCGAGTCGGAACTCGGTGGGGGGTTGATCCGCGCCGCGGTATCGCGTCTGGGAGGGTCGGCTGGTGCCGCTGCCAGCGGTCTGGCGCGTGGCGACCAGTTGGCGTCGATCATGGTGGAACTCGTGCCGTCGGACCGACGAACGGTGCGCAATGAGCATTTTCTGGCAACGTGGCGGGACAAGACCCCGGCATTTCCCGGCCTGGAGAGTCTCAGCTTCAAGGTTCGCCAATCGGGGCCGCAGGGGCGCGACCTCACGATTCGCCTGACCGGGGATGATCCCGACGCCCTCAAGGCCGCGGCCCTGGATCTGGCCGAGACGCTGCAGGCCACCCCCGGTGTCATCGACACCGAAGACGACATGCCGTTCGGCCGCGAACAGCTCATATATCGGCTGACGCCCGCCGGGGAGGCGCTTGGCTTCAGCACGGAAGGGCTGGGGCGCCAGCTTCGCGCGGCGTTCGACGGCCATCTCGCGCAACTGGTGCAGATCGGGCGCGATGAACTGGAGGTGCGGGTGTTGCTACCGCGTGCCGAACGCGAGCATCTGGATGTATTCGAGCGGATGGTGGTCGAAGCGCCGGATGGACGATTCGTGCCTTTGGCCACGGTCGCCAGATGGGAGTCGCGGCGCGGTTTCGAGGCTCTCCGTCATGCCGAGGGACGTCTTGCGGTCGAGGTCTCGGGAGGCGTCGATACCAGCACCAATACCGCCAACGCGATCCAGGCCGAGCTTGCGCGCGCCGCACTGCCCCAGCTCGCCGCGCGCTACGCGGTCGGGTACAGCCTGGAGGGCCAGGCGGCGGATCAGCGAGAAACGCTCGGGGACATGCAGGCGGGCCTCATGCTCGGGCTCGGGTTGATCTATCTCGTGCTGGTCTGGGCCTTCGCATCATGGACGTGGCCGCTCGTCGTGATGGCGGCGATTCCGCTGGGGCTGGCCGGAGCGATCTTCGGACATTGGGCGATGGGCTTGAACCTGACCATTCTGTCGATGTTCGGGCTGTTCGCCCTGGCGGGAATCGTCGTGAACAATTCCATCATTCTCGTCAGCCTGTTCAAGGAACTGCGCAAGAAGGGCACCGATCTGAACGATGCCCTGATTGGCGCAGCCTGCGGCCGCCTGCGCGCGGTCATGCTGACCTCGCTGACCACCATCGGGGGGCTTACGCCGCTGATGTTCGAGACCTCGCTGCAGGCCCAGTTCCTGATCCCGATGGCGGCATCGATCGCCTTCGGACTCGGCTTTTCGGCGGTTCTGGTGCTGTTCTTCATTCCGGCCCTGCTGTCATTGCTGGAGGATGCGAAGACGTGGCTGATCGGCAGCCCGCGTGAGAGTCGGGTGGCCGCATGAAGCAATGTCGCGTCTGCCTTCCTGGTGAGGCGAAGGGATTGCCTTCGTCTTTCGGGGGTGACCTGCCTGTGGCGTGATGGCAGCGTGAATCGACGTCCCACTTCGGTTATGATGCGCGCGATCCAATGCAAGCTCGACCGCTCCTCGCTCGCTGGCGTGCGCGCCCATCCCGCGCCGGTACGCCCTCCGAACTCCGTCCCTGGTTGACCGATCGCGGTTCGCTCACGGCTCGCATTCGTGCGCGCTGCGGACGGTTCTCGGTTTCCGTGCTGAGGCAGACGCTCGGGCGCGCCCATCCGGACGAGGCAGCGTTGTTCGGACTGCGCTGGGGCGAGCGGGTCTGGGTCCGCGAGGTCCTGCTTGTCGCCGACGGCGTGCCGGTGGTCTTCGCCCGGTCAGTCCTGCCCTTTCGCAACGTGCGTGGGGCGTGGAACCTGTTCCACGGCATCGGATCGCGCCCGCTCGGGGCTGCACTGTTCGCCGATCCGCGCATCGAACGCATGCCGCTGAACTCGTCCTGTCTCGACCGGCGCGATGCGCGGTATCATCGGGCCATCGAGGCGAGCGGCATGGTCGATTCACCGCAGCGGCTGTGGGCGCGGCGTTCAGTATTCCGCCTGCGCCGCCGAGCACTGCTCGTCACCGAGGTGTTTCTTCCGGCCATTGCCCGGTTATCCGAATGTCCACGACTTCCTTCAACCTGACAGAGCGCTTTCCCCACTACCTGCGCCTGATGCGGCTGGACAGGCCGATCGGCATCCTGTTGCTGCTGTGGCCCACCCTGTGGGGGTTGTGGATTGCGGCCGACGGTGTGCCGCCGGCGTACGTCCTGGCCGCCTTCGTCGCCGGAACGGTGCTGATGCGCTCGGCCGGGTGCGTCATCAACGACTTTGCGGACCGTAACTTCGACGGCTTCGTCGAGCGCACGCGGGCACGCCCGCTGGCCACCGGTACGGTCACGCCGCAGGAGGCCTTGCTGCTTGCCGCGACCCTTGCATTGCTTGCCCTGCTGCTCGTCCTGCCGCTCGATCGTCTCGTGCTGTGGTTGTCGATACCGGCCGTGTTGCTTGCGGCCAGCTACCCGTTCACCAAGCGCTTCCTGGCCATTCCCCAGGCCTATCTCGGGATTGCGTTCGGTTTCGGCATCCCGATGGGGTTCGCTGCGGTGCACGGCAGCGTGCCGGGCGTCGCATGGCTGATGCTCATCGCGAACGTGTTCTGGGCGATGGCCTACGACACGGAGTATGCGATGGTCGACCGGCCCGATGACCTCAAGATCGGGATCAAGAGCGCGGCGATCACTTTCGGCCGTTTCGACGTGGCCGCAGTGATGTCGTGCTACGCGATCACGCTGTGTCTGCTGGCGCTGGTCGGCCATCTGAGCGGACTCGGCGCGTTCTACTACCTGGGCCTCGCCCTTGCCGCGCTGATTGCCCTCTACCATTACAGCCTGATCCGCGACCGCGATCGCCCCCGCTGTTTCAAGGCATTCCTGCACAACAACTGGCTGGGCGGGAGCATTTTTGCCAGCCTGGTGCTCGACCGCCTGTTTTTTGGATGAAGCGAAACCGGATCGCAAAGATTTGGTCAAATTGTCGTTGCGGATTCCTTCCGCATCATCCCCAGGAGACGAGAAAATGAAAAAGATACTTGTTGCTGGCGCGTTTGCGCTGTTGTTTTCGAGCACTGCATTCGCATTTCAGTGCCCGGGCGACATGAAGAAGATCGACGAGGCCCTGGCGAAGAATCCCGAGCTGACCAGCGAACAGATGGCCGACGTGAAGGCGCTGCGCGCAGAAGGCGAGGAACTGCACAAGGCCGGACGTCATCAGGAGTCGGTCGATACGCTCGCCAAGGCAATGGAGGTACTCGGCATCGGTTCGATGTGATGCTCTCGGGCAACGTCAGAACAAAGGGGCCGCATGCGGCCCCTTTGTTCTGGCAAGGGCGTAACAGCGTCCGGCGCGTTATCATTCGGTCCGGACGACACGGGATGGATCCATGCATTTCATGACTGTTCTGCGGGCTGCCTGGCAGCAGCGCAACACCCTGCTTTGCGTCGGGCTGGACCCCGATCCGGCGCGCTTTCCGGTGAAACTGAAGGGTCGGCCGGACGCAATCCTCGAGTTCTGCCGCTCCATCGTGGATGCCACTGCGGACCTCGTGTGTTGCTTCAAGCCGCAGATCGCGTACTTCGCCGCGCATCGCGCCGAGGACCAGCTCGAGGCGCTGATCGCGCACATTCACGATGCGCACCCAGGCACCCCGGTCATTCTCGATGCGAAGCGCGGCGACATCGGCAGCACCGCCGAACAATATGCGGTGGAGGCCTTCGAGCGTTTCGGCGCCGATGCGATCACCGTGAACCCGTACATGGGACGCGACTCGGTCGAGCCCTTTCTGGCCTATCCCGACAAGGGGGTGATCTTGTTGTGTCGGACTTCGAACCCCGGAGGCAGCGATCTGCAGTTTCTCGATGTGGGCGGCGGCGAGCGCCTGTTCGAGCGCGTCGCCCGGCTCGTAACCCGCGAATGGAACCAGAACGGCAACTGTGCGCTTGTCGTCGGGGCGACCTTCCCCGACGAGATCGCTCGCGTGCGCGAACTGACCGGCGAGATGCCGCTACTGGTGCCCGGGATCGGCGCGCAGGGCGGGGACGTCGGGGCCACGGTGAGCGCCGGACGCACGGCCGACGGCACCGGCCTGATGATCAACTCGTCGCGTGCGATCCTCTACGCGGGTGGCGGTGAGAATTTTGCCGCCGCCGCCCGCACGGTCGCGCGCGATACGCGGGACGCGATCAACGCCTGTCGCTGACGCTGCGCCAACCGGAACGAATCGATGCAATATCAGGATCTGCGAGACTTCATTGCCCAACTCGAAAGCCTGGGCGAATTGCGGCGCATCAGCGTGCCGGTCGACACCCACCTGGAGATGACGGAGATTGCCGATCGCGTGCTGCGGGCGGGTGGTCCGGCGCTGCTGTTCGAGCAGCCCGTCACCAAGGGCAGGCCGCATACGGTCCCGGTGCTCGCGAACCTGTTCGGAACGCCGGAACGGGTGGCGCTCGGCATGGGGGGGGATCTCGCCGGGGGCGACTGGCAGACTCCACTGCGCGAGGTCGGAAAACTGCTCGCCTATCTCAAAGAGCCCGAGCCGCCGAAGGGACTCAAGGATGCGTGGGACAAACTTCCGGTGTTCAGGCAGGTGCTCAACATGGCCCCCAGGGAAGTGCGTTCGGCCCCGTGCCAGGAGGTGGTGTGGACCGGGGACGAAGTCGACCTGTCGCGCCTGCCGATCCAGCACTGCTGGCCCGACGATGTCGCGCCCCTGATCACGTGGGGTCTGGTGGTGACCCGTGGTCCGGGAAAGAAGCGACAGAATCTCGGAATCTATCGCCAGCAGGTGCTCGGCCCGAACCGAGTGGTGATGCGCTGGCTCGCGCATCGCGGCGGCGCACTCGACTTCCGCGACCATCGACAAGCCAGTCCGGGTGAGCCGTTTCCGGTTGCGGTCGTGCTCGGCTGCGATCCGGCGACGATCCTTGGGGCGGTCACGCCGGTGCCCGATACCTTGTCCGAATACCAGTTTGCCGGCCTGCTGCGAGGTGCCAAGACGGAGCTGGTCAAGTGTCTCGGCTCGGACCTGCAGGTTCCGGCGCGCAGTGAGATCGTGCTCGAGGGGGTGATCAATCCCGACGACGTCGCATCCGAAGGGCCATACGGCGACCACACCGGCTATTACAACGAGGTTTCGGAGTTTCCGGTGTTCACGATCGAGCGCATCACCATGCGCAAGTCGCCGATCTACCACTCGACCTACACGGGCAAACCGCCCGACGAACCCGCGATGCTCGGGGTGGCGCTCAACGAAGTCTTCGTGCCGCTGCTGCAGAAGCAGTTTCCGGAGATCGTGGATTTCTACCTGCCGCCCGAGGGCTGCTCATACCGGCTCGCCGTGGTGAGTATCCGCAAGCAGTATCCGGGGCACGCCAAGCGGGTCATGTTCGGTATCTGGAGTTTCCTGCGGCAGTTCATGTACACCAAGTTCATCATCGTGGTCGATGAGGACGTGGCGATTCGCGAATGGCGGGAAGTCATCTGGGCGATGACGACACGCGTGGATGCGAGCCGCGATACGGTGCTCGTGGACAACACGCCGATCGACTATCTCGATTTCGCGAGTCCGGTGCCGGGACTGGGAAGCAAGATGGGCCTGGACGCGACCAACAAGTGGGCTGGAGAGACGGCGCGGGAGTGGGGACGCCCGATCGTGATGAGCGACGCGGTGAAGCGGCGCATCGACGATATCTGGGGTGAACTGGGACTATGATCCTAGAAACTGCAGTTGACCGCTCGGTTATTGGTCAAGAGCCTGATGAGCACTGAGTTTGTTGCCTTCGATGCAGGTCGCCTGATGGGTGAGCGCGCTACGCACCCGATTGCACGCCTGGCGCGTGGCCTGGCTGCGTTGCTCCGCGTTGCAGGGAGCGACCATGCGGCCTCGTCGCGCCTTGCCAGACCGCGCGTCAGACGCACACTCGGGTACGTCCAACTGCGGTTTCTAGGATGAACGACATGAGACCGGAACTGGCCGGGCAATCATCCCGCCCGGAGCCTCTCGACAAGCTGCTCACGCTTGCGCATGTGGTCTATGCGTTGCACGCGTTCGCGGTGGTGTCGGGGGTGGCCGGGTCGGCCACGATCGTGGGCAGTTTCCTGGCGAGCGTTCCATCAATCGTGGCCGTACTGCTCAACTACTACAAGCAGTCGGCGGTGCGAGGTACATGGCTGGAAAGCCATTTTCGCTGGCAGATCCGAACCTTCTGGTTCGCCTTGCTGTGGGTACTGGTCGGACTCGCCCTGGTTCTGAGCGTGG
>DAOMNN010000054.1:4284-10480 GCA_035443825.1 Rhodocyclaceae bacterium | reverse complement strand
TTCTGGTTCGCCTTGCTGTGGGTACTGGTCGGACTCGCCCTGGTTCTGAGCGTGGTCGGATTGATCTTTGGCCTTGCCGCGTTCGTGGTGACCAGTTTCTGGATCGTCTATCGAATCGCGCGCGGCTGGTGGAACCTCATGCATCGGTGCACGATGCCGATGCCGCGACCGCTGTCGGGTTGAACACGGTTCAGTTGGCTGCCCAGATCCACTCCAGAAGTGCATCCTGTGCGGCCTGACTTTCGGCCGCACTGGGATGGTTGACCATCATTACGACCGCATGTCGGTGGCCATTGCGGTCGTGCACGTAGCCTGCCATCGCCCTGACGTGGTTGATGGTCCCCGTCTTGATATGGGCCTGGCCGCGTGCGGGGCTGCGACCGAGCCGCTGGTGCGCCGTACCGTCCACCCCGGCGAGCGGCATCGCGGCGATGAACTCGGGCATGAAGGGCCGTCTCCAGGCGGTGAGCAGCAATCCGCCGAGCGTGTCCGCGCGAATCCGCTCGATTCGCGACAGCCCCGAGCCGTTCTCGATCACGAGCCCCCGCGTGTCGATGCCTGCCGCTTCGAGTTGCGCCGCTGCAACCGCGGCACCGCTGCGCATCATGTCGTGGGAGGCCAGGTCGGTGGCGCCAAGCGTGGCCAGCAATTGCCGTGCGATGACATTGCTCGACCACTTGTTCATCTCGCGCAGGACCTCCGCCAGTGCAGGCGACGCATCGGTCAGGACGACCGTGGCATCCGCGGGCGTGGTTCCAGGGCGCACCGAACCCGTATAGGTGCCGCCGACCTCGGACCACAGGGCCGCGACAATGGCGGCCCCGAACTGCTCCGGCGACAAGGGTGCCGCACTCCAGGTGCGCGGCCCGCAACTTGCGGGCAGGTGCCCGAGCAAGACGAGGCGCGGCCCGCTCGGGGTCAATTCGACCGAGGTATCGAGATTCCGGTGCCAGACTCCGCACGGTCCGCTACCGGTGACGATGCGGTTGTCGATCGACAATCCATGGATCGGCGGTGTGCTCATGAAACCCACCGGGGCCTCGGCAGCGCTGGCCGGTTCCAGGAAGAACTGCAAGGTATTGAAGTGCACAAGCAGGCCGTGCGGCCCGCTGTTGTATGGACGCAGACCACGTCCGTCGAAGGCGAATGGATCGTGCTGCGGCAGGCGTAGCGCGGAACCATCCATGACGATGTCGCCACGAACGTGCTCGATGCCGAGCGTACGTACGCGCCTGAGCAGCTTCCATAATCGTTCGTAGCTCAGCACCGGGTCCCCGCCCCCGGTCAGATGCAGGTCCCCCTGCAGGATGCCGCCCTCGACCCGGCCGGAGGTGGAAATGCGCGTTGTCCATGAATACGCGGGGCCGAAGTGCTCGAGTGCGGCAAAGGCGGTGACGAGCTTCATGACCGATGCCGGATTCATCGGGCGGTGCGCATTGATGGCGAGGCTCGGCTGCCGCGCATCGACGCCCTGGACCCAGATTGCGGTGTCCGCAACAGGAATCCCGGCGCGAGTCAGCGCCTGTTCGACCGAACGGGGAAGGTCGGCTGCCCGGGCGACGATCAAGGCCAGATACAGCGAGATCGCGACCAGGACGCGAAGATAGGGAACGTGTCTGATTCCGGGCATTGGTCGTGCCGGCTGGATGCGGCATACGGACAGGGGAATGTTACAGGATACAATCGAAGCTCGGTGGCCGGCGGAGCGTTCGGCGCACCCGTCAGCATCGAGCCGCTCAAATGTGCAGGAGTTGTCGGATGATTCTGGTAACCGGAGGCGCTGGCTTCATCGGCGCCAATTTCGTTCTCGACTGGCTGCGTGAGACCGACGAGGCCGTCCTGACCCTGGATGCACTCACCTATGCCGGAAATCCGGAGAACCTTGCTTCGCTGCAAGGGGACGCGCGACATGTGTTCGTGCATGGCGACATCTGCGACCGTGAACTGGTGGCCGGCCTGCTCACCGAGCATCGCCCGCGTGCGATTGTGCATTTCGCGGCCGAAAGCCATGTCGATCGTTCGATCCATGGGCCGGCGGATTTCGTCCGAACCAACATAGAGGGCACTTTTGCACTGCTGGAATCGGCCCGCGATTACTGGGACGGCCTGGCTACCGAGGGCAGGGACGCATTCCGTTTCCTGCACGTGTCCACCGACGAAGTATATGGGTCGCTCGGGCCGGACGAGCCGGCTTTTGCCGAGACGCACGTCTACCAGCCGAACAGTCCGTACTCGGCGAGCAAGGCCGCCTCGGACCATCTGGTGCGTGCCTGGCATCACACCTACGGCCTGCCGGTGCTCACGACCAACTGCTCGAACAACTACGGGCCATACCAGTTTCCCGAGAAGCTCATTCCGCTGATAATCGCGAACGCGCTCGCCGGCAAACCGCTGCCGATCTACGGCGACGGCATGAACGTGCGCGACTGGCTCTTTGTTGGTGATCATTGCTCTGCGGTGCGGCGCGTGTTGGCGCGCGGACGGCCGGGAGAGACCTACAATATCGGCGGCTGGAACGAGAAACCCAACCTTGAGATCGTGCACACGGTGTGCGCCTTGCTCGATGAGCTGAGACCGGATTCGGTCGGCAAGCATGCCCGACTGATCACCTATGTGGCAGACCGTCCTGGACACGATCGACGCTACGCGATCGACGCGCGCAAGATCGAGCGTGAACTCGGCTGGCTGCCGCAGGAGACGTTCGAGAGCGGGATTCGCAAGACCGTGGCCTGGTACCTCGAGCATCAGGCTTGGGTCGAACACGTCCAGAGCGGGGCGTATCGCGATTGGGTCGTGCGCAACTATGCGCAGCGTTGAGAGGAGTGCCGAAGTGACGCAACGCAAGGGAATCATCCTCGCCGGGGGAGCAGGAACGCGGCTTCATCCGGCGACACTGGCAATGTCGAAGCAGTTGCTCCCCGTCTATGACAAGCCCATGATCTACTATCCGCTCAGCACCCTGATGCTGGCCGGAATTCGAGATATCCTGATCATCTCCACACCCGAAGATACGCCGCGCTTCGAACAGTTGCTGGGGGATGGCAGTCGATGGGGTTTGCGGCTGCGGTATGCGGTCCAGGATCGCCCTGAGGGTCTGGCTCAGGCGTTCCTGATCGGCGAGGACTTTCTGGCGGGAAGCCCGTCAGTGCTGATGCTCGGTGACAACGTCTTCTATGGCCATGATTTTTCGACGAACCTGAAACGTGCGGGGCAGCGACCGCACGGTGCGACGGTTTTCGCGTATCCGGTGCACGATCCGGAACGGTACGGCGTGGTGGAGTTCGATGAGGATGGTCGTGCGGTCAGCCTGGAGGAAAAGCCGATGCGTCCCAAGAGTCGCTATGCGGTGACCGGCCTGTATTTCTACGATTCGCGCGTGGTGGACGTAGCGCGTTCGCTCAAGCCCAGCGCACGCGGAGAACTGGAGATCACCGACGTCAATCGCCGCTATCTTGAATCAGGCGAACTTGAGGTCCAGGTCATGGGGCGGGGCCATGCCTGGCTCGATACGGGGACGCACGAAAGCCTGCTCGAGGCGAGCCTGTTCATCCAGACGATCGAGAAGCGCCAAGGGCTCAAGATCGCCTGTCCGGAGGAGATCGCGTGGCGAGCCGGGTGGATAGACGCGGACCAGCTGCGCGCGCTGGCACAACCCCTGCAGAAGAACGGTTACGGGCAATACCTGATGCGCCTGCTCGAGGAGAAGGTGTTTTGATGAAGGTCATACCGACCGCGATTGCGGACCTGCTGATCATCGAACCGGAGGTGTTTGGGGATTCACGCGGGTTTTTTCTCGAGAGCTTCAATGCGCGCGCGCTTCGGGAAGCGACGGGTCTGGCGCCGGATTTCGTTCAGGACAATCATTCGCGTTCTTCGCGTGGCGTCTTGCGGGGGATGCACTACCAGATCCGCCGGCCGCAGGCGAAGCTCGTGCGCGTCGTGCGCGGCAGCGTGTTTGATGTCGCGGTCGATCTGCGGCGCAGTTCGTCCACCTTCGGCGAGTGGGTCGGGACCGAACTGAACGAAGACAACCACCGCCAGTTGTGGATTCCGGAAGGGTTTGCGCATGGCTTTCTGGTCTTGAGCGAATCGGCGGATTTTCTCTACAAGACCACCGATTACTACGCGCCGGAACATGAGCGCTGCCTCTCGTGGAACGATCCCGAAGTGGGCATCGAGTGGCCGCTCGAAGGGCAGCCGCTGCTGTCGGCCAAGGATCGCGCGGGTCGGCCGCTCGTCGCCTGCGAGGTCTTCGCGTGAGGATCGCGGTGACCGGGGCGAGCGGCCAGGTCGGCTTCGAGCTGGTGCGCAGCCTGATGCCCCTGGGCGATGTGGTCGCACTCGACCGCGCCGGGTGCGATCTGGAGGACCCGGTCGCGGTTGCAAGGACTATCCGAGCGTGCGGGGCGGACGTCATCGTCAACGCGGCCGCATATACGGCCGTGGATCGCGCGGAACGCGAGGAGACGCTCGCAACCCGGATCAACGGTGAGGCGCCCGGAGCGCTTGCGCGCATCGCGCGGGAGACCCGGGCCCTCCTGATTCACTATTCGACCGACTACGTTTTCGATGGCGGCAAGCGGGGTGCGTGGGCCGAAGGCGACCTGGTGGCTCCCCTCAATGCCTACGGGCGGAGCAAGCTTGCAGGCGAGCGTGCGGTCGCGGCGTCGGGATGTGACCATCTGATCCTGCGCACGAGTTGGGTTTTCGCTGCTCGTGGTGGAAACTTCGTCACCACGATGTTGCGACTGGGCGCCGAACGGGAGTCCCTTGGTGTGGTCGGCGATCAGGTCGGTGCGCCGACATGGGCTCGCAATATCGCCGACGCCACGGGGCATCTCATCGTCCGTGCGCTGGTCGAGCGCGATCAGGACCGGTTCCGGTCGGAAATCCTGCACCTGAGTTCTCAGGGCGAGACCTCGTGGCACGGCTTCGCCGAGGCAATATTCGACGAGGCACGGCGTCATCTGCCGCGGCGCCTCTTGCGCGTTTCCGAGGTCGCGGCGATACCGACGTCGGCGTATCCGACCGCGGCAGCCAGGCCGGCCAACTCCCTGCTCGACTGCACCCGACTCGATGTGCGATATGGGATACGCATGCCGCACTGGCGGCAGGCCCTGGTGCGGTGCCTGCAAGAGATGAATCAGGAACCGGGTAGCCGGGACTCCATTGCGTAGAGCGAGTCGACCGGTTCGCGCACGCGAATCAGATGCACGTCCTCACCCATCACCATGACCTCCGCCGCACGCGGTCGGGTATTGTAGTTCGAACTCATGGTCATGCCGTAGGCGCCAGCCGACAGGATTGCGAGCAGGTCGCCCTGACGTACAGACAAGCTGCGGTTGCGCGCAAGGAAATCACCGCTCTCGCAGATCGGACCCACGATCTCGTACTGGCGTGGAGGAATGTCGTGGGGCGTGACCGCCACTACTTCATGGTAGGCGTCGTACAGGGCGGGGCGCGCGAGGTCGTTCATCGCGGCATCGACGATGGCGAAGTTCCTTTCCGTGCCCGGCTTGAGGTATTCGATTCGGGTCAACAGCAAACCGGCGTTGCCGATCAGCGAGCGCCCCGGTTCGAAGCAGATTTCTTCGTGCCGACCCTTGAGCAGGCGCAACAGCGGCGCCAGGTACTCGGCCACCGATGGGGGTGCTTCGTCACGGTAGCGGATACCGAGACCGCCCCCGAGATCGATGTGGTCGAGAACGATGCCCTCGGCCGCGAGGCGGTCCGCGAGCCCCAGTATCTTTTCGGTGGCTTCCGCGATCGGAGCGGGATCGAGGAGTTGCGATCCGATGTGGCAGGCCACGCCGCTTACCCGGAGGTTGGGAAGGGTTGCCGCGCGGCGGTAGAGCGCGAGTGCATCGTCGAAGGCGACGCCGAATTTGTTGTTTCGGAGTCCGGTCGATATATAGGGGTGCGTTTTCGCGTCGACGTCCGGATTCACGCGCAATGCAACGGGCGCGATCATCGAACTGTCGTGGGCCACCGCATTGAGGCGCTCCAACTCGGCTGCGGACTCGACGTTGAAACAGCGTATGCCTGCATTCAGGGCCTGAAGCAACTCCGCCGTACTCTTGCCTACACCCGAGAACACGACCTTGGCGGGATCACCGCCAGCTGCGATGACGCGCGAGAGCTCGCCCCCCGAGACGATGTCGAACCCGGCTCCGAGGCGGGCGAATGCAGACAGCAC
>DAOMNN010000054.1:0-4184 GCA_035443825.1 Rhodocyclaceae bacterium | reverse complement strand
GAAATGCTAACAGAAGGAGGGTATATGGATGAGTCCGAGTTCAACGTACTCGCCGATGCGGAACTGATGCGCATCGAAGCCGCGCTCGAGCGCTGCGGGGCGGAGATCGACATCGAGACCAAGCCGGGCGGTGTGCTCGAGGTCGAATTCGAAAACGGCACCAGGATCATCATCAACCGTCACAGCGCCGCACGCGAAATCTGGGTTGCAGCCAAATCGGGCGGCTTTCACTTCAGGCCCGTCGAGGGCGGCTGGCTTGGGACACGTGACCGAGCCGAACTGTACGCGATGCTCTCGACGCTGGTGAGTGAGCAAGCCGGGTGCGCGGCGACGGTCGTCCCGGAATGAGTCCGATCAGCGCCGGATCGGTGTGACCTGCCGTTCCTCGACGGGGGCCGGACTTCGCTCCTCGATCGGGGCCGGCACTGTCGGGCCGGTCGGCGCAGCCGATGGCCGCTCTCCCTGCCAGGGCGTTTGCTCGGTCACGAACCACTGCAGTTCCGGTATGTCGGGGAACGCCGGTGGTCGCGGTGCGGGTGGCGGATTCTCCTGATAGTAATAGTCGGTGTAGTCAGTGCCCTCGTGGCGAATGGGTAGCAGTCCGGCGGGACGGGTGCGAGGTTTCTCCGGCAGATCCTTTAGCGCCTCGCGCATATAGTCGATCCAGATCGGCAGTGCCGCGCGGCTTCCCGTTTCGCCGCGCCCGAGGTTGCGCGGCTGCGGGTAGCCGATCCAGCTGACTGCGACCACATCCGGGTTGTAGCCGGCGAACCAGGCATCGACGTAGTCGTTGGTCGTCCCGGTCTTGCCGGCGAGGTCGTTGCGCCCCAGCGATCGTGCGCGCTGTCCGGTGCCCCGGCGAATGACGTCCTGCAGCATTGAATCGATCAGCCAGGCATTGCGCGGGTCGATAACCCGCGGCGCGCTTGTTCCCGCGACTGCCGGGTCCACCCGCGCCAGGGTGCGCCCGTTGCTGTCGATGATTTCCTTGACGATGTATGGGTCGATCCGGAATCCACCGTTTGCGAACACGGCATATCCTGTTGCAAGCTGCCACGGTGTTGCGGATCCTGCACCCAGCGCCATCGTCAAATACGCCGGGTGGCGCGAAGGCTCGAATCCGAAGCGTCCGATGTAATCCTGCGCGAAAGCGGGCGTGATCGACTGAAGGATGCGAATCGAAACCAGGTTCTTGGAGCGGGCCAGCGCATCGCGTACCGTCATCAATCCTTCATACTTGCCGTCGTAGTTCTTCGGTTCCCAGTCCTTGCTTCCGGTGACTTCGGCCGGAAAGAACAGCGGTTCGTCTTCCACGTAGTCGGCCGGAGATATGGTGCGTTCAAGGGCCGCGGAATAAATGAAGGGCTTGAAGCTCGAGCCGGGCTGCCGGACAGCCTGTGTGACGTTGTTGAACTTGTTGCGATTGAAATCGAAGCCGCCGACGAGTGCGCGCACTGCGCCTGTGTTCGCATCGATCGATACCAACGCCCCCTCGACCTCGGGTTGCTGGATGATCTCCCAGCCCTTGTCTCCGGTATCGTGGATGCGGACAATCGCTCCGCGCCGAATGCGTCTTGTCTGAGGGGCGCGGTCGGCGAGCATCGGGGCGGCGAAGGCGAGGCCGTTTCCGCTGATGCGGATGGTCTCGCCGTTGCGATAGAGCTTGACCTCCTTCGGCGAAGCCTCGAGCACCAGGGCGGCAAGCAGGCCGTCGTAGTCCCTGAAATCGGCCAGGAGATCGATCAGCCGCTCCTCGTCGGTGTCCGACACCCCTGACAGATCGACAAAAGCTTCCGGGCCCCGATAGCCGCGCCGCCGGTCGAAATCGAGCACGCCCTGGCGCAAGGCACGCTGTCCCGCAATCTGTTCGTTGCGATTGATCGTGGTCACGATCTTGATGCCGAGGTGGTAGGCGTCTTCGCCGAACTGGTCGAATGCGATCTGCCGTGCCATCTCGGAAACATAGTCGCCGCTGGTCGTGCGCGCCATCGTGCGCCCGGACACCAGCTTGACCGGTTCTTCGCGGGCCGCTTCGAACGCGGTACTGTCGATGAAGCCGGCATCAAGCATCCGGCGTAGAACATAATGCTGGCGCAGCGTAGCACGGCGCAGGTTGGAAACAGGGTTGTACGCGGAAGGGGCCTTCGGAAGTCCGGCGAGCATCGCGGCCTCGCCCAGCGTCAGGTCGGTCAGCCCCTTGCCGAAATACGTCCGCGCGGCTGCGGAAAAACCGTAGGCGCGGTGACCGAGGAATATCTGATTCACGTAGATTTCGAGTATCTGGTCCTTGGTCAGGCTGCGCTCGATCTTGATGGACAGCAGGATCTCGTACAGCTTGCGGTTGTATGTCTTCTCGCGCGAAAGGAAGAAATTGCGCGCCACCTGCATCGTGATGGTCGAGGCGCCCTGTCCGCGTTCGCCTGACGTGAAGTTGGCCACGGCGGCGCGCACGATCCCGATGACATCCACGCCGGGGTGCTCGTAGAATCGTTCGTCCTCTGCAGCGAGGATCGCCTGCTTCAACTTGACCGGCACGTCGTCGATGCTTACCAGAGCCCTGCGCTCCTCCCCGAATTCGTCAAGGAGATATCCATCTGACGTGTATACTCGCAGCGGAATTCGCGGCCGATAGTCGGTCAGTGCTTCGAGTGAAGGGAGCTTTGGCCAGGCGAACGCAATCGCGGTGCCCAACGTTGCGACTGCCAACACTGCCGCGACGAGCAGGGCCGCCAGCGGATAAAGAATCCAGCGCATCAAGAATCCAGGAAATTTGCCGTAGACATGATTATACGGGGGGGTAAAGTGTGGCTCCAGTCGAATATGTCAAGCATTTTTCCTTTACACTTTCCCATGTTTGTTGCTAGCATCTAAAGTAAGCATTTAGGTGTTGCGCCTAACATGAAGAAATTTAAGGATTTTCTTTGTGACAGACATTAACTTGTTCCGACCCAAGTCGCGTCAGTTGGCAGGCCTCGATATTTCATCTTCATCGGTGAAACTCGTCGAACTGTCCGGAGGCGAGAAAGAGGGTTACCGGATTGAGCGCTACGCCATCGAGCCGCTTCCTCGCGACGCCGTGGTCGATGGCAATATCACCAATCTCGAAGGCGTGAGCGAAGCGATCCGGCGCGCGCTCCGGCGCATGGGCAGCGGCATCAAGCAGGTCGCGGCCGCGCTTCCCGCCTCCGCAGTCATCACGAAGAAGATCATTCTGCCCGCCGGTTTGCGCGAACAGGAGATGGAATTCCAGGTCGAGTCCGAGGCCAATCAGTACATTCCCTTCGCGATTGACGAAGTCAATCTTGATTTTCAGGTCGTCGGACCCTCTCCGGGCAATCCCGATGACGTCGAGGTACTCATTGCGGCGTCGCGCAAGGAGAAGGTGGAAGACAGGGTAGCAGTTGCCGAGGCGGCCGGTCTGAAAGCAGTTGTAATGGATGTCGAGTCGTTCGCATCCGAGGCAGCCTTCGAACTCGTCAGCCGCCAGTTGCCGGACGGCGCGAAGGGCAAGATCGTGGCGCTGGTAGACATCGGCGCTACGTCGATGGATGTGTCGATGCTACGCGACGGCAAGCAGGTCTATACGCGCGAGCAGTCGATCGGGGGGGCGAAGCTCACGCAGGACATCGCGCGCCAGTACGGCATGAATCCAGACGAGGCCGAGGCGGCCAAGAAGACCGGCAGTCTTCCGGACGACTACGAGCGCGACCTGATGCGGCCGTTCATGGATAGCCTGGCGCTGGAAGTCTCGCGGGCTCTGCAATTCTTCTTCACATCGACGCAGTACAACGAAGTCGACCATATCGTTCTCGCCGGTGGTTGTGCCGTGATGCCTGGGCTCGTCGAAGTCATCGCGGGACGTACACAGGTGCAGACGGTGGTGGCGAATCCATTTGCAAACATGTCCCTGTCGTCCAAGGTCCGGCCGAAGAATCTGCTTGCCGATGCGCCCAGCTTGATGGTTGCATGCGGACTGGCGCTGAGGAGATTCGATCCATGATCCGCATCAATCTGCTTCCGCATCGGGAGCATAAACGCCGTGAGCGGCGCAAACAGTTCTATGTCGGGTCCGGGCTGATGATCCTGCTCGGCCTGGCGATCGGCTATCTGGGCCATACCTACATGGCGCAGAACATCGAACGTCAGGAAGGCAGAAACAATTACTTCAAGGCGGAAATCAAGAA
>DAOMNN010000053.1:0-23455 GCA_035443825.1 Rhodocyclaceae bacterium | reverse complement strand
AGAACGGCAGCTTCCCAAGCTGCATACGAGGGTTCGATTCCCTTCACCCGCTCCAGCACTCCGTGCCGACCGATGTACCGGCACCCTCGTTTCCGGGCGCGCTTTTGCTCAGAGCGGCGCCAGGCCGCGGTAGGCGCCGCCGTGGAAGATCAGCGGCGGTCGCTCCTCACGGTCGAAGCGCACGACCTCCGAGAGGAACACCAGGTGGTCTCCGCCAGGATGGCGCGTGATGTTGCGGCACTCGAATCGGGCGCAGCAATCACGCAGCAGCGGCACACCGTACAGGCCCTCATCAATATCGATTCCAGCGAACTTGTCGTCGGCACGCGACGCGAACAGCTGCGACAAGTGCTCCTGGTCGGCCGCGAGGACATTCACGGAGTAGTATTCGCATGCCTCGAACACCGACAGGCTGGGCAGATGTCTGGCCATGCTCCACACGATGAGCGGCGGGTCGAGCGACACCGAGTTGAACGAATTGACGGTCAGACCGATCGGATCGCCATTGGCGGCGCGGGTGGCAACCACCGCGATCCCCGTGGCGAACATGCCGAGGGTGTCGCGAAAGGCACGGGTAAAGGCTTCGTGGGTTATCGGGGCTTGGGGCATCACAGGATAGGGTCGGGGAGTGGGCGGCAAACGGTCGCGAGGCGACGTCCGCTTCATGTGTTGGATGGGGGATTATCACAGTGATCGACAGGCGCGTCGAGCGCAACGGGGCGCGCAAGGGGGGTCTCCATCAATGACCGACTTCGCACGAAGGCTCGGCGAATGGCACCGCGACCATGGGCGGCACGATCTCCCCTGGCAGAACACGTGCGATCCCTACCGCATCTGGCTGTCCGAGATCATGCTGCAGCAGACCCAGGTCGATACGGTCATTCCCTACTACGCACGATTTTTGGAGCGCTTTCCCGACCTGTCGACGCTGGCCCAGGCCCCTCTCGACGCTGTTCTCGGCGTGTGGAGCGGCCTCGGCTACTACGCGCGAGCGCGCAACCTGCACCGAACCGCTCGCATCGTCATGAGCGTGCACAGCGGTCGGTTTCCGACCACTGCACGGGACATCGCAACGCTTCCGGGGGTCGGGCGGTCGACCGCCGCGGCAATTGCGGCGTTCGCCTTCGGCGAGCGTGCCGCGATTCTCGACGGCAACGTAAAGCGCGTTCTGTGTCGCGCATTCGGCATCGAGGGATTCCCGGGACATGCTCCGGTCGAGGCGCGGTTGTGGTCGCTTGCCGAATCTCTGCTTCCGGAAAAGGAAATCGGCGCCTACATACAGGCGCAGATGGACCTGGGCGCAACGGTGTGCACACGCACCCGTCCCGCCTGCGACCGCTGCCCACTCGTCTCCGACTGCATCGCCTTCGCCGAGCAGCGCATTGCCGGACTGCCCACACCGCGGCCACGGAGGACCGTTCCCTCGAGAAGCGTCAGAGTCGCAGTCATCCAGTCGGAAGATCAGGTGCTCATGGAACGGCGTGCGCCGAGTGGCATCTGGGGCGGGCTGCTCGCCTTGCCCGAGATTCCCGAACCGTGCGACGACGACGGCGGCTGGCTGCTGTCACGATTCGGCATCACGGCCGGCGAGCGCACTCCGTTGCAGGTGCTGCGGCATGCCTTCACCCATTTCCGCCTGGACATCCATCCGGTCCATTTCAGGGTCGAACAGGCCACCCCCATGGTGACGGACAGCAGCCATGTGTGGCTCACACTGGACCGGCTCGACGAGGCGGGCGTGCCTACCCCGGTACGTCGCATCCTGACGGGCTGCTCCGTTACGCCGCAGATCAACCTAGATTCCGCAGTTGACCGCTTGTGAAAGGGCCAACGACATGAATATATGGATGTTTTGTGGTTTTTTGACATTCACCCGCAAGGTGAGTGCCGCTACGGGCTGGATTGCACGCCTGGCACGGCGCATGGCGGCGTTGCAAGCGCTTGAAATGGAACCACCATTTCTGCGCGCTTGCGCCTTGCCCTGCACCGCGCCAGACGCACACTCCAGCCCGTCCAACTGCGGAATCTAGGATCAACCCGGCGCGAGCCCTTGCTGATCCAGATAGGCACGAATGATCTCGAGCCGACCGAGCGGCTCTTCGAGTTCGAGCAGCAACTGTCGTGCCGGCATCGCTATCGGCAGCAATCCAGCGAGCCGCATGCCGACCCACGAGGCATCCTCGAAATGGTGCGGCGGGGGAAAATGCTGCTCACCCGCATCCTCGGTAATCGCCTTCAACAAGGTCACGAGTCCCGAGTACTCAGCCGGCACGGCCTGTGCCGGTGGTTCGTCGAGCCAGTCCACTTCGGCCACCAGGAGGCCATCGCTGCCGACTTCGGAGTGGCGAATGCGAAAGCGCCGTTCGCCGTAGGTCACGAGGTGCAGCATGCCCGGCTCGGCCATATCCCACGATATGATGCGCGCGCTCACGCCCAGGGAATGCGGCACGGCCGGTGTACCGACCTCGACACCCCGCGCGATGAGATTGACCCCGAACACACTTCCTTCACGCATGCAGCGTGCGGTCATGTCCATGTAGCGCGCCTCGAATACGCGCAGCGGCAATACCCCGCCTGGAAAAAGGACTGTCTGGAGCGGGAAGATGGGCAACAGGCGGCGATCGTCGCGACTTTCGTCACTCATGCGCTGAAGCCTCGCCGCTTTCACCCCAGCGGCGTATCAGTCGGTGCGACACGCCCAACTGATCGAGGACGCGCGCGACGACGAAGTCCACCATGTCGGCGACGCTCTGCGGATGCGTGTAGAAGCCGGGATTGGGCGGCAGGATGACCACCCCGAGACGGGCGAGCTTGAGCATGTTCTCGAGGTGAATGGCGGAGAATGGCGTTTCACGCGGCACGAGAACGAGCTTGCGCCCCTCCTTGATCGCAACATCGGCGGCGCGCTCGATCAGGTTCTGCGACAGACCCGACGCGATCGCGGCAAGCGTGCCCATCGTGCATGGACACACGACCATCGCATCGGCCGGGTTGGAACCCGATGCCAGTGGCGCAAACCACTCCTCACGACCGAATACCTGCAACTGTCCGGGCCGGACTCCCCAGCGCTCGGTGAGGAGCGCCTCGACCTCCGCTGGGCGCGAAGGCAGGTGGAGATCCATTTCCTGTCGTGCGACGATCTGCGCAACCTGCGAATAGAGCAGCCACACCCGGCATCCGGACTCCAGCAGGCATTCGACCAGCCGCAACCCGTAAGGCATGCCCGATGCCCCGGTGAGGGCGACAGCGACGGTCTGCGGTGAATGGGTCATTTGCCTCCAGCGGATGTCTATTCCAGGTAGTCCGTCAGGATCTCCCAGCGCCCGTCGCGGATCTGCGCGAGACGGCCGTGACGGTTTCCGAGATGATCGTCGACACTGAAACGATACTCCGGACCGCCGAAGATGTCGCGCCCGGTGTGCAGCGACGCCATTGCTGCCACGAAACTGCCCACGCTAAGTTCGCGGCCCGCGCGCTCGGCCGCCTGTACGAAGAGATCCGCAACGGTGTATCCCATCGCGCTCCAGACATTCGGGGCAGTGCCAAAACGCACCCGATAGCGCTCGATCCACTCTGCGAGTTCGGGAGACGCCCCTTCGCGGTAGGGGTGCGGCAGCACCGTCACACCAAACAGCCCCTCGACGGCCGGACCGCCCAGTTCGTGCGTCTGCGACGAATAGCCAGACGCGGTCACCAGCATGTCTACCGTCCATCCCTGCTTGCGCGCTTCGGCCATCGCGGCGACGGTCTCACGCACCACCGTTGCCAGCACCACGAGATCGCAGTCGGCACCGCGCAGGCGTGCGATCTGGCTGGACAGATCGGTCGCACCGCGCTTGTAGCTCGTCCTCGCGACCAACGATCGTGACAGCCTTGCCAACCCGGCTTCGACCCCCTTCATCACTTCCAGGCCGTAATCGTCGTCCTGATAGAGCAGGCACGCGCGCGCGTAGGTGCCGGTCGACATCATGTGCCGGACGGCCGCATCCATGTAGTCCTGGTACGGTGCGAACATCTGGAACTTGAGCGGGTGAAGCGGCGCATAGGTCGACGCGTGCGGCGAGAAGGGGAACAGGTGCGGACGACCGGCCTCGACCACCATCGGCATGGTCGCCATCACCACCGGCGTGCCGAGGTTGGCGAGGAAGGCAAAAACCTGGTCGCGCTGGATCAGCTTTCGCGCCGCCAGCACCGCACGCTTCGGATCGTAGCCCGCATCCTCGACCACGAGCCGCAGTTGGCGGCCGTGAATCCCGCCGTCTGCATTGGCGTCCTCGAAACGCATGAGCATACCGTCACGTACCGGCGAGCCCAGCATCGCGATCGGTCCGGACAGGTCCTGGATACTGCCGACCACGATCTCGTCGTCACTGACGCCCGGCGTCTGCGCGCCCGCAGCAAATGCAGTGACGGAAAAAACAAGTGCAAGCAGGGTGCGGGCTAGCCCGCATCTCCCGCACCGGTGCGTAGCGAGGGCGTCGAAGCGCCGCTGTGGCGCGCCGCACGGACTGATCGACGCTGAAGGCGTAGCCGACACTACGTCGAAGCGGCGTGAAGGAGTACGGCGTGTCACGGCGAGCGCTTCGGCGACCGCAGTCGTGACGGCGTGGGAAAGGCGGGCTGGAAGCATCGGTCGGTCCTCGATCATGACGTAAAGAGCCGCATTATTCTGTAATGCATAATTATGTGGCTATCGGGGCAACCCTGATCTTTGGCTGCCCGCTGTGCCCCTGAAGCAAACGTCGTCGCGCCTTATGTCAGCCACTTCGGCCGGTAATCCCTTGCGGCCGGAACAGGATGACGGCGACAATCACGGCGCCGAAAAGGAGTGCCTCGAGTCCTGCAGAGCGTGCCAACTCGGCAGGAAGAACGTCGCGCCAGAGCGATATGGCCTGCGGGATCGCGACGATGACGAGCGCGCCCCACAACGCCCCGCTCAACCGGCGCGCGCCCCCGATGAACGCCAGCATCAACAGCTCGAAGGACAGCAGCAGGCCAAACTGCTCGGGACTCACGAACCCTATCCAGTGCGCATACAATGCACCCGACAGGCCGGACAGGCCGCCGCCGATGACGAAGGCCCGGCTCTTGGCGCGTGCGACATCGATGCCGCTGCTTGCCGCCGCGACCTCGTCTTCGCGCACTGCCCGCCACGCCCGGCCGAGACGCGACTCGACCCAGCGGTGGCAGCACCACCAGGACAATCCCAGCGCCAGCACGCTGACTACTGCCTGCGCGAGTGTCGAACCGGCCGACCAGCCGCCCACCGAGAACGCCGGTACGGACACCCCTGCTGCTCCGTGCGTCGTGGATTCCCAGCGGGCCAGGAGTTCCTCGACGATGAGCGCAAAGGCCAGCGTGCTCATCGCGAAGTAGAGCCCGCCCAGGCGCCGCGCCGGAAGACTTGCGAGCCACCCCCCGGCGGCTGCGAGCGCGACGGCCATCGGCATCGCGACGATCGCGGGCACGCCGCGCAGGACGAGCAGGGTCTGTGCATAGGCTCCGATCGCGAGCAGCGCCCCTTGCCCCAGCGATATCTGGCCGCTCTGGCCCACAACGAGAATCACGCCAAGACCGGCAATTGCGTATGTGGCGACGAATACCACTTGTCCGAGCGCATGATCGACCCCCAGACTTCCTGCGGCAAGCAGTGCGATCAGCCCAAGTACGAGCAAGCCGGTGATGAAGCGCCCGCGTTCGCCGCGATTCATCGCCGCATCCGCGCAAATCCGCCGGCAAGCCCGTTCGGGAACAGCAGCAGCGCCGCCATGAGCAGGGCATAGGGCACGATATCCTTCGCGCCCTCCGGCAGCATAAGACCGGCAAGCGCCTCGGCCACGCCGAGCAATACCCCGGCCACAAGCGCACCCGGGAGACTCGTCATGCCACCCAGCACTGCCGCGGGGAAGGCCTTGAGGGCGATCAGCCCCATGTTCAGGTGCACAAACGTCACCGGCGCAAGCAGCAGACCGGCACATGCTGCCAGCCCCGCGCCCATCGCCCACGCGAGCGTGTGCATGGCGGGGACGGACACGCCCATCAGCGACGCTACCTGCGGATTCTCCGAGCATGCGCGAAGCGCCAGTCCGGTCCGCGTGCGGCGAAAGAACAGCGTAAGCAGTGCAGCAAGCAATGCAGTCATGCCAATGACCAACAGATGTTCCGTCGCCACCGCAAGCGTTCCAAGACGCAGCGGTTCATCCGCGAACGGAAACTGCAGGCGATGGATCGAATGACTTGCCGCCGGAAAGGTCGTGACCGATCCGCGCATCATCATCCCCAGACCGAAGGTGAGCAGCACTGCAGTCAGATGTGGTTGGCCGATGGCGCGCCTCAGCACGCTCCGTTCGAGTACCGCACCCAGTGCGAACATTCCCGCAATTCCGGCCGGCACCGCGAGCCACAGCGGCCATCCGCCGGCGACATTGAGCGCAAGGACGCCAAACGCTCCCACCATCAGCAGGTCGCCCTGCATGAAGCTGACGGTTTCGGTGGCCTTGTAGATCAGTACGAACGAAAGCGCCACCAGTCCGTAGATACAACCGGTGGCGATTCCGCTTACGAGAACCTGGACGAAGGTTTGCATGGGTCGGGACGCTGCCTTGGGCGCCATAGGGGGTGTTCTCATTCACCATGGCGAATGAGAACACGCCCAAGCATAGCCGAACCGCCGGCGCTGCCAATCAGGCAGAACCTGATTCGCGAGTTCGACGGGCCTGGCGCGAGGCGGACGGCAGCAGGCCCGCAGGCCGATCAGGTGCGCGTCAACGCCGGGCTCGGTGGCTGAGCACAGGCCGCCGCGTACTCCGACGCCAGCCGGTCGACGAGTTCGGCCACCGGCATTACGTCGTGGATCGTCGACACTCCGTGCCCTGCACTCCACACGTCGCGCCACGCGCGCGCCTCATCGGCGATGCTGTGGAGCTTGCCCTTGGCCACTCCGGTAGCCAGTTCTTCGCGCCTGAAGCCGGCCCTCTCCAGGCTGGGCCACATGAAATTCGCATTGGTACCCGAGATCGCATCGGTATATACGATGTCGGAAACGGGGCAGTCGACCAGCATGCGCTTGTACTCCTCCTGGGCCATCGACTCCTGCGTGGCGATGAAGCGGGTGCCCATGTACGCGAAGTCGGCACCCATGATCTCGGCCGCCCGAATGCTCGCCCCGTCCGAGATCGACCCCGCGAGCACCAGTGTCCCGTGCCAGAATTCGCGGATCTCCCTGATCAGGCTGAAGGGGCTCTGCGTCCCGGCATGGCCACCAGCCCCGCCCGCCACGGCAATGACCCCGTCGACGCCGGCCTCGATCGCCTTCTTCGCGTGGTAGGCGTGGATGATGTCGGAGAAGACCAGCCCGCCATAGGCATGAACCACCTTTGCGACCTCCCCCGGATGTCCGAGGCTGGTAATGACCAGCGGCACCTTGTGCTTGACCAGCAGGGCGAGGTCGTCCTGCACGCGCGGATTGCTCGGATGCAGGATCAGGTTCACGCCGTAGGGCGCGCAGTGCGCGCCGGGCTTGGCCTCCCGGTGCGCCGCGAGTTCCGTATTGATGCGCCCCAGCCACTCGTCCAGTTGCGCAGCGGGGCGCGCATTGAGCGACGGAAAGGTGCCGGCGACCCCCGCCTTGCACGCGCCGATGACCAGCTCCGGACCCGAAACGAGAAACATCGGGGCCGCGATCGCGGGCACGCGCATTGTTCCCCGGAATACCTGCGGAATCGACATGCTGCCTCCTGTGACTTGATATTGAACCGATGCCGGACTTTAACACCTGTCGCACGAAGTTCAAACGATCGTTTGATTTCGCGTGCACCTCAGGTGCCGATGCGGACACCGTGCGCTCTGCTATGCTCGCATCCCATGAGCCTCGACACCATTCTCTATGTGGTCGCGCTTGCGGCCGTGGCCGTCAATGCCGCGTCCGGCGTGCTCGAAGCCGGGCGCCGGCCCTTCGACCTGTTCGGCATGGTCGTGGTCGCGCTCGCCGCTGCCCTGGGAGGCGGGTCGCTGCGCGACGTGCTGCTCGATCGCACGGTTTTCTGGATTGCGGACCAGTCCTACCTGATCGCCGCCATTGCGTCCGGACTCGCGACCTTCGCGCTCGTCCGCCTCGTGCGGTTGCCCGCACGGCTGTTCCTGCTGCCCGACGCCATCGGGCTGGCCCTGTTCACCGTCAGCGGCACCCAGGCAGCACTCGCGGTCGGCGCACCGTGGCTGGTCGCAAGCCTTATGGGTGTAGTCACCGGCGTGTTCGGCGGCATCCTGCGCGACATGCTTTGCAATGAAGTTCCGCTGGTGTTTACCGGCGAACTCTACGCGACCGCCTCGTGGGCCGGTGCACTCGTGCTGGTGGGACTGATCGCCGCAGGCGTGTCTACCGGGTGGGCGGCGCTCGCGGGTGGCGCGCTGGTGCTCGCGGTCCGCCTCGCCGCCATCGTCTTCAAGTGGCGCCTTCCGATTTTCACCGCGCGCGCATAGCCTGTTCGGCGACCGGCGCGAACGCTGCCGTCATTTCTTCGCACTACGCCCTGGGGCGCAGACGACATATCCTCAGCGAACGATTCCAAGTGCCGGACCGGCATCTAAATCACGAACGGGACGACCATCGGATGCTAAGATCCGAGACTTCGTGCCAACGGGTACCGGCTTGAATCTCAAGACGAAATCATCGCTTGCCGTCGCAGTCCTGCTCGCTGTGGTGTTCGGTGCCGGCATGCTCGTTCAGGACTACCTGGTCGAAACCTCGCTCAAACAAGCCATCGCCGATCAGCAGTTCGCACTCGCGTCACGCGTCGCCGACGATATCGACACCCGTGTGCGGATCAGTCACAAGTCTCTGGAGAACGTGGCAGCGGGGCTGACGCCGGAGTTGATCGCCGATCCGGCGGCCGCCCAGGCGTATATCCACGACAAGCCCGGAATCCTTGCGATTTTCGACGCACTCATTCTGGTGGATCCCGACATGATCGTCATCGCCGATGCGCCTGAGCTTGCAGGGCGCGTCGGGACCGACGTATCCCGCCTGGAGCATCTGCAGCGCCTGGTCGCGACCGGACGCCGCGTGATCTCCGAACCATTCATGGGGCGCGTGACGCGGCAACCCACGCTGGCCATATCGGTGCCGGTGTACGACGCCGAACAACGCCTGATCGCGATGCTTTCCGGAACCCTCGACCTGCACTCGTCCAACTTCGTGGGTTCGCTCAAGCGGCAATACGAAGGGGAAGGGGGCCATTTCATCCTCACCACGCGCAATCGGACCACGATCGTGAGCGACACCCCGGAGCAGATTCTCCAGCCCTATGCGCCCGTCGGCGCGAACCCTGCTTACGATCGTGCGCTCGAGGGCTGGGAAGGGGCGGTCGAGGGAGGCAAGGGCTCCGAGCGCATGCTCATGAGCTTCCGCACGCTCGAAACCGCAGACTGGGTGCTTGGCGCGATGTTGCCGGCCGACGAAGCCTTTGCGCCGATTCATGCGTCGCGTCGCACGGCCGCGCTGCTGCTGTTGCTCGCATCGGCGCTGGTCGCCCTGCTGGTCTGGTTCGCGATGCGCAGCTTCCTGCGTCCGCTGCTGCAACTTCGCGACAATGCGGTGCGCCTGCGCACCAATCCCGAGCTGGTTACCAAGCTGAAACCCGGCAATGACGAGATCGGGGAACTTGCGGGAGATTTCTATCGCCTCGTCGAGGAGCTTTCCCGTTCGCGTCGCGAAAGCGTGGAGCGCGCAGCTGAATTGCAGTCGATTCTGGATGCAAGCCCGATCGCAATCGCACTCATCCAGGACCGCCGGGTCACGCGTGCCAATCCGGCTTACCTACGCATGTTCGGATACAGCCTCGACGAAGTTCTCGGCAGGTCGGTAGAGCAGTTCTATCTGAGCACGGACGACTACGAGGAAACGGGCCGGCGCATCTACGCCGGCATCGCGAACGGCAGCGTCGTGCGCATCGAGCAGCGCCTGAAGGACCGCAGTGGGCGGGTGTTCTGGGCAAACCTGTACTGCCGCCTGCTCGATCCGGAGCACCCCGAGAAGGGTCCGGTCACCCTCATCGAGGACATCAGTGAACGCAAGGCCAACGAGGAGCGCATCCGCTACCTTGCCGAGCACGACGCCCTCACCGGTTTGCCCAATCGCGTCCTCTTCCATGACCGCCTGTCGCAGGCGATCGTAAAGGCCCGGCGCGATGGACACCGGATCGCGCTCATCTTCCTGGATATCGACCGGTTCAAGAACATCAACGACTCACTCGGGCACCCCATCGGCGACCAGTTGCTCCAGTCGGTCGCGGCCCGCATCCAGCAATGCGTGCGGGCGAGCGACACGGTCAGTCGTCCCGGCGGCGACGAGTTCGGAATCCTGTTGCCGGACATCGCTGACATCGAGGACGCCGCACGGGTCTCGCTCAAGCTGCTCGAATCCCTCGCGCGCCCCTATACCATTGAGGATCGCCAACTGACGATCACTGCGAGCATCGGCATCACGGTGTATCCCGACGACGGCGACGACATCCCGACGCTGATGCGCAATGCCGACACCGCGATGTATCACAGCAAGGACAGCGGACGGAACGCCTACCACTACTTCCGCAGGGAAATGAACGAACGTGTACTGGAGCGCATGTCACTCGAGAATGCGCTTCGCCAGGCCCTTGATAACGACGAGTTCCGCCTTCACTACCAGCCCCAGATCGACGTCCGGACACGGCGGATCATCGGCATGGAGGCGCTCATACGCTGGCACAATCCGGTGTCGGGCCTGGTATCGCCGGCGCGGTTCATCCCCGTCGCCGAGGACACCGGGCTCATCCTTCCGATCGGCGACTGGGTGTTGCGCGAAGCGTGCCGGCAGAACCGCGCATGGCAGGATGCGGGGCTGCCTGCCATGCCGGTCGCGGTCAACATCTCGGCCCTGCAATTCCGCCAGCCGCAGTTCGTCGCAACGCTCCAAACCGTTCTGGAAGCGAGTGGGCTGGCGCCCGACTGCCTGGACCTGGAGCTGACCGAAAGCATCATGATGCAGGCCGTCGATCGCAACATCGGGGTCCTGACGAGTATTCGCGCAATGGGTGTGAAGGTGTCGATCGATGATTTCGGCACGGGCTATTCGTCGCTGTCGTACCTGAAACGGCTGCCGATCGACAAGCTCAAGATCGATCAGGCATTCGTCCGCGATATCGCGACCGATCCCGACGACGCCGTGCTTATCGCCGCAATAATCGGGCTGGCGCACAACATGAAGCTCGACGTGATCGCCGAGGGCGTGGAGACCGAAGCACAGATGGAGTTTCTGGAGCGCAGCGGATGTGAGCAGATTCAGGGCTACTTCATAGCGGCGCCGCTGCCGGCCGACGCGTTCGAAGCGCTGTGGCGCGACAGCCTGAAGTCCCCGGACGGCGCTATCGGGCGCCGCTGAAGCTCAGGCGGGCATCCCTGCTCACGAAACCCTGCAGGTGAAGTTCGCCCACCCGCAACTCGGCGCTCACCGGCCAGGTGCGCCACACCGCCAGATCCGTCGCAGCCTCATCATGCGAGCGAGGGGAAAGGTAGCGATCGAGATCGAGACGGTCGAGATCGAGCACCACGGACAGCGGTGGAAGGGCTGCCGGCTCGAATGTCCCGCGCCCGTCGAACGCGCTGTCGTCGAAGCTCCCCGACACCGCCAGCGTCGCGCGCTCGGAAACAGGATCGAAGGTGGCCGAACCGGAGAACGCGACCACCAGAGGCGCGCCTGACCCGGACGGGTGGGGGAGCGTCGCCGTCCCACTCGTTACCGCGGCCGACAGCGCCCGCCCCGCTTCGCCGAGTCTCCCCTCGAATGCACCGGAGAGGGCGACATCCACCGAAGCGCTCACCCCGGCAAGCATTGCGTCCAGCCGCGCATCCGGCATTCGCCACGCATCAGGATGCAAGCTCGCGTCGCCCGCAGCCACGCGCACGCTCGCCGCGGCACCGGATATCCCCGCGACGACCTCGACATGCAGGTCGTCCGCCGTCCATTCAGCACCACTTCCTTCGAACGCGTTTGCGCCCCCCCGGACATCGACGCGCCCGTCCGACCCGGTCACGCCCAGATGCATCCATGGGGCGTCGACATGTACCCGCCCAGAGGAAGCCAGCCGCACCCGGTCCGCGCCGATCCGCCCGTCGTCGATCACCCGGTCCCCCAACCGTCCACTCACCCACAACTGCGCATCCTCGAGCACCAGTTCGCTGTCGTCGAATCGAACGCTTGCCGCAAAATCGAGGCTGGCGTCGCGCCGTTCGGGGCCGGGAGCGCGCACGCGCCCACCGAGCGTGACCTTCGCCGGAACATCGGGACCAATTGGGCCCGCACGCAAACGCAGCTCGTCGGCCACATAGACGCCTCCTCCCGTTCCGACCCGGACACGCCCATCGTCGATGCTTATCGCCCCCACCGGCAGCATCGTCGGCGGCGCCGCATCGGGCGAAGCGGCTTCTTCCCTGAGCCAGCGTTGCGCATCGAGTCGGGCACCCTGGTCAAGGCGCAGATTCAGTTCCAGTCCCCTGATTTCGAGCGCCGCAATTGCGAGCCGTCGGGTGGCAATGCCATCGGCGTCGATGTAGATGGAAATCTCGTCGATGTGAAGGAGCGAAGCGCCGTCGTCGTCGCTCAGACGCAGCCCACTGACCGCCAGCATCGGCGCCGGGCGCAACCGCCATTCGACCGGACCCGACACCGTCACGATCGGCGTCAGCCTTGCCTGCAGCATGCGTTCGACCGCATGGCGCAACAGCGTGTCGCTGCCGGCCATCAAGGCGGCGAGTGCCGCCCCCAACAGCAGCAGCATCAGCAACACAATGGTCAGCGCGCGACGTGCGCGTCTCTGCATGATCCAGGACTCCACCGCAGCGCCATGGGCGCGATGACACAGTCTACCCAGCCCCTGCGGGGGCGCGTAAATATTCGCAAACCATTGACATGTCCGGGGCACATGATGGAACAATGCATCTGCGGGCAGACAACGGCCCGGGCATGCACGTCCAACGACGCAACGACGAGACTACAGGAGAGTGGCAAGCATGAGCCTCATTCAGGAATTCAAGGAATTCGCGATGCGCGGCAACGTCGTCGATCTGGCGGTTGCGGTCATCATCGGCGGGGCGTTCGGCAAGATCGTCGAGTCGCTCGTCAAGGATATCGTGATGCCGCTGATCGGCGGGCTTCTCGGCGGCGTCGACTTCCGGCACCTGTATTTCAATCTAGGCAGCGAAACCTATGCCACCCTCGCCGATGCCGAAGCCGCGGGGGCGGCGCTGGTCAAGTACGGCGCGTTCATCAACACGGCGATCGACTTCCTCATCATCGCGTTCGCAATCTTCATGGCGATCAAGGTGATGAGCAAGCTCAAGCGCGCCGAAGCCCCTGCGCCCGAGCCGGAGCCCGCACCGGATCCGGAAGAGATCAAGCTGCTGCGCGAGATCCGCGACGCGCTCCAGCAGCGCAACTGACGTGAGCGTCCGCGTCGCGTCGACCGACCCGGCCGCGACGCGCCTTGCGGCACTGCGCAGCCGGCTACTTCAGGCGTAGTTGCCGACGAAGGGATTGTTCTCGCGCTCGTCGCCGAAGGTGGACGTCGGCCCATGGCCCGGAACAAAGGTCACGTCGTCGCCGAGCGGAAAGAGCCTTTCGCGGATCGAGCGGATCAGGGTCGCATGATCGCCCCGCGGGAAATCCGTGCGGCCGATCGATCCGGCGAAGAGCACGTCGCCCACGATCGCGAGCCGCGCCCCCCGATGAAAGAACACCACGTGACCCGGGGTGTGGCCGGGGGTGTGGATGACCTCGAACACTTCCTCGCCCACCGTCACCGTATCGCCGTCGTTCAGCCAGCGATCCGGCTCGAACGACTCCACGCCCGGAAATCCGAACATCCTGCTCTGCTCGGGCATGCCCTCGATCCAGAAGCGATCCTCCTCCTGTGGCCCTTCCACCGGCACGCCGAGTTGGCGCGCCAGCGCTGCGGTACCACCGGCATGATCGATGTGACCGTGCGTGATCAGGATCTTCTCGACCTGCACACCCAATTGCGCGACGGCCGCGGTAATTCGGTCCAGATCGCCCCCCGGATCGACCACCGCTGCTTTGAGCGTCTTCTCGCACCAGACGATGCTGCAATTCTGTTCGAAGGGGGTGACGGGAACGATACGGCAGTCGATCATGGCGGGGCCTTCGATTTCTGAGAGGCTTCATTCTAGCGCGCCTCGAACTCGCCTGCCCGCACCTGACGATTTGGTATCCTTTCCGGTCCGTGTCCGGATGAGGCGAACCTGCAGGTGAGCGATTTGCTGCCCATCAACGATCCCGTTCTGGTCTTCGCCATCGTCGCGACGCTGATCCTGCTCGCCCCGATCGTGATGGGGCGCTGGCGCCTGCCGGGCATGGTCGGGCTGCTGCTGGCCGGGGCGATTCTGGGGCCCAACGCTCTCGGCGCCCTCGAGCGTGACCAGTCGTTCGTCTTGCTCGGGACGGTCGGCCTGCTCTACATCATGTTTCTCGCTGCCCTCGAGATCGACATGTCGATCCTGCGGCGCTATCGCTCGCACAGCGTCGTGTTCGGCCTTATGACCTTTGGTATCCCGATGGTGCTCGGGCTGGGGGTCGCCCGGTTCCTGCTGGGGTTCGAGTGGCCCGCGGCGATCCTGCTCGCGAGCACCTTCGCATCGCATACGCTGCTCACTTACCCCATCGCCAGCCGCCTCGGCATCACTTCCGATCGCGCAGTCACAACGGCGGTCGGCGGAACGATCATCACCGACACGCTCGCACTGCTCGTCCTCGCCGTCATCGCGAGTCAGGCGCGCGGCAACGACATCGACGAGCAGTTCTGGGTCCGTCTGGGCATCGGGCTCGCACTCTACGTCGCGCTGATCCAGATCGCCGTGCCGATCGTCGCGCGCTGGTTCTTCCGCAACCTCGGGCGTGACGGTGTCTCGCAGTTCGTGTTCGTCCTGGCGATGGTGTTCGGCTGCGCCGCCCTTGCGCATACGGCGAATGCGGAGCCGCTGGTCGGCGCCTTTCTCGCCGGACTCGCGTTGAACCGGCTGATCCCCCACCACGGTGTCCTGATGAACCGCATCCGCTTCGCCGGCGATGCGATCTTCATTCCCTTCTTCCTGCTGTCGGTCGGCATGCTGCTCGACGTCGGGGTGTTTTTCACCGGGCCGCGCGCATGGCTCGTTGCAACGGCCATGGTCGTGACGGTGATCGTGACCAAGTGGCTGGCCGCCGAGAGCACGCGCCTGCTCCTGCGCTACGACCGCGACCAGGCCAGGCTGGTGTTTGGCCTCAGCGTTCCGCAAGCTGCCGCAACCCTGGCCGCAACAATCGTCGGCTACGACCTCGGCCTGTTCGACGATACGGTCGTCAATGGCGCGATCTTCATGATCTTCGTGACCTGCATTCTCGCGCCGGTCTTCGTCGAGCGCCACGGGAGGGCACTGGCACTCACCGCCGCGACCGAGCCGCCTGAGCACAAACGACCTCCGCAACGCATCCTCGTCGGGTGCACGGGGCCTCGCAGTGCACGGCCTCTGCTCGATCTGGCGGTCATGATCCGCGACCCGGAGCAAGCCCAGGCCATCCAGTTGCTGACGGTCATCGAGGAAGGTGCCCACGCCGCCGAGAGCGTGATGCACGCCGAGCGCATGCTCGGCGAATCGGTCGCACAACTGGCCGCGGCCGACATCCCCGCCCAGCCCGTTACACGTATCGACCTCAATGCGGCCTCCGGCATCCTGCGTGCCCGGCGAGAACTACGGGCCACCGACGTCATCGTCGGCTGGCAGGACCGTATCGGGCCGCGCGAACGCTTTTTTGGATCGATGCTGGAGCACCTATCGCGCGATCGCGATTACACCCTGATCGTCTCCCGGCTGACGGTGCCGATCAATACGTGCAAGCGGGTCATCGTCACGCTTCCGCCGAACGTCGAACACGGTCCCGGCTTCGCCTCGATCACTGCATTGCTCGCGAACCTGGCCACCCAACTCGGGAGCAAGCTCATCGTCGTCGCCGAGCATCGGCAGGAAACCAGCCTTCGCCGGCGCTTCGGTCCAATCAAGGCGCTGGGGGACTTCAGCTTTCGTCCGCTCGACCGGTGGACGTCCATGCGCGGCACAATTGCCGGTCTCGCCTCGAAGGATGACCTGATCCTGATCGTCGGCGCGCGGCCCGGCAGTCTCGCCTGGGAGCCGCTACTCGCCTCGTTGCCGGCACGTCTCGCGACACGGGTGCCGGAAACCAGCGTGATCGTCCTCTACCCACGCGAACGGGCGGAGGAGCACTCGGACGATCCGGTCACCGAGATGCGCCTCTAGGAGGCTGTCGGACTTGAGTCTGATCTACTTCGCCAATGGGAACGCGGTCCACATCCGACCGTTTTTTCGTTGCATAGAACCACTATGCGCCTCAAGAACGGCCGAATCTGTCGTCGCGTTCCCACTCGGCTCATGACGATCGCTCAAGTCCGACAGCGTCCTAGCGCAGCATCCGGATTGATCACTCGCCGGCATTGGCAAAGAACAGCTGCTCGCCGCCAATCGTGTAGGATGCAATCGCCACCTGCCCTTCGGGCGAGACCAGCCAGTCGACGAAACGCTGCGCATCGGCCGCCTTTACATGCGGATGGCGCTCCGGATCGACGACGATCACGCCGTACTGGTTGAACAGGCGCGCATCGCCCTCGACCAGCACCGCGAGCCCGGCACGGTTGCGGAAACTGAGCCAGGTTCCGCGGTCGGCGAGTACGTGGGCACCCATGGACGCGGCCATGTTCAACGCGGGCCCCATGCCGCAGCCGCATTCCTTGTAGCCGCTCCCCCTGTCCGTCTCGATGCCGGCATCTTTCCAGAATCGCAACTCGGCGGCGTGCGTACCGCTGCGATCCCCGCGCGAGACGAACGGGGCGTCGGACGCCGCGATCTTCTTCAGCGCACCCAGAATGTCGCTGCCACGCGCACCGACCGGGTCGGTCGCCGGGCCGATCAGCACGAAGTCGTTGTACATGACCGGATGGCGTTCCACGCCGAAGCCCTCGGCAACGAACGCCTCCTCCGCCGCGGTGTTGTGCACGAACACCACGTCGGCATCGCCCCGTCGCCCCACGTCGAGCGCCTGGCCGGTGCCCAGCGCGACGACCCGGACCTCGATCCCGCTGGCTTTGGTGAAGATGGGCAGAATGTGTCCGAACAGACCGGATTGTTCGGTCGAGGTGGTCGACGCGACGACGATCGACTGCGCGGCAGCCAACGGGGCAACCGCACCCAGAATCGCCAGCATCAGCGTCCTGGAATGTCTGCGAATCAAGCGGATCAGGGTGTTCGGGCACATGACATTCTCCGGAAGCCATTCTTGCGGGGGATTTCGCGTAATCTAGGAGCCCTGACCTCTTACCGCAATATGAAACGCCGTGCATAGGATCCAGCTCCATTACACCCTCGCCCGCGATGCCGCACCGGGGCGAATCCGCAATCCCCTGCTCGATCTGCTCCAGTCCGTCGCACGCATGGGTTCGATCTCTGCCGCCGCGCGCGAACTGGGCCTTTCCTACCGCCACGTGTGGGGCGAACTGAAACGCTGGGAAAGCGAGCTGGGCCGCGGCCTGATCGTGTGGGAGAAGGGCCAGTCGGCACGGCTGACCGAGTTCGGCGCCAAGCTGATGTGGGCCGAACAACAGGCACAGGCACGTCTGTTGCCGCAGATCGAGGCGCTTCGGGCCGACCTGGAGCGCGCCCATGCGGTCGCGTTCGACGATTCGGCTCACGTCCTGACCCTGTATGCGAGCCACGACGACGCGCTCGCCCTCCTGGCCGAAAAGGCGCGCACTGAACGGCTGTACCTCGATATCCGCTTCACCGGCAGCGTCGATGCGATCCGCGCGCTCAATGAGGGGCGATGCATGCTCGCGGGCTTCCATACCCGGATCCGGGCCGCGCGCGGAAGCCTCACGCAGCGCACCTACAAGCCGCTGCTCCGCCCCGGCGTGCACAAGATAATCGGTTTCGCTGAGCGCAGCCAGGGCCTCATCGTCGCACCGGGTAATCCGCTCGGCCTGCGGACCTTCCATGACATCCGGACAACGGGTGCAAGGTTTTCGAACCGCGCCCTCGGTACCGGCACCCGTGTGCTGTTCGACGAACTGCTCGGCGATGCCGGTCTGCGGCCCGACGAGATCCGGGGCCATGGTGGCAGCGAGCCGTCGCACGCCGCGGTCGCCAGCGCGATCGTCTCGGGCCAGGCCGACGTCGGCCTCGGTATCGCCGCCACGGCCAATGCCTTCGGCCTGGACTTCGTACCATTGGTCGATGAGCGCTACCACCTCGCGTGCCTCAAGACCTCGCTCGATCAACCCCCCATGCACGCGCTGCTCGAACTGCTGCGCCGCGCGGAATGGCACGACGCCCTGGATGCGCTGCCAGGCTATGGCGCGGCGCAGTGTGGCGAAGTGCTGTCGATGAAGGCGGTACTGCCGTGGTGGTCCTACCGCCGACCCAAGGATGTGCGAACCATCCGCTCGGCATGAAGTTGTGATTCTGGAGAACGGTGTCGTGACCGCTCCGAACTGCCCCGTGTGCGAAACACCCGGTGCGCGCTTCTTCGCGGAGGTCAGCCGGCGCGACTACTGGCGCTGCGCGCATTGCCTGGCAACCTTCCTGGATCCGGCGCAGTTGCCTGCCCCCGGGATCGAGAGGGCGGAGTACCTGCTGCATCGTAACGATGCCAAAGACGAAGGCTATCGCCGCTTTCTCCGACGGCTGGCTGACCCGCTGCTGGAACGCTTGCCGCCCGCGCGATGGGGCCTCGATTACGGATGCGGCCCCGGACCGGCGCTCGCGGTCATGCTGCGCGAGGCCGGCCACCGTGTCGCGCTGTTCGACCCGCTGTTCTTCGACGATCGGGAGGTGCTGACGCGACGCTACGATTTCGTCACTTGCACCGAAGTGGTCGAGCATTTCCACCGGCCGGCCGATGCTTTCGGCCAACTCGATCGCCTGCTGCGTCCCGGCGGCTGGCTCGCGGTGATGACCTGCTTCCAGACCGACGACGCCCGCTTCGGCACCTGGCACTACCGGCGTGACCCGACCCATGTCGTCTTCTACCGCGAAGAGACCTTCCGATGCCTCGCGCAGATCCACGACTGGACCTGCGAGTTTCCGCGCGCGAACGTGGCCCTGTTGCGCAAGCACGAGGACGAAGGAGCTGGATCGTCCCGCCCTGGCGCGTGAGTCCGACAGGCTGCAAGCCAACGACGCGCCCGTTCGGCATTTTTCAGTCCATCAGCGCCACCGACTTGATCAGCGCGAACACGGCCGCGCCGGGCGCGAGCGCGAGCGTGCGCGCCGACCAGGCGGTGATCTGCGCCAGCAACACCTGGCCGTCGCCTAGCCGGCACACCACCGTCACGCGTCCGCCCGCCTCGGGCTCGACGCGCTCGACGGTCACGGGGAGCTGATTGAGGATGCTCACCCGGCCCGGCGCATCGAGCGCCAGTGCGACGTCACGCGCCAGGATGCGCAGCCGCGCCGCACCGGGCCTGCGCCCTGAGGCACCTACCAGCCACAACCTTGCGGCCGGCGTGACGAAGGGATGCAGGCCGTTGTCGGCAGGCGCACCCAGATCGCCTTCGAGCACCGACACCGGCCCTTCCTCTTCGAACAGCGGGGAATCCGGGCGGGCCAGCGCTTCGCGCAGCGTCTCGATGCGTTCGATCCGCCCATCGGCCATGAACACCACGCGGTCGGCGAGACGTTCGACCTCTATCGGCGCATGGGTGATGTAGAGAATCGGCACGCCGGTGCTCGCGGCCAGCGTCTCGATCAGCCCCAGCAACTCGCCCTTCGCGCGCCAGTCGAGCGCGGACAGGGGTTCGTCCATGAACAGCAGGCGCGGGCGCGATACCAGCGCACGCGCGATCGCAACCCGCTGGCGCTCGCCGCCCGAGAGCGAGCCGACATCCTGGTCGAGCTTGTGCGCGATGCCGACCTCCTCGGCGATCGCCGCCACGCTCGCCGCGGTCGCGCCCGGGGCACGTCGACGCGCATAGTCGAGGTTGCCGCGCACGTCCAGATGCGGAAACAACGCGGCGTCCTGGAACACGAAGCCAATGTCGCGGCGTGAGGTCGGCAATCGCCAGCGCCCATCCTGCCAGCGCTCGGCATCGAACTGCAGATGCCCGTGGATGTGCGCATCGAGCCCGGCGATCGCCCGCAGCAACAGGCTCTTGCCCGAGCCGGAGCGGCCGAAAAGCGCGGTCACGCCGGTGGTCTCGATCTCGAACTCGCCGCTGTCGAGCAGGAAATTTCCCGCGCGCAGGGTCAGTTGGCCGCGCAGCACCGCGTCACCCGACCTTCACGCCGAAGCGCCGGTTCAGGCCGTACACCAGCGTCAGCACCACCAGCGAAAACACGAGCATCATCGCCGACAGTACGTGCGCCTCGGCATAGGCGAGCGACTCGACATGGTCGAAGATGTCGATCGACACCATGCGCGTACGCCCCGGGATGTTGCCACCGACCATCAGGACTACGCCGAACTCGCCGACGGTGTGCGCGAAGCTCAGCGTCGCCGCGGTCAGGAAACCGCGCCGGCTCAGCGGCACGACCACCGAGAAGAAGCGATCGAGCGCTCCGGCGCGCAGCGTCGCCGCGGCATCAAGCAGGCGCTCGGAAAGGGACTCGAATGCGTGCATCAGCGGCTGCACCGCGAACGGCATCGAATAGAGCACCGAGCCGATCACGAGGCCGGTGAACGAGAAGGTCAACTGCCCTTCGAACCCGAATCCGCGCAGGAACTGCGTGACGGCACCGTTCGGATTCAGTGCGATCAGCAGGTAGAAGCCGAGCACCGTGGGCGGCAGCACCAGCGGCAGTGCAACGACGGCCTCGATCACCACGCGCCACCGCGTGCGGGTACGCGCCAGCCACCATGCCAGCGGCGTGCCGAGCAGCAGCAGGATCACGGTGGTGACCGCCGCCACCTGCAGGGTCAGCCAGATCGGCTCCAGGCTGACCGACGTGCCGAACACTTCGATCATGGCACCGTGTAGCCGTAGCGCTCGATGATTGCACGCGCCTGCGGCGAGCGCATATATTCCATGAACGCCAGCGCGGCCGGATGCGTGCGGCCGCGTTCGAGCACCACCGCAGCCTGGTCGATCGGCGCATGCAGATGCTGCGGTACGAGCCAGTATTCGCCCTTGCCGAACACCGGACTGGCCGGGTCGACGACCTGCGACAGCGCGACGAATCCCAACGCGGCGTTGCCCGTCGCGACGAACTGGAACGCATGCGCGATGCTCTCGCCCTGCACGAACTTCGGACGAAGGGCTTCCAGCAGCGCCAGCGCCTGTAGCGCCTCGACCGCCGCCGCACCATAGGGCGCCGTGCGCGGATTCGCGATCGCAAGATGCGCGAATCCACCCTGCTCGAGTACCTCGCGCCACCCTTGGGCGACCGGCAGCGTCGGGCTGAACAAGGCGAGCCGGCCGCGCGCATAGACGAAGGGTTCGGTCGCAAGACCTTCGTTCACCAGCAGTTCGGGTTTCTGCGTATCAGCCGAGAAAAACAGCTCGAACGGTGCGCCGTTGCGAATCTGCGCATAGAGCTTGCCGCTCGGGCCGAAGGAGAAGCGGATCGTGTGGCCGGTCTCCTCCATGAAGTGCGCACCGATCTCCTCGATCGTCTTGGTGAAGTTCGCGGCCACCGCCGCAGTGACCACCTCGGCCGCCACCGGCAACGAAGCGCACACGGCAGCTGTACACAGTGCTGCACGAATGAACAGACGTTTCATGGCTCCCCCTGATGATCTCAATCGACCCCGAGAATCACGTGCGACGCCTTGATCAGCGCACACGCCTCGTCGCCGACCGCGAAGCCCAGCTTGTCCGCACTGACCTCGGTGATGATCGCCGCCAGCGTCGCGCCGCCAGGCAGTTCCAGGACGATCTCGGCGTTCACCACACCGCGCTCGATGCGGGTAATGCGCCCGCACAGGCGGTTGCGCGCCGAGGTCTTCAGTCCTTCGTCCGGCGCAGCCAGAATCACCCACGACGCCTTGACGAGCGCCCAGGCGTCCATGCCCGGCTTGAGGTCCATGTCGCGCAGGCTTTCCATCGTAACGATCGCATGCAACGTGTCGCCGCCGGCCAGCGCCAGCGACACCTCGGCGTTCACCGCGCCTTCCTTGACCGCCGTGACCGTGCCGTGCAGCGCGTTGCGGGCGCTCGTGCGCATGTTGAGTCTCCTGATCAGGCCGAGCAGCCCCGGATCTTCCGGTGTGCTGCCGCAGTGGTGCAGGAACGCTTCCTGAAGCGCGACGAGTCGCTCCCATGCGGCGACGATCACGCGGCCCACTTCGGTCAGCTCGGCCCCGCCGCCGCCGCTGCCACCGTGGCGCGCGGCGACCAGCCGGGAGCCGGCGAGGTTGTTCATCGCGTCGACCGCATCCCAGGCCCCCTTGTAGGTGATCCCGACCTCCTTCGCCGCGGCGTTGATCGACCCCAGCCGGCCGATCGCTTCGAGCAGCGCCAGCCGGCGCGGCGAGATCTCTCCGCCGGCGAACTGCAGCGCGACAGGTGTGACGAAACTCGCGTTATGTAGTGGAGGTGACATCGCCCGCAAAATATACCTCACTACATAGCCGAGTCAAGGCTCAGCCCTATGCATGGGGCTACATATTGGTGAGCCGGGAGGGCGCTGCTAGCATTCACACATTTCAGATTGTTTGAGTTCCACCAATTACAGGGGTCGGGCAGACGTGGTTCGAATCGACCCGCCGCCTGTACAGGAGCGAGGCACATGAAGACGCTACTTCGGATCACGGTGAACGGCCGACTGTGCGAGGATGCGGTGGCGGTGAACGCGCTGCTGCTCGACCATCTGCGCGAGGCGCTCGGCCTCACCGGCACCAAACAGGGCTGCGACGGCGGCGAGTGCGGCGCGTGCACCGTGTTGGTCGACGGACGGCCACGGCTGGCCTGTTGCACGCTGGCGCATTCGGTTGCCGGCCGCAGCGTCGAGACCATCGAAGGCATGGTGCGCAACGGACGCCTGTCGCGCCTGCAGCGCGCCTTCCACGAGAACCTCGGCACCCAGTGCGGCTTCTGCACGCCGGGCATGATCATGGCGGCCGAGGGGCTGCTGCGCACCGATCCGAAACCCGACCGCGACACGATCCGCGCCGCGCTCGCCGGCAACCTGTGCCGCTGCACCGGCTACGTCAAGATCCTGGATTCGGTCGAGGCCGCGGCGCAGGCCGGGGAGGAAGCGGCATGAACGCTCCCGAACGCTCGCTCAAGCGCGTCGCCCGGGCGGCCAGCGGCCCGCATGGCGCGGGCGCCCGGCTGCCCTTCGTCGACGGCGTCGAGAAGGTCACTGGCACCGCCCGCTACACCGCCGACCTGCCGGCCGACCACGCACTCGTCGGCAAGATCCT
>DAOMNN010000052.1:23929-25222 GCA_035443825.1 Rhodocyclaceae bacterium | reverse complement strand
CTCAAGGGTAGGCTGGGAGGGGGATGGGTGTAATTCGGGTTAATGGTCCGCTCAGTTCGGAGCAATCTGTCTTGGCCGTTGAAGAGATATTTCTCGGGCGTCAGCCCATCCTGGATCGCGACGAGCGCCTCGTGGGATACGAGCTGCTTTTTCGCGCGAGTGCGGAGAACTCCAGCAATGTGAGCGACGACGCACAGGCCACTGCAAGCGTTATCTCCCACGCGTTCGGACATATCGGCGTGTCTGCAGTCCTCGGTCCGCATCGCGGTTTCATCAACGTCAACGCCGAGATGCTGTTCAGCGACATGATCGAGTTGCTGCCCGCAGAGCAGGTGGTGCTCGAACTGCTCGAAACGGTCGATGTAAGTGCGGGGGTGGTCGCGCGCTGCCGTGAGCTCAGGGCCGCGGGCTATTCGATCGCGCTCGACGATTTCGTCTATCAGGACGCCTATCTGCCCCTGCTCGACATCGTCGACCTTGTGAAGATCGACCTGCTCGAGTACGACCGGGATCAGCTTCGCGCTGTGGTCGGACGGCTCCGGCACTGGCCGGTGACGCTGGTCGCGGAGAAGGTCGACAGCGAGGAGCTGGCGCGCTTTTGCCGCGAGCTAGGCTTCGACCTCTTCCAGGGCTATTACTTCGCCCGCCCTTCCGTGCTCACGTCGCGGCGCACGGACCCATCGGCATTCGGCCTGCTCAAGCTCCTGGATCTTGTGCTTCGCGATGCCGATACACGTGAGATCGAGGAAGCGTTCAAGCACAATCCCGTGCTGACGGTCAATCTGATGAGGTTGGTAAACTCCGCGGCGAGCGGCCGCAGCAGAAAGATCGGGTCGGTCTCCCAGGCGCTCATGCTGATCGGCCGGCGTCAGCTCCAGCGCTGGCTCCAGTTGTTGCTGTTTACGGTCCGGCCGAACGCCCCCTATCCGAGTCCACTGATGCAGCTCGCTGCAGGACGTGCCCGATTGATGGAGGTTCTCGCAGGTCAGGAGCGCGATTCGACGACCTTCCGCGATGCGGCGTTCATGACGGGGATCCTTTCCTTTATCGATGTGCTTCTCGGCATGTCCTTCGAGGAAATCTCCCGGCAGCTCAACATCGCTGACGACATCTCCGCAGCACTGCAGCGGCGCGAAGGGGAGCTGGGTCGCCTGCTGATGCTCGCCGAGTACGTGGAGCAGGCCGACCGCAAGGGCGCAGACGAAGTTCTGGGGCAATTCCGCAATATCGGGCTGAACGATCTGACGCGCGCCGAGATCGAATCGATGGCGTGGGTCAACGAAATTTCCGAGG
>DAOMNN010000052.1:0-23829 GCA_035443825.1 Rhodocyclaceae bacterium | reverse complement strand
GAAGGAGAACGGATCATGCTCACGATACAGGACTGCATCGAACTCTCGGACCTGACCGAGGAGGAAGTCCTGGCGATTGCGGAGCACGAGCACGTGCCCGAGATGATCGCCGTCGAACTGGGCTGTTACTTGGTCCATACGCCCGAAGGCGAGAAACGAATCAAGCGCATGATCGCCGACGATATCGCCGCAGCGCGTAATCGCGGCGATCACAAGCATGCGGCCAAGCTCAAGCTGGTTCTCAAGCACTATCTCGAGGAACATGCGAATCCGAAGTGAGCCCGGCTGAACGGGCGGCCGGGCGAAGGCGCATGGGGCTTGCATCGCGGGGATGATCCGGTCGATCATCGGACCACCTCTCGCGGAGCCCATGCAGTGCGACTTCTACACACCGCCGACTGGCACCTCGGTCGAATCTTCCATGCCCGGTCCCTGATCGATGATCAGGCCCACGTTCTCGATCAATTCGTCGCTCTCGTGCGCGAGCTGCGTCCCGACGCGGTACTCGTGGCAGGCGACGTCTACGACCGTGCGGTACCGCCTGCGGATGCGGTGAATCTGCTTGATGACACGCTTTCGCGCATCGTGCTCGGTGAAGGCGTGCCGGTCGTGCTCATTGCGGGCAACCATGATAGTCCCGATCGTCTCGGCTTCGGCGCACGTCTGCTTGCGCCGCGCGGACTGACGATCGCCGGACGTGTCAGTTCGCGCGTCGAGCCGCTGTACTTCGCCGACGAGTGGGGAGAGCTTGCCATTTACCCGCTTCCCTATGCCGAGCCGGCAGTGGTTCGCGACGCACTGGGCGCCGAATTTCGCGACCACGATGCCGCGCTGGGCGCCTTGCTCGACGGCATTCGCGAGCATCACCCGGCCGGAACGAGGGCCGTGGTGGTGGCGCATGCATTCGTCGCCGGCGGCACGGAGAGCGAATCCGAGCGGCCGCTTTCCGTTGGTGGCAGCGGGGCGGTGGCCGCATCGAGATTCGCGGGCTTCGACTACGTCGCCCTGGGGCATCTGCACCGCCCCCAGCAGATCGGCTCGGCGGCGATCAACTACGCGGGGTCGCCGCTCAAGTATTCGCTGTCCGAGATCGATCACGACAAGAGCGTATCGATGGTGGAGCTGAGGTCTCCTGGAGAGATCCGCGTCGAGCGGATCGCGCTGCAGTCCCGCCGTGATCTGCGCCGTGTGAGGGGGGAACTGCGTGCGCTCGTCGAGGCCGGGAGGGACGACCCGAAGCGCCATGACTACGTGTTCGCAAGCCTCACTGACACGGGTGCCTTGCTCGAGCCCATGGCACGCCTGCGCGAGGTCTATCCGAACGTGCTCGGTTGCGAGCGCATCGTTCTGAGCGGAATCGGCAGGGAAGGCAAGGTGTCGCCGAATCATCGCGAACTCGACATGCGCGTCCTGTTTGCAGACTTCGTGCATGAGGTGACCGGCGAACCCCTCGACGATGCGGCGCGCCACGCGGTCGATGCCACGATCGAGGCGTTGCTCCGCGAGGAGCGGGAGTCGACATGAGGCCTGTGCACCTGAGCATGCAGGCCTTCGGCCCGTTCGCATCGCGCGAATCGGTCGACTTCGCCTGTTTCGGGGCGCGGGCCCTGTTCCTGATTCACGGGCCTACCGGTGCGGGAAAGACGACCCTGCTGGATGCGCTGTGTTTCGCACTGTATGGAGATACTTCCGGCGGCGAGCGCGACCCGCGTGCGATGCGCAGCGATCATGCTTCGCCCGACCTCGAGACCGAGGTCGCGCTGGAGTTCGCCCTCGGCGAGGAGCGATTCCGGGTGACGCGCAAGCCGGCCCAGACGCGTGCCAAGCGGCGCGGTGCCGGCCATACGGAGGCGCCGGCAACAGCACAGCTGGACCGATTCGACGGTGAGCAATGGACGAGCGTTGCGACGCAGCCGGGCAAGGTCACGGAGGAAATCGAGACGCGGCTAGGTTTCGACAGCGAGCAGTTTCGCCAGGTCATCGTTCTGCCGCAGGGACGATTCCGCGAACTGCTGAGCGCGCGGTCAGATCAGCGCGAGGCGATCCTGCAGACGCTTTTCCGGACGGAGCGCTATCGGCTGCTCGGTGAGGCGCTGAAGCGGCGGGCGCGGGATGTGGAGAATCGCGCCGCCGAGATCAGGTTGAAACGGGAGACGCTTCTGCAGCAGGCCGGGCAGGAAAGTGTCGAGTCGCTTGCGGCATACCGAGCGTCGCTGGAGCTGCAACTGGCGGCCCTGCGCGAAGGGGAAGCGGCTGCGCGCAAACGGGGTCAGGATGCGCGCGAGAGCCTGGAACGCGGACGCGCCGCAGACGCAGCGCTCAAGGAACTCGGCGAGGCGACGGCGTCGGAGCTGCGCCTGCGGGCGCTGGAACCCGAGATCGAATGCCGGCGACGTGAGTACGCGTCAGGGCGCAAGGCCGCAACCGTGCGCCCGTTCGCTGAGGCCATGGAACTCGCGGCAGACGCGCGCGAGCAGGCCGGCAAACGTCTGGCGATGGCGCGAGCGACGTATGCCGAGGCTGGACAGGCGCGCGCCGAGGCGGCTGCACGTCTGGAGGAAGAGAAGGCTCGGGCGCCGCAGCTTGAGGCGTGCGTGACGAAGCTGGCCGAACTGGCGATGCTGGGCGAGAAGGTGGTTTCACTGGCCGCGGCGCAGCGCACGCGCGATGCCGAGGACGAGCGACTGCGACAGGTGAGCGGCGAACAGAAGCGGCTCGTGGCGGCGCTGGAGCGGGACGAGCAGTCGCGCATCGCTCAGGAGAAGCGACTCGAGTCCCTGCTGCAGACGGCCACGACGCGTGAGCTTCTGACTCATCGACTGGAGGATGCCCGGCTGCGAAGGATGCAGTCCGAACGACTTGGCGTCGCACGCAACGAGGCCGACGTGCTGAGGAACGAGCTTCGCATCGCGCAGGCCGGGCAGCAGGCCGCGGAGGCCGCTCTCGCAGCTGCGCAGGCACGGTTGGAAAGTCTGGAGCTCGAATGGTTTTCCGGGCAGGCGGGCATGCTTGCGTCGCAGTTGGTCGCGGGTGCGCCGTGTCCGGTCTGCGGCGCGACCGAGCACCCCCTCCCGGCGCACGCCGGGGGCGGTGATTCGGAACGCGTGACGGACGCGGAAATCCGCGAGTCGCGTGAGCAAGTGCGCAAGGCCGGCCTGCTGCGCGATGAGGCGATGGCGCGTCGCCATGAACTGGACAAGCGCCTCGTTTCCCTGAGTGCCGTGGTCGACGAACTCGGTGCAGCGCTCAAGGTTGCGGGCGATGCCGGCGAGCCGGTGGCAGGGGCGCAGACCGATGCACTCGAGAAGGCGCTGGCGGCTGCCGAAACGGCCGCATCCGAAGTGGTCGGGATTCGCGCTTCGCTCGATGCGGTGCGGCGAAGCATCGAGGAAGCGGGGCAAACGATGCGTCGGCTCGATGCCGAGCGCAATGCGATCGCGGGCCGCATTGCCGCAATCGATGCCGAGATCGCGCGACACGGCAATGCCATTCCAGAGGCGTTGCGCGATCCCGCTGCCCTGCGTTCGGAGGTCGATCGCACGACGGAGCGACGCACGGCACTGGATGAAGCCCTGCGCAAGGCCGGAGAGGAAAATCATGCTGCAGTCGCACGCCTGGCCGCGGCGCAAGCGGTCGAGCACTCGGCCGCTGAAGATGCCGCACGTGCCGTGGCCGCGTTCGACGCGACCCAGCTGCGATACTGCGCCACGCTGAAAGAGTCGGGCTTTTCGGGCGACGAGGAATTTCGCGCGGCCGTGCGCGATCGGGCGGTGCTCGACGAACTCGGTGCAAGGCTCGACGCGCACGAACAGGCGAGTGCGGTTGCACGCGACCGGCTGGCGCGAGCGCGATCTGCGGCCGAGGGGCTTACTGGGCCGGATCTGGCGGCGCTGCAGGCAGCCGCGGTCGAGGCGGCGGATGAATTGGAAAGGCGGCTGTCGGAAGTCCAGGAGGCGGACGGAAGGGTTCGCGCCGCGGACAAGATGCTGGCTGCGCTCGAATGCCTGGTGCGCGAGGCTGGCGAGATCGACGAGACCTACGCAGTACTCGGACGTCTGGCGGAAGTGGCAGGTGGATCGAATCGCTTCCGCATGACCTTCCAGCGCTTCGTGTTGGCGACCTTGCTCGACGAGGTGCTCGAAGCCGCGTCGCTGCGCCTGACGCGCATGAGTCGCAACCGCTTCGAACTGCGCCGGGTGCGCAGCGCGCAGGATCAGCGCAGTAGCGGCGGACTGGACCTGGAGGTGTTCGATCACTACACCGGTACCTTCCGGCCGGCGAATACGCTTTCAGGCGGGGAGGGTTTTCTCGCATCCCTCTCGCTCGCATTGGGGCTCGCCGACGTGGTTCAGTCGCGCGCGGGCGGCATCCAGATGGAGACGCTGTTCATCGACGAGGGCTTTGGCACACTCGATCCGGAGAGCCTCGATTTCGCAATGCGCACGCTGATCGATCTGCAGCAGGCAGGGCGCCTGGTTGGCGTCATCTCCCACGTTGCCGAGTTGAGGGAGCGCATGGACGTGCGCCTGGAAATAGTGACCGGCCCGCGTGGCAGCGAGATCCGGTCCGTGTGCTGAAACCCGGGGACGGCCGTGCGGCCCCGGGGGCATCCTTCAGGCCGCCAACTTCGTTTCGTGAATGTGAACGTCCCGTTGCGGGAATGGGATCGTGATCCCTTCGGCGTCGAACGCGATCTTGATGTTCTCCAGGAGTTCTGCCCTCACCGTCCAGAAATCCTCGGTATTGACCCATGGGCGCACGTTGATGTTGACGCTGCTGTCGGCAAGTTCGCCGACGGCGACCAGTGGTGCTGGATCCTTGAGAATGCGCTCGTTTTCGCCAATGATGCGTTCGATGATGGCCTTTGCCTTCCTGATGTCGTCGTCGTAGCTGATGCCGAAGACCAGGTCGAGACGCCGGGTCGGTTTGGCGTTGTAGTTGATGATGACGCCATTGGCGATTTGCCCGTTCGGAACGATGATCTGCCGATTGTCCGGGGTGCGCATCACGGTGGAGAAAATGCGGATCTCCTCGGGTACGCCGCTGATCCCGCCGGCCTCGATGAAGTCGCCGACCCGAAAGGGGCGGATGGTGATCAGCATCACGCCGGAAGCGAGGTTCCCCAGCGAGTCCTTCAGTGCAAGAGCGACTGCGAGACCGGCGGCGCCGAAGACCGCGAGCATCGAGGTGGTGGGGACCCCGAGGCTGTCGAGCGCAGCGATGATGACGACGACGAGAAGCACCACGTTGACGATGTTGCCCAGAAACTGGACCAGCATGATGTCCAGCCCGGCGCGGCCCATCACTTTGCGAATTACGCCTGTCAGCTTCTCCGCGATCCATTTGCCGATGACCCAGATTGCGGCGGCGGTAACGATGCGGATCGTCCACGGAATGACGTACAGATTGACGAAATCAGGCTGGTACAACGAGGCGACGGGATCCATAGGCGTACTCCATGTGGGGATCGGACGGATACGATGCCTGCCTGCAAGGCGGACATGCCCGGGTCGCTCAATGGACCGGGCTGCAGGAGGCGATTATTTCATCGATCGGGCTTCTTGCCGACATCGCGTGCAGAAGCGCGGGGTCATGCGCATAGATGTCGTTCCTGAACCCGATCTCGCCGGCCGCATCGGCTTCGGCGGTCCAGTAGGCAATCAGGATCGGGACTGGCCGACGCAGGCTGAGATTTCGCGTCTTGCCGCTTTCGATGATCTCGCTGACCAGCGTACGATCGATTCCGTTGGTTGAGCCGATCAGCAGGTCGACCAGTTCCATCGCCCGTTCGACCCTGACGCATCCGGAGCTGAAAGCCCGCTGGTCGCGCTCGAACAGGCGCTGACTGGGGGTGTCGTGCAGATAGACCGAGAACGGATTCGGAAAGCGGATCGCAACCTGGCCCAGGGCGTTGTCCGGCCCGGCGTCCTGACGCAGCAGCACGGCCCCCGGCTGGTTCCAGTCTATGAATGCGGGATCGAGTTCGTTGCCCGCGTGGTCGATCACGCGGATCCGGTTTCGCGCCAGATAGTCGATGTCCCGGCGAATCTCGGGGAGCTTGTCCTTGCGCAGAATCGTGGGCGGAACGGTCCATGTCGGGTTGAAGGTGAAATGGGTGATTTCCGACTTGAGCAATGGCGTGGGGCGTGAAGCGCGGCCGACCTGCGTGCGCGCGCTCCAGACCGTTTCGTCGTTGCGTTGGAAACTGATCGTCGCACCCGCCACGTCGACGAGAACGAACTCCGAAAGGGGGTTGGTGACGGACGCAAGCCAGCGGGCCCGCTCGAGGTTTATGCGGACCTGCTCGATTCGCCCGGCAAGGGGTACGTTGAGTGCGCCCAGGGTCTCAACTCCGACGATGCCGTCGACCTCGAGGTGATGGCGCCGCTGGAAGCGCTTGACCGCTTCGACCAGGGCGTCGTCGTAGATCTCCGCGTCCGAAGGCATGGAAGAATCGTCATGGGGCACCGAGAATCGTGCCCTGAGCAGGGAAACGCGCGGGTCGATCGCACCGGGACGCAGTGATCGACCCGCCGGAATCTGTGGCCAATCGCCCTGTGTCGCCTCGAGGCGAAGTTGTGCGAGCGCCTGCCGCAGGTTCCGGTACAAGGTCGTGCGGGGGCGTACGCGGTCGAACGCGCCGGATGGGCTGTCCAGCTCCGTGTATGCGATGAGCAGCAGTGCGTGGTTCGCCACGCTATTGCGCGGAGACTCGAATCGCCACAGAGGTTCGACGTTTGCGGGGTCGAGTCGGCCGTGGGCGAGGTGCGTCAGCGCCTGCAGAAAGGCGTGCGTCGCAAGAATGTCGCGGCAGGCGCGTTGTGCGGAAACGTGCGCCGACGCTCCCGGAGATTGTCGTAAAAGGTGTACTGAATAGTCGTTCGGCTCGAGTCCGTCGTCGACGAGTCCCTCCAGCGCCGAGGTCAGCGCGGCCAGGCGCGAATCACTTTCCCATACCGGGGTATGAGCGTGCTGCGCGTAGAACATGGCCAGATTGTCGGCTGCGGTTCGTGCTGCAGGGTCTGACCCGACCATCGCCGCGCGCTGAATTTGCTCGACCCCGGAGCGAATTGCCGCCTGCGCCATGTGTTCCATGTCACTTGCGGCGCTGGCAAGGCCGGGAAGCAGCACCACCGAGAGCACAACCAGCATTCGTATTTGGGGCAATTGTTTTTCTCCGGCGATTGGCCTGCTAGAATGCGGGTCAATCAGGGTTCTCTGCACTATTGACCGCGAGAGCCCTTCAGGCGTTCAACACCTGTATTCGGGCAGGGAGGCGCCCGCGATGACCGCGGAGCGCAACCGGGCAGGCTGGAACGCTGCAACAAGGGGATCATACTGCATGACGAATGCATTGTGCCGGATGCTGCTGGCGGTGGGGACTGTTGTGGCCGTTTCCGTACAGGCTTGGGCGGCATCGCCAGCGGAGAGGTCGTTGATCGAGGATCTGGGGCGCGCGGCGCCCGCGTTGGATGTGAAGGTACTGGGCAAGGCAGTGGCGGCGATGCAATGCGCCACCACGAGCGGCATGTCTCCGGCCGAACGGCTTGCGGTGATCGATTTCTCGCTGCCGTCGTCGGTGCCGCGAATGTGGATATTCGATCTGCGCTCGCGGTCGCTGATCCTCGAGGAGCTGGTCGCACACGGGCAGAATTCCGGCGACGATCTGGCCACGGACTTTTCGAATACGGTCGGCAGCCATCAGTCCAGCCTGGGGCTTTTTCGCACCCAGGAGAGCTATTTCGGCCGTCACGGCTATTCCCTGCGCATGGATGGTCTGGAGCCGGGCGTGAATGACAAGGCGCGCGAGCGTGCCATCGTGATTCATGCGGCGGACTACGTCGATCCGGCGTGGATCGACCGCCAGGGGCGGATCGGCCGCAGCCAGGGGTGTCCCGCGGTGCGCCCCGAGGTCGCGAAGACGGTCGTCGATAGCCTGAAGGGCGGACAGTTCATGTTTTCCTATTATCCCGATCCGCAATGGCTGGCGAGTTCGGCCTATCTGAACTGCGCACCCACGCGGGTGGCGAGCATTGTCGCTCCGTTGCGGGCGATGGAAGGTTCCTGACGAGCTTTGCTCCGCCCGCAAAGACGGGTCCGGAAATGCCGGGCGAGCTATATACACGCACACATCGATGAGAACGGGCCCCACGGGGCTCGTTTTGTCGTGCTCGTCGCGGAGGTTGCGCGGCCGAAGATGCGCGCCGGCAGGCGTGTTGGCGATGCTTCAGGCGGCAGTCGATACTCCTGGGTTTTGGCGATCGGCGAACCTATACTTTCGGTATCCGATGCTGGCTTTGCGTGCTTGCTGCCCGCGGGCAGCAGCGCTGCAGGAGGTGTGCATGGGCATTGCCAACGGCATCCGCAAGCACGGCTTTCGCAACTGGCACGAGCGCGAGCTGCTCGGCAGCCATGGCTGGCTCGTGCTGACGCTGTTGTGCGCGGTGGCTGCGTTTGCTGCCCTGGAGACGCTGATGGGGAGCAGCGAATGGAGTGATCGTGCGATCAACACGGTGGCGATGGTGGCCAGCGGGGCGATTGGCATCGTCGCGCTGCGGCGCTTCCTGTATCAACTGGTACGGGCGCAGACTGCTGCCAGCCAGGCGCTATGTCCCAAATGCGAAACCTTCGGGCGACTGACCGTAGTGACGGAGGACCGTGCGGAGTCATGGGTGCGCGTGCGCTGCCGCAATTGCTCCCACGAGTGGGCGATGGATGATTCCTAGGATTTGTTCACATTCGCCTTGGCGGATGAGAACGCGCCCTGGCCGGTTTGACACGAATTGAAAACGGGTCCCGCAGGACCCGTTCCTTGTTGACGACGCACCCGCTTACTGCTTGCTCGCCTTGATGTGGCCGTCGGCGTCGATCCCGAGCGTGTAGCCAAGCGAGACATGGTGATAGCGTCCGGCGGTGTTCTCGTTGTGAATCGCGAAGCCGAAATTGTAGGCCTTGCCCGATTCCAGGCTCACGTCACCCTCTCCGCCGGCGAGCTTGCGCTGAAACACGACGGTCCACGTGTCGCCGTCGAGCTTGCCTTCGGCAACGATGCCGCCGCCTTCGTTCTGCACGCGCTTGTCGGCGACGTAGCCGTTGAAGGCCTTGTTCTCGCCGCTGCGCCACTGAACGAGGTCGTAGAACACGCCGCTGGCGAGTGACCCGTCCTTGACGTACTTGGTCTTGTCGTCGGCACCGTCGGGCATCGTGCGTGAATCGGCATGGCAACTGGCCCAGCAACCGCTCTGATCGGCCATCGCGACCTTGCCGTCGTCGAGCATGAACGCGATCTTCATGGGGTTCTTGTCATCCATCTTGGGCGAGTTCGCCGCCCCCGGCTGCTTCCAGCTGAACTTCATGTAGAGGTTCTCGCCGTCGTGTGCCGCCTGGATCGTGACCGGAATCGAGGCGGGCTTGCCCGGAACCGGGTTTGGCTCGAGTTTCTCGCCGGTGACGATCTTCTGGCCCATCTGCGCGGTTTCATCGGCGTGGCATTCGGCACAGGTGTCGCCCTGGGTGAAGGCACGACCGCCGCCGTGGCGCACACGATCGATGCGCAACGGTCCGGTGATCCATTCCATAGGCGAGATCCCCGGGTAGAACACGGTAATCTCGGTTGCCCCGACCTTGCTCCAGTCGGCCGGCGGGGCCGCCACGGCCATGCCCTGCCCAATGGTGAAGCTTGCGCCGATCGCAATAGCAAGAAATGTCTTCTTCATAGTCAATCCCCCGTCAGTCATTGAATAGCGGCGCGTGCCGCGGTGCGGATCAGTTGAGGTAATCGTCGTCTTCCATGTCTTCGGGCAGTTCATGCGCGATGCCCTGATGACACTGAATGCAGGTCATGCCCTCTTCGACAGCATTCTGGTGCTGTCGGCCGGCGCGCGTGGCCTGCTTTTCCTTGTCCATGCTCTCGAAGCTGTGACAGTTGCGGCACTCCAGCGAATCGTTGGCCATCATGCGCTTCCACTCGCGTCGGGCCAGGGTGAGGCGTTTGGCTTCGAACTTTTCGGCGGTGTTGATCGTGCCGGTGATCTTGCCCCAGACTTCGCGCGAGGCCTGGATCTTGCGAATCATCTTCGGTCCCCATTCCTGAGGAACGTGGCAATCGGAACAGACCGCGCGTACACCGGTACGGTTGTTGTAGTGGATCGTGTGCTGATATTCCTTGTACACGTTGTCGTGCATTTCATGGCACGAGATGCAGAACTTCTCCGTGTTGGTCCATTCCATGACGGTATTGAATCCGCCCCAGAAGATGATGCCGGTTGCGATACCGATGATCAGCAGTGCGCCTACCGAATAGCGCGAACTCGGCTTTTTGAGGCGAGCGAGCAGTCCGGGGCGTTGGTCAGAGTTTTGATTGTCCATTTTCTTGGTTCATCTGAAAGGATTGATCAGGGAGAGGCTCTTGCAGCACGCAGGATCGGAGTGGACTATCTGCCTCCCGCGTTCCGCCCGCATTAATCTGGGTCAATTCCCGGATGTTGATAAGGTTTAAGGGTTGAGTCCAGCATACATCAATAAAGCAGTGATTCGGACAGACGAACTCTCGTATCGAGGTGGACGTCCGATTCCAGAAGTGAAGATGGGGTGCCATTGGCACCCCATCGTCTTCCGCTACCTAGACCATCAAGTTACGTGATGGGTACGGTTATAGACGTTGAACTTGCCCGTCGGTGCGTACAAGCCTTCCACACGTCCCTTCTCTTCCAGCGTCTTGGCATCGAAGATGATCATCGAGCCGTTCGGCTGCAGGCTGTCGCCGCGGTTCCATACCGACGCCCAGACTTCGGTGCCGTCGTGGTTGAACTCGAAGTGCACCGCGACCTGACCCTTCTGCTCGGTCAGACGGATCGTCTTGACCACTTCGCGCGTCTTCTTGTCGATGACCTTGATCGACTGCTGGACTTCGGGTTCGGGATGCAGCGTCTGGTCGATCCACACGTAATCGCTGGTCGGATGGGTGCGGATGAACAGGCCCGGACCGTCGGTGTCGACTTCGTAGCAGATCTTCCACGCGTGATCCTTGTTGCCGGCCGGATCATTGCCCCAGGCGGTCATCTTGCCGACGCCAAGGTGAGGCGTGCCGCCGACCGGACCGCAGGTCGGATCGATCCAGTTCGCGCCCGGACCCGGGTGCGGACGCAGATCGGTGTCGATCAGCGCTTCCAGCTTGCGCGTCTGCGTGTCCATGATCGCCATCTGGTTGGATGCGTTGGCGGCGATCTGGAAGTAGCGACCGGTCGGATCGAAGAAGCCGTCATGCAGGAACTTCGAGTTGTCGATCATGTCGATGCGCAGGTTGTCGAGGTCGGAGTAATCGACCTGCCAGGTCTGGCCCAGTTCCTTGATGTTGACCAGCCAGGTGGGTGCCAGCGGCGTATCGTAGATCGCGGCAACGCGGGCTTCGTTGACGTACTCGCCATCGATGTTGACCCCACGTGCGGAAACGACCTTGAGCGGCTCCATCGAGGCGGCATCCAGGATCACGAAGTGCGGCGGCCAGTATCCGCCACCGATGACGTACTTGCCGTCACCCGATACGGCGACGTCGCGCGCATCGTAGGCGATCTGGGTTTCGGCGACCAGCATCTTCTCCGGAACCTGCCACAGGTCGATCTTGGTCATCTTGCCGTCGCGGCCCATGGTGTACCAGAAGCGGCCGATCTCCTCGGGCTTCGGATGCTTGACCGCCTTGTTGTTCTCCACGGTCTTGAGTACGTGCACCGCGTAGCCGGTCGGGATGCGGGCGACGAGTTCATACTTGTCGCCGTCGATGACCGAAACCGAACCGTGATCGCGCTCGATGACGAGGAAGAAGTTCTTCCAGTTGCGGCCGTGCATCGGCTTGGTCGGATAATCGGCTTCCGCGACGTGACGCTTGACGCTCTCCTTCATCTGCGCCAGGGACAACTCCGGCGGAACCGGGGGGGTCATCTGGACGTAGGTGGCGAGCAGCGAAATGTCTTCGGCAGAGTAGATCTTGTCGAAGTTGTTCATGCCGCCTTCGGTACCCAGCGAGATGATGCGCTCAAGGCGCTGCTGGCCGAGCTTGAGCATGTTCTCGGGTTCGAGGTTCTTGCCGGTTGCGCCTTTGCGCAGCACACCGTGACAGCCGGCGCACTGCTGGAAGTACAACAGGTTCGCGCGGTCGAACTGTTCCTTGCTCAGGGTGGGTTCGGACGCGACGGCCGAGCCACTGACTGCCGCCATCCCGCCAACCAACATGGCCGCGAGCACTGCCGTGTAGCTCTTGCGGAGCTTCAGATTCACTTGCATTGTCAAATCTCCCTTCAGAAATCGCCGAATGTGGCTTGCTTTAGCCAGTTCGTAATTTGTACCCCTATGCCTAGTGTGTCTTTAACCTGCGTCAAGATTTTGGCTGGAATCAAATTAAAAACGAACTAATTAGGCCGCTTGGGGGGGGCTGCGTACGTCAGCTTGCCTAGGAGGCTGTCGGACTTGAGACTGATCCACTTCACCAGTGGGAACGCGGTCCATATCCGACCGTTTCTTCGTTGCATGGAACCGCTATGCGCCTCAAAAACGGCCGAATCTGTCCTCGCGTTTCCACGTCGCGAGTGACGATCGCTCAAGTCCGACAGCCTCCTGGGGTGCGTCACCACCGGGTCGTCAGCGCGATGCGGACGATCAAGGTCATCATAGGTAGCGCGATATCCGTCTGCAAGTCGATGATGAAGCCGTGCCTTCCTGGTTCCGCCACCTGCAAACGCCCCTCGTCGCGGACTTCCGGAGGCGCTTGCGCAGAGCGCTTGATTCGGTCGCATGCGTGACCTAGGATGGAATCGACGGGCGTGATGTTCGCTCATACGAAGGAGGATGCTGGATGATCAGACGTTTAGCTGCGATTCTGGCCGTCGTGTTTGCCGCAGGATCTGCCTCCGTAATGGCGTGTCCCGGCGACAAGGGAAAAACGATTGACGGCAAGACCGGGTCAGGCCAGATGAGCACGCCCAAGACGAGTACTTGAACCACGATGCCTGATCGAACGCAAGGGCGACCGATGGTCGCCCTTGCGTTCGATGCGCCCTCGAAAAGGCGTCTTCAGCCCGGATGTTTGGTGAATGCGAGTGATGATCACGCAGGGATTCCCCTACGGGACAAAGACCGAGCGAGGGCGCATGCAATTCATGAAATATCCGGATTAGCCGCGTCGTCATTGACGATGTGCTCAATTGCGTCGCAGCGCCTCGAGAAGCCGGCGCCCTGCGCGTCCGTGGTCGTCAGGGAGGCCAAGCGACGCTTGCAGTTCCTGGATTGCGCGACGGGTGTTGGCTCCGATAATGCCGTCGACCTCGCCGATGTCGAATCCCCGTTCCAGCAGGAGTTTCTGAACCTCGCGGCGCTCGGCGCGTGATAGCCCGGGATCGTCGGTGGGCCACGGTGTCGCGAAGTCGCCCCTGCCACGCAGTCGGTCGGAGAGGTGTGCGATCGCGAGTGCGTAGCTTTCAGCCGCGTTGTAAGAGAAGAGGGCATCGAAGTTGCGCAGCACGAGGAAGGCCGGGCCTTCGACCCCCGCCGGCAGCAACAGTCCGGCAGCGGCACCCGACGAGGGCAGAGGGGATCCGTCCGCGAGGCGCAGCCCTTGTGCCGCCCACGCCGACATGGGCTGCTTGTTGCGCCGGCCCGCAGTGGACGCGTCGAATCCGGGCGGAAGGCGCACTTCGTGCCCCCACGGTTGCCCGGTCTGCCACCCTGAATTCTTGAGATAATTCGCCGTCGAGGCGAGCGCATCCGGAACGCTGCCCAGAAGATCTCGCCGGCCGTCGCCGTCGAAGTCCACCGCGATGCGCATGAAAGTCGACGGCATGAACTGGGTATGCCCGAAGGCGCCGGCCCAGGAGCCGACGAGGCGATCCGCGTCGAGATGGCCCTGCTCGAGGATTTTCAGTGTGGTGAAGAACTCGCCGCGGAAGAAGTCCTGGCGGCGTCCAAAGCACGACAGCGTCGCCAGTGAGGTGACCACAGGGCGCTTGCCGAAGGTCTGTCCATAATTGCTCTCGACGCCCCAGATCGCGACCACGGTTTCCATGTCCACGCCATACTCCGCCTCGATGCGGCGCAACGTGTCACGCCACTCGGACAGCATCGCCTTGCCGTCATCGATACGCTCGTCATCGACCAGCCCGGCCATGTAGTCCCAGATCGGGGTGCGAAATTCGGGTTGCCGGTCGAGCAGGGCGATGACGTCCATGTCCGGCGCCACTCTGGCGGTGTGATGATCGAAGGTGGCCGCGCTTACGCCGCGCGAGGCGGTCTGCGCACGAAGTTCGGCAATGCAGCGTGCGAACGCGGGATCGTTCGCGGCGGGATCGTGCTGGGCGAAGGCCGGTGACAGGATCAAGGTGGCGAGTAGCAGGGCGGGACGTGACGTCATGCGGAGCAGGGTTTCGTTCAATGGCGACGATGCAATCCGGGAACCCCATGGTACGTCAAATGTCGTTGAGCAGAGCGGCGCCTCCATGGAGAGTTGTTTCAGTGCGTAAGCCTCGCAGGTGTCCGCGCTTGCGCAGGGGCGGCTGCGTCATTGCCTTTTGCGGGGCGGAATCTGGGTTAAAGTAATCGCAACCAGAAACAGGTGGGAAGCGCATGAATACGGCAAGGGGTGGCGGCAGCCGGTGGGGATTGTGGCTCGGCTTCGGGCTGGTCACCGTCCTGCTCGTGCTGATGATGATCCAGGTCGACCGGCAGTGGCAGCGCATGGCCGAGATGACGCGCATCATGCAGGAACAGGCCGAGGACATCCGGCGTACTCGCGGGCTGTTGCGCGATCTGGAGCAGACACTGCGCAGCGGCGACTTGCGGGTCGCCGACGCATCGGTGCGTGCTTCGACGGGCGTGTCGGGACTGGACGCCTTCGAGCGCGCGCGTCGCGCTGCGGCACGGCCGGACTATGCCAGCGGCGACTGGCTCATGCTGGCCTTCGGCACCGGCCTGCGTACCCTGACGCCCTTGGTGTCGGCCGACGCCTACGCCAGCGAGGTGCAGGCCTACGTCATCGAGTCGCTCCTCACGCGCGACCCGGATACCCTCGAGTGGCGTGGTCTGGTCGCGGAGGACTGGTCGATTTCGGAGGACGGCCTGACCATCACCTTCAGGCTGCGACGTGATGTGAATTTCTCCGATGGCGAGCGGCTTACCGCCCGCGATCTCGCGTTCACCTTCGAGTTCATCATGAACGAGGTGATCGCCGCGCCGCGCAGTCGCGCCTATCTGTCGAAGATCAAGAGCGTCACGGCGCTCGATGACCACACCGTCGAATTCGTTTTCGCGGAACCCTATTTCAACAGCCTGCAACTGGCGGGCACGCTGGACATCCTGCCCGAGCACTTCTACCGCCGCTATCTCGACGATCCGCGTGCGTTCAACGAGAGCCGCGGGCTGCTGCTCGGCTCGGGACCGTATCGCCTCGCCGACCCGGAAGGCTGGACCCCGGATCAGGGCAGGGTCGAGCTGGTGCGCAACCCGCGCTACTGGGGGCCGGTGGACCCGTCCTTCGATCGCATCGTGTGGCGCGTGATCGAGAACGACAGCGCGCGCCTGACCACCTTCCGCAATCAGGATATCGACGTCTATGGCGCGCGGCCGCGCGAGTACCAGAGGCTTCTCGACGACGAGGGCCTGCGCGAACGCACGCTGAATTTCGAGTACATGAGCCCGACTGCCGGCTACAGTTACATCGCCTGGAACCAGCAGCGGGGCGATGCGCCGACGCGTTTCGCGGACCCGCGGGTGCGCCTGGCGATGTCGCATCTGACCGACGTGCAGCGCGTCATCGAGGAGGTGCTGCTCGGCTATGCGGAGCCGGCGGTCAGCCCGTTCAGTCCGCGTTCGCCGCAGCACGACCCTTCCCTTCAGTCGATCGAATACGACCTCGAGCGCGCTCGCGAACTGCTGCGCGAAGCCGGCTTCGAGGACCGTAGCGGCGATGGCGTCCTGCAGGGGCCGGACGGCCAGCCGTTCGAGTTCGAGATGACTTTCTTCCAGGACAACGAGGATACGCGGCGCATGGTGCTGTTCCTGCGCGATCTGTACGCGCGCGCGGGCATCGTGATGCGACCGCGTCCGACCGAGTGGTCGGTGATGCTCGAGAACATCCAGCGCAAGGACTTCGACGCCATCACCCTGGGCTGGACCTCCGGGATCGAGATCGACATCTTCCAGATGTTCCATTCGAGCCAGACGCTGGAGGGCGGCGACAATTTCATCGGCTACCGCAATCCCGAACTGGATCGCCTGATCGATGCAGCGCGGGCCGAGGTGGACGAGGACAAGCGCATGATGCTGTGGCAACAGGCCGAGCGCATCCTGGTCGCGGACCAGCCCTACACCTTCCTGTTCCGGCGCAACACCCTGGCCTTCGTCGATGAGCGCATCGCAAACCTCGAGAATACGCCCCTCGGGCTGAACCTGATGTCGGTTCCGGTCGAGGTTTACGTCCCCGCGCCACTGCAGCGGAAGCGATAGCCGGCCATGCTGCTCTACCTGCTGCGCCGTGCCGTGCTGATGGTGCCGACCCTGTTCGGCATCACGCTCGTGGTGTTTGTCGTGATGGCAGCGGCACCCGGAGGGATCAGCTCGCAGTCGCTGGTCGACGGCATGAACCTGGAGCCCGAAACACGCCAGGCACTCGAGGATTACTACAACCGGCTGTACGGCCTCGACCAGCCGGCGCCGGTGCAATATGTGCGCTGGCTGAACAATATCTCGCCGGTCGGTTTCGAACGCGAGGCCGACGGAACGCTGGGCGCATTCACGCTCTTCAAGGGGTCCGATCTGGGCGTGAGCTTCCGCTACGGACGGCCGGTCACGGACCTGCTCGCGGAGCGTCTGCCGATCACGCTGTTGCTGAATCTGCTGTCCATTCCGCTCATCTACGCGGTCGCGATCGCGATCGGGGTGCAGGCAGCGCGGGCGCGTGGCGGGCGCTTCGATGTCGCCTCCAACGTACTCCTGCTCGGTCTGTGGTCGGTCCCGACCATGCTTGCCGGCGTGCTGTTCATCGGCTTCTTCGCGTCCGAGCAATATTGGCGCTGGTTTCCGACCGCGGGTCTGGTGCGCCGTGAGGCCGTGGACCAGACCTTCCTGCCGTGGCTTGCGAGCGGAACCGATCTGCTGGTGCTGTTTGCGCTGCTCGGGTTGAGCACGGCGCTGCTGGTGTGGGCGGCGGCACGGGCGCCCCGACGTGCGCGACGCTATGGCGGGGCGGCGCTCGGCGCCGCGCTCGGTTATCTGATGGCGGCGGATCTGCAAGGCAGCACGCCGACGATCCTGCACGGCATTCTCGGATTGATCGGCGCCGGGGTGACCGGCGCGGTTGCGGGCATTCCGAGCAAGGCCTTGCGCATCGTACTGGCCGGCGGCCTGGCCATCGGGGTCGGGGTGGGTCTGGCCCGGGTGAGCGGGGTGGAGATCGTGCACGGCGGTTACCTGCTCGACCGTGCCTGGCATCTCGTGCTGCCGGTGATCGCCTTGTCGTACGGTGGCCTGGCCTTTCTCGCCAAGCTCACCCGCTCGTCGCTGCTCGAGAACCTCGCGGCGGACTACGCGCGTACGGCGCGGGCCAAGGGCGTGGACGAGGAAACGGTGCTGTGGCGCCACGTCTTCCGCAACTCCCTGTTGCCGCTGATCACGGTGTCCGCGACGCTGCTCCCGAGCCTGCTCGCCGGCTCGGTCATCGTGGAGAGCATCTTCAGCATCGACGGCATGGGCAAGCTCGCGGTGGAGGCGGTGCAGACGCGGGACCGCGAACTGGTGCTGTCGGTGACGCTGATCTCCGGGCTGCTCACGCTCGCCGGCTATCTGCTCGCCGACATTGCCTATGCGATCGCCGATCCGAGGGTCAGTTATGACTGAGGCGCATCGCGTGCAGCCCTCGCGTCCCTGGTCGCGGCAGGTCCTTGCCGCCCTGGTCCGGCGTACCGGCGCGCGCATCGGTCTGGTGTGGATCTCGCTCCTGGTGCTGGTAGCGACCTTCGCGCCATTCATCGCCAACACCCACCCCCTCTACATGGTGGTCAACGGCGAGGGGAGCAGCCCGGCACTGGCGAACCTGGAGCCGATCGACTGGATCTGGCTGGCGGGTTTCTTCCTCGCCCTGATCCTTGCGCTGGTGCCCGGGAAACCCTGGGTCCGCGTGCTGGCCTGGCTCTCGGGCGTCGGCGGTGCAGCCGTGCTGGCCTATGCGCTGGTCTCACCGCCGATCCTGACCGTCTTCGAGCAATATCGCGAGATGGAGGCGGCCGGCACGATCGAGCACATCGTGCGCACACCCATTCCGTATTCGGCCAAGGACTACCTGCGCGATTACGGAGATACCGGCATCGAGGCGCCCCTGGCGGCGTCCGAGCGCCGTCACTGGCTCGGAACCGAGGAGAACGGCGCCGACGTGGCGGCACGCATGATTCACGCCTCTCGCATCGCACTGGGCATCGGTTTCATCGCGACCGGCATCGCACTGGTCATCGGCACGCTGATCGGCGGCATGATGGGCTATTTCTCGGGGGTCGTCGACATCATCGGGATGCGACTTGTGGAGATCTTCGAGGCGATCCCGACCCTGTTTCTGCTGCTCACCTTCGTCGCCTTCTTCGGGCGTTCGATCTACATGATGATGATCATCATCGGCATCACTTCCTGGTCGGGCTATGCACGCTACGTGCGTGCGGAGTTCCTCAAGCTGCGCGAGCAGGACTTCGTGCAGGCGGCGGTGGCCTGCGGCCTGCCGCTGCCTTCCATCCTGTTCCGCCACATGCTGCCCAACGGGCTGGCGCCGCTGCTGGTGGCCGCGAGTTTCGGCGTGGCCTCGGCGATCCTGGCTGAGGCGACCCTGTCTTTCCTGGGCCTGGGCCTGGTCGATGACCCGTCGTGGGGGCAGATGCTCAACCAGGCGGTGCAGTCCTCGACCTTCAACTGGTGGCTGGCCGTGTTCCCCGGCGGTGCGATCTTCTTCACCGTGTTCGCCTACAACCTCATCGGCGAGGCGCTGCGCGACGCGGTGGATCCGCACACGCAGCGCACGGCACAGGGAGCAGGGCGATGAAGCTGCTCGAGATCGAGGATCTGGTCACGGAGTTGTCCGACGGACACGACTGGATGCGCGCGGTCGACGGCGTCAGTCTCGAGGTGCGCCGTGGCGAAACCTTCTGTCTGGTGGGCGAGTCGGGCAGCGGCAAGTCGGTCACCGCACTGTCGGTGATGGGGCTGCTGCCGGAACTGCGCCATCGCCATCCCCGCGGCAGGATTCGCCTCTACGGTACCGCGGACCAGAGTGGCGACGGCCTGGACCTGCTCGGCGCCGGTGAAGGGGTCTTGAGCCGGGTTCGCGGCGGACGCATCGGCATGATCTTCCAGGAGCCGATGACCTCGCTCAATCCGGTGCTGACCATCGGCGAGCAGATGGACGAGGCCCTGCAGTTGCACCAGCCCGAACTGACGGAGGACGGGCGCGCAGAGCGCATCCTGGCCGCGCTCGAGGAGGTGCGCATGCCCGATCCGGCCAGCCGGGTGGCGGAGTATCCGCATCGGCTGTCGGGCGGGCAGCGCCAGCGCGTAATGATCGCGATGGCGCTGGTCTGCGAACCCGCGCTGCTGATCGCGGACGAGCCGACCACGGCGCTCGACGTGACGGTGCAGGCGGAGATCCTCGGGCTGCTGCGCGAGTTGCAGGAGCGCCGCGGGATGGGCGTGCTGTTCATCACTCACGACTTCGGTGTGGTGGCCCAGATTGCGGATACCGTCGCAGTGATGCGCCGGGGACGGCTGGTCGAGAACGGTCCGGTCGATACGGTGCTGCGCCGGCCGCAGCATGCGTATACGCAAAGCCTCATCGCGGCCTTGCCGGAGCGCCTGGAGCGTCCGGCGCGTCCCGTCGCGGGGCACGAGCAACTGGTCGAGATCCGCGATCTCAAGGTGCATTTTCCGGTTCGGCGCGGGTTCTTGCGCCGTGTGGTGGATCATTTTCGTGCGGTCGATGGCGTGTCGCTCGAGGTGCGCGCGGGCGAAGTCGTTGCGCTGGTCGGGGAGTCCGGTTGCGGCAAGACCACGCTCGGCCGTGCCCTGCTGCGGCTGCTCGAACCCACGTCCGGCAGCATCCTGCTGGAAGGGCGCGACATCACGCGCCTGCCGCGCCAGGCCATGCGCGCGCTGCGTCGGCGCATGCAGGTCGTGTTCCAGGATCCGGGGTCGAGCCTCAATCCGCGCCTGCCCATCGCCACGACGCTGATCGAGCCGATGCGGGTGCACGGTATCGGGGCCGACGACGACGAGCGGCGCGAGCGTGCCCTCGCGCTGCTGGAGCGTGTGGAGATGCCGCCCGACAGCCTGTGGCGCTACCCGCACGAGTTTTCCGGTGGCCAGCGCCAGCGGCTCGCGATCGCGCGTGCGCTGGTTCTCGAGCCGCGCTTCATCCTGTGCGACGAGATCACCTCCGCACTCGACGTGTCCGTTCAGGCCGGTATCCTGAAACTGCTGCGGCGGCTGGTGGACGAGGAAGGCCTGGGCATGCTCTTCATTACCCACAATATGGGCGTGGTCGAATACCTCGCCGACCGCATGGCGGTGATGCACGCCGGTCGCCTGGTCGAGACCGGGCTCACCGACGCCGTACTGAGCGCCCCGCAGGACGAATACACGCGCAGTCTGCTCGCCGCCGTCCCGCGTCTGGACGGTGCGCTGATAAACGCCTGATACGTCATTACGCTGCAGATCGCGCATCTGTTTCCCGCGCCCCGATTCTTGCCCATGCTCGCCATCCGTGCGGCAGCGTACTGACCGCAAATGGTCACGCGTCTATGATAAGAATTCGTTGGGAGCTTCCCGCCTTTCATTCAGGCCGATGAGCGTCGCCTGTCCCACCGGCCGGACGTGGCGTTGCAACGTGCGCAGCCTTGGGAGGCTGTGGGACTTGAGACGGATCTACTTCGCCAGTGGGAACGCGGTCCATACCCGCCCGTTTTTTCGTTGCATAGAACCACTATGCGCCTCAAAAAAAACGGCCGAAGCTGTCCTCGCCTTTCCACTCGGCTCGTGACGATCGCTCAAGTCCGACAGCCACCCAGGGAATCGAGGTCCGCGCCTTTCGAGGAAACCCCGTTCATGTCGAATTCACACAGCGCTTCATGCCCGCGATGCAACGGTTCGATCTACCGTGTGTCACGCCGCACCGTAGACCGCATCATGAGCGTCTTCATTCCGGTCCACCGCTACCGCTGCTCTGCGATGGGGTGCGATTGGGAAGGAAATCTGCGTGTGCGGCCGAGCTTTCGGCTCAACCGCGGATCCGACAAGCCCGATGATGACGGTGACGATGACGCGCGCGAGCCGACCGCCTCGAGCCGTAGAGCCCGAACCGGACAGTGGTCGGGATGAACGACGGGGTCGATCTCGAGCGAACCCATCCGCCACAAGGCATGTCCGATCGGTTCGCTCGCGGAGTGACCACGCTGCTGCGCTTCTTCGCCGATGCGTTTTTTGCAAGGCGCTACGGACACCGCGCGGTCGTCCTGGAGACCGTTGCGGCGGTGCCCGGCATGGTGGGATCGACGCTCCAGCATCTGAAGTCGTTGCGCCGCATGTCTGACGATCACGGCTGGATTCGCGTGCTGATGGACGAAGCGGAGAACGAGCGCATGCATCTGCTGACGTTCATAGAACTCGCAAAGCCGAGCCGCTTCGAACGTTGGCTGATCATCCTGGCGCAGGGCGTCGTCTACAACTTGTTCTTCCTGCTGTACCTGGTCTCGCCGCGCACGGCGCATAGGGTCGTAGGCTACTTCGAAGAGGAAGCCGTAACCAGCTATTCGGAGTATCTTGCGCAGGTCGATTCGGGCCGCGTCGAGAACGTGCCGGCGCCGAAACGTGCGATTGCGTACTGGAACCTGCCCCCGGATGCGCGGCTGTCGGACGTGATCATGGCCGTGCGGGCTGACGAAGCCGGGCACCGCGACGTCAACCATGCGTTCGCGGACCAACTCGATGTGACCGGGGCCTGACGGCCTGTTGGCCGGGCCCGTTTCCGATCGCCGGCGTGTACGGCGCTGCAGGAAGCCCCCTCCGGCGGCACGTGGCCGCGCGAAGGGGGTGTCACGGGTCAGAGGCGTGGCTCTGCCGGATACGGCTTCGTGCCGTAGTAGGAGTGGATGCCCTTCTCCCAGGATTGGTCGGACATGTCCGGCCAATGGTCCTTGTCGAATCCCGGCGCATCCTTGAGGCGATCCTTCTCCACGTTGAGCAGGAAGCGGTGGTTCGGCGCATCGAGTGTCAACGCACTCCAGGGCACGGCGAACAGTTTTTCTCCCATGCCGAGGAAGCCGCCGAAGGACAGCACCGCATACGCGACCCTGCCGCTGCGCAGGTCCAGCATCACATCCTTGATGTCCCCCAGGCTCTCGCCCTTCTGATTGTAGACGTCGTCTCCGATCACGGTGGAGGCGCTCAGCATGGCAGGAGCAGGCTTGCCGATGCTCTTATTGGGGTCAGTGCTTATTGCCTGGCCAGTTTCATAGTTCATGTCCATCTCCTTTCGAATGACTGCTGATCAACCTTTCTTGAGCTCTTTCTTGACCTCGTTCTTGGCATCGCCGTAGCCTGCCTGCACCTTTCCGGCGGTTTTCTCGACCTTGCCCTTCACTTCCAGGCTTTCGTTGCCGACGACCTTGCCGGTGACTTCCTTGACCTTGCCCTTTGCTTCCTTCAGGCGGCCCTTGACCTGATCCTTGTTCATGACTCTCTCCTCGTGAATGACGTTGCGGTCGACTGGTTGGCGTTGCCTTGCTCACCGGGCCGCATTTCCGGTGTCTAGCTCGACAAGCGTGCCCACGGCACGATTCGGGGTCTGTACGGAAGCACACATGGGCACGGCGGCCACGCATCGGTGCGGCAATCCTATGTGCGGCGTCGTACCGACCGGGCCAGGTACTGCCACTAGGCTTCTCGTTCATGATTCCCGGGCAACGGCGTACCGCCGCGGCGTCGACGGGTCGAAAGGAAGGATGGAGATGGAGAAAGTCAGCCTCTTGTTGCTGCCGGGACTGCTCAACGGGGCGAGCCTGTTCGAGCATCAGGCGGACGCCCTGTCGGACCTGGTCCGCATCACGGTCGTCGATCTCACCGGGTCGGACTCGATCGCGGCGCTTGCTGAGGATGCGCTGAGCCAGGCCCCCGAGGGGAAATTCATCCTCGCCGGGATGTCGATGGGGGGCTATGTTGCGTTCGAGGTCATGCGTCAGGCACCGCAGCGCGTGCGTGCGCTGGCACTCCTCAGTACCAGCGCACGCCCGGAAACGCGTGAAGCCACTGCGGCCCGGGAGCAACTCATCGAACTTGCCGGCACCGACTTCCCCGCCGTCATCGAAAAGCTGCTGGCACGCATGGCGCATCCCGGGCATGCGAATACGCCCGAGGTTGGTGGCATGTTCCATTCGATGGCGACCGGACTCGGGGCCGAGGTGTTCGTGCGCCAGCAGCGCGCCATCATGGGACGCGCGGATAGCCGCCCTGCGCTTGGCGACATCAAATGCCCGACTCTGATCCTTTGCGGGCGGCAGGATCTGGTCACACCCCCCGACGAGCACCGCGAGCTGGCCGCGGGGATTGCCGGAGCCCGCCTCGAGATCATCGAGGAGTGCGGCCACCTGTTGCCCCTGGAGCAACCCGACCAGGTCACCGGGTTCCTGCGCGAGTGGCTGTCGGGAATCATCGATGCCGCGTCGTCCAAGCCGACCGGTCCCGTGACCGGCAACGTGTCCGACGATGCCGTCAGCGACTCAGACAACCGTCCCGAATAGCGCCCCGACGCCCGCGGTGATC
>DAOMNN010000051.1:2760-25524 GCA_035443825.1 Rhodocyclaceae bacterium | reverse complement strand
TTGGGACTCCTTGATCCGTAAGGTTCAGGTGTCCACGGAAAAGGGTCAACTTCACCAGAGTGAATACGTATAGTGTTGGGATTCGAACCATCAAAGACGTGAAATATTGCTCAGGCTACGCCGAAATCCATTAACGGAATAATAGGGGACACCCTGGAGTTCCCAGGATTTCGTGGACACTTTGACGAAAGCGAAACAATGCCGGAGGTAACAAGTGTCCAAAAAACCAGAGACCAGCGCTGTTCGTCGCAAGTACGAGTTCATCAAATCCAACCAGAAAGAGCACAGCGTTCAAAGGATGTGCCGCTTGCTAGATGTTGCGCCGAGCGGCTTCTACGCGTGGCTCAGCAAGCCAGTCTCTGACCGGGCTCGCCAAGACAGGCGCTTGCTCGGTCTGATCCGAGCGTCGTTCAATGCGAGCCAAGGTGTATACGGCGCGCCACGCGTCTTTCTCGACCTTCGAGAGGCCGGTGAAACGTGCAGCAAACATCGTGTCGCTCGGCTGATGAAAGAGAACGGCATGCGCGTGCGCGCCAAAGGCGGCTACCGGACCCGTCGTTACGTCGCTGGTGGCAAGTCAGCTGAGCTGATCCCGAACCTCGTTAAGGGAATAATAGGGGACAGACCACGGTTTTCCGGCCCTGCTAGACTTCGCCTACGCCCGCCCACCGGAGTCCTTCATGCCGCGACGCGCTCGCCTCGCCTTGCCGAATGTCCCCGTCCATCTCATCCAGCGCGGCAACAACCGCCAGCCGTGCTTCTTCGCCGATGAGGACTACCGTCGCTACCTCGATTGGCTGACCGAGTACGCCGACAAGACGCACTGCCGGATCCACGCCTATGTGCTGATGACCAATCATGTGCATCTGCTGCTCTCTTCCGATCGCGCCGATGCGGGGAGCGCCTTGATGAAGTCGCTGGGGCAGCGTTACGTGCAATACGTGAATCGGGTCTACCGACGCAGTGGAACATTGTGGGAAGGGCGGTTCCGCTCTTGCCTGGTGCAGGAGGAGGATTATCTGTTGGCCTGCCATCACTACATCGAGCTCAATCCCGTGCGTGCAGGCATGGTGCCGCATCCAGCCGAATACCGCTGGTCAAGCTATCGTGTCAACGCCCAGGGTGAAGCCAACAGCCTCGTACGGCCCCACCCTCTCTACGATGCGCTCGGTGACGACGCTGGCACGCGCCAAGCAGCCTATCGCGAACTGTTCCGCCATGAACTGGAACCCGGGATGGTGGATGAGATTCGTCGGGCGACGAATGGCAATTTCGCTCTGGGCAACGAGCGGTTCGCGTCACAGGTGTCCGATGCCCTTGGCAGGCGCGCGATACCCGGGCGTTCCGGACGACCGCGCAAGCCGATCGAACCGCAATCCGGCGAGTTGTTTTAAGGGGAATTCGCAGAAACCGTGGTCTGTCCCTGGTTTTCCCTTCTGGTTTCCCCTTAGGCTCGAATTTCACGTGTCGGAATCTTTTACAGGACGTCTGCGGAATCCGGCCGTCACGTTTGAGCGTGCTCTTGTAAGCACCTGAATACAAGATTATTTCCATACGCTCGACAAATGATGGCCGAAATCTTGCTTTTGACTCACCAACGTCGCGCCGGTCAATCCTGATTGTCCGCAGCCGGCCTCCTGCACCGTCTGCGGCCAGCATCGGTTGTTGAGCATGGAGAGCGTCATGGCTGCATTCTGGTCCAGTGGCATCGCAAGGCTTCGCACGCTCCTGTTTGTTGCGGGACTCATCGTGTCGCTACCGTCCGTCGCCGCCCCCGTTCACCTGATCTTTGAGCGCGACATCGATGTCTCGGGCCAGACCGACCTGTTCCTGATCAGTTATGCCAGCCAAGCCGACTTCCTGAGCGACACCGGCTTCACTCAGACCGCGCTGCCCCAGTCCATCGCTGGAAATTTCTCCCTCGGCGGGTTCAGCGTCGATCCCCTCGGCGGCTGGCACCTGATCTTTGAACGCGACATCGATGTCGTCGGCCAGACCGACCTGTTCCTGATCAGTTATGCCAGCCAGGCCGACTTCCTGAGCGACACCGGCTTCACTCAGACCGCGCTGCCCCAGTCCATCGCTGGAAATTTCTCCCTCGGCGGGTTCAGCGTCGATCCCCTCGGCGGCTGGCACCTGATCTTTGAACGCGACATCGATGTCGTCGGCCAGACCGACCTGTTCCTGATCAGTTATGCCAGCCAGGCCGACTTCCTGAGCGACACCGGCTTCACTCAGACCGCGCTGCCCCAGTCCATCGCTGGAAATTTCTCCCTCGGCGGGTTCAGCGTCGATCCCCTCGGCGGCTGGCACCTGATCTTTGAACGCGACATCGATGTCGTCGGCCAGACCGACCTGTTCCTGATCAGTTATGCCAGCCAGGCCGACTTCCTGAGCGACACCGGCTTCACTCAGACCGCCATGCCCCAGTCCATCGCTGGAAATTTCTCCCTCGGCGGATTTTATATCGGCGTTTCAGCGCCGCCGCCTAACGGCGTTCCCGAGCCCGGATCGATGCCGTTGCTTGCGCTGGCTGTCGCGATGCTGTGGCTGTTCGGTCGCCTCCCCCACAGACCGATCTGCCGTGCGGATTCAATCGGTTCATCCACCTGATCGATGAGTTGCCCGCCCTGCGGTCACCAACCCATGGGGTCAAGCCTGCCTTTGTAGCACCGCGGCTGGACACATCGATACCCGGGGGTAATAGAGGGTAATAGGGGACAGTCCACGGTTTTCCGGCCCTGCTTCTTCACCGATGAGGACTACCGTCGCTACCTCGATTGGCTGACCGAGTACGCCGACAAGACGCACTGCCGGATCCACGCCTATGTGCTGATGACCAATCATGTGCACCTGCAACGGGCGACAGTCGGCCGAGTACCGTGCCGCGTGAGGCCAAGTGCCATTTGCCCTGTATTCGTGCATCGGCACCAGATACGGCTCAAACCTTGAAGTTGCAATAGCCGAAGATCACCGTCGGCCCAGCCTGCTTCTCCTGGATCACAAAGCTGAAGCTGCCGTCTACGATTGCATTCTGGATCGACAGAATGCGCCCCCGGAACCAGGCATTCGACCCCTGCACGCTGCCGAGGTACTCTCGGCCGCTGGCGAGCCGGATGTTGACCCCGGTGAAGTCGATCCACTGACCGATACTGAAGGCACGGCTAGAACTCCCGAAGCTCGCCACGAGCTCGGTGACACGATGGTCCGCAGCACAATGCCCGGGCTGGCCCGTGGCAAGGTTTACGGGGTTGGTGGTCCGCAGAGTCACGTTGAAACCCTGCTGCCCCGGATTCCCCGAAATGACCGACGTTGGCGGCGCCGTTCCGGTCGGGTCGCCGTTCGGATCGACGTCGAGCTCGCACTGATCCTTGTCCATGTAGCTTGAGGCGTGCATGCCCCCGATGCGAAACTCCTCAGGGAGGCGCAGATAGTCGGGGTGGTCGCGCACTTGATACCAAAGTGTAAACGACCGAGCCCACTGGAGGGGCCCACGGGGCTGAGGGGGGCTACGTTGCGAAAGAATCACCCCTGCCCCATAGCCCGCCATCAGCCAAGCAAGGCGATCGGCAAGCGTGATCCATTTTCGCGCCATCTCGTTCTCCAATCGTGCTCCTGTATCAATATAGACACCATTGACGAGTTTTCCCAACGTCCGGACAGGCTCCGAGCGCACCCAAGCACGCTGTTCGGCCCACAAGACGGAAGGGGCCAGGCTCGATGGTCACGCGCGGACATCGTGCCTGTCGACACCTCCGGCTGAAGGCTAACAGTAGGGCACCTGCCGGTCCGACCGCTCCGCCTCCCGGCGAAGCGCGTTCCAGATCCGCAGGGCGAGTCGGCACGCGGTCTGAGGCATCGCGCTCGACAACCAACGGATCGGGGCCAACTGAATCGGCGAGGCTGCTGGATTGCGGGTTGGCATGGCACGCTCGTGTAGTGGGGACCGGATGGTTCCCATTGGAGCGCTACGGGGCGGCGGACGAAAGAAGGCGGCTGTCCCGATCGGGTGATGCCCGCCCCGGCCGGACGGGAAACTCCGGGACAGCCGTCCCGGGCTGGCCTAGCGTGGGCTGCGGGTGCGGCCGAACCCAGCCTCTCGCGCCCGCACGATAGCCTGCGCCCGCGTGCCGACTTCGACTTTGTCGAACACCATGCTGACCTTGTTGCGCACGGTCTTCTCCGTCAGCCCCAGGTGGGCGGCGATCTGCATGTTGTCGAATCCTTGGGCGAGCAGTTCGAGCAGCTCGCGTTCGCGACGGGTCAGCCCGGGAAACGGGTCTTGCGGTCGCACGCCCAGATGCTCGTCGACGAAGGCGTGCAGTTCCGCAAGGCACTGCTCGAACGCGGGCTCATGCATGAGGAGGATGTGGTTGCGCCCCTCCAGCGGAACGAAGCGCGCTCCGGGAATGCTCGCGGCGATGAGACGGCCCTCCTCGAACGGCACGCGCGCGTCTCCGCGGACGTGCATGACCAGCGTCGGGCAGGCAACCCGGGCAGCCAAAGAGCTCACGTCGATGTCCGCATTGGCCGCGAACGTGCGCGCCGCGCTCTCGGCGGACGCCGACAGGCGTTGGAGTTCGTTGAAACCGCGCACCTGCTCCGGCGTTGCGTCGGGAATGAGCATCGATGTGAACACCTGCCGGAAGGCAGGGTTGTCGCGCCCCCATCCGATCTCGACGAGTTCCTGCAGGAGATGGCCCTCACGCACCTGATCGGGGGTCGGATCGCGTCGTGCGAGACCTCGCAGGTAACCTCCCAGCAAGATCAGGCAGGCGACACGCTCCGGATGGCGGGCGGCATAGGCGACCGCGATCGCCGCACCCTGCGAGCTGCCCAGCAAGGCGAAGCGATCGAGCCCGGCCGCGTCGACCACGGCCTCCAGGTCGCCGACCAGGTCGTCGATCGTAGGCACGTCCGGCGTCGCGTCCGACAACCCGCAATTGCGCCCGTCGTAGCGGATCAGCGCGCGGCCACGGGACATCCCGGCCAGCCAAGGGCGCCACACCGGCGTCTTCAGGTCGTACTCGACATGGGTAAGGAAGTGGGCAGCACGAACCAGTGGCGGCCCCTTCCCGAGCGTTGCATAGGCCAGGCGAACGCCGTCCGGGGCCGTGCAAAAGCGTATGTTCTGCAGCAGGTCGTCCTTCATGCGATCAGTCTAGTCCGCCAAGCCGCCTGCAACAATCGCGAGACGACGGGGCAGGTCTTGCGACCAGGCGACCTTCGGCGCCGATGAGTTCGAGCATGCCGGCCCCGTCGATGTCGAAGGTGCTCACGTCCGAAAGAAGTCGGAGGAAGTCCAGTTCCTGCTCCATCAGCGGTTCGGAGCACGCCATCTTCGTGGTCATGGCGCTGGAAAATCGCAGATTCTCCCCGGTCAGCGTGAACGCCGCGCTGAACTGGTTGCAAGAGGCAATGCCCGCAATTCGGCCGTCTTCGGGAACGAAGCGCAGTGTGATGCGCGAGCCGCGCACCGGCGCCCGGTCGTCGAGCCGCGTCACTTCCCATTCGCGCCCGGCGAGCAACTCGACCGGCTCGCCGCCACAGCCGTGCAGCACCCCTTGTGCGGTCGCAAGCTCGACCGAATAGGGATACGGCATGCCGCTCATGCTGTCGTTGCACACGCGGCTTCGCACCGTCATCACAAGGGACACCTCGCCGTCCGCCGCCCGATAGCGCGTGACGTTTCCGCCTCGCTGCGTGTCCAGCACCGGAATCGCACGGCGTCGGACGCCGTAATCGGTGACCAGGACAAGCTCGCCATCGTTGAGCGTCGCAAGCCACGGCGGTTCGTTGCCGCGTGCGCGCAAGGGCCGTGCCGGGATGGCGGAACGCTCTGGATGCTCTACCCGGCGCTCGATGCCAAGCGGTTCGCCGCCCGCCGACAGATCGGCAAGCGTCTTGCAGGCTGCAAGCGGGACCAGCGCGATGGCGGCTAGCAAGATCGGCTTGATATCTTTGCTCCAGCGTCGTCTCGGCCCCGGGGCATTCATTCCGGAAGCGGATTGAACCCCTGCTCGTCTGCCGGCGCTTTGGGAAAACGCCCCTCGATGTGTTTTAAAGACCTCAGGCTCGAATCAATTCGTGCGCCGGTCCACTTTGATTCAGTCGCGACGACGATCCACTCGACACCAACCAGCCGCTCGCTGGCAGCAAGCTGCACCCAAACGGGAACAGATCATCCGACGGTCTGGTCATGCGATTCGACGGATGACTGCCGCTGGCCGGCGGGACGCGATCTCCGTAGCGGGCGATCCGTGCAGCAGGCGATCGCACTCCTGCCTGACCACCGCATAGCACTCGCAGGTGCGCGCTTCCAGCGCGGCCCGGTCGAGCACGGTGATGTGGCCGCGGTGGTATTCGATGAGGCCAGCCCTTTGCAGCGCGCCGGCAACTTCGGTTACGCCCTCCCGGCGCACCCCCAGCATATTCGCGATCAACTCGTGGGTCATGGCCAGTTCGTTCGAGGGCAGGCGATCGAGAAAGAGCAGCAGCCAGCGACAAACCTGCTGGTCAAGTGAGTGATGGCGGTTGCAGACGGCGGTCTGGGCCATCTGCGTGACCAGTGCCTGGGCATAGCGCAGCAGCAACATATGCAGTGCGCCGCTGCGCCGGCCGCCGACGCGATTGAATTCTTCCTTCAGAATCCGCCCTGTAAGCCGGTAGGCATGCCCTGCACTTTGCACCACGGCGCGGCTGGGGGTGCTTTCACCCCCCATGAACAGCGACACCCCGACCAGGCCGTCCCTGCCGACCACCGCGAACTCGGCCGAGGCGCCGTCCTCCAGGACATAGAACAGCGATACAACTGCATCCGTGGGGAAGTAAACGTGGCGCACCGGGGCGCCTGATTCGTAAAGCGTCTCGCCCAGCGGAAGCGAGACCCTTTCCAGATTCGGGAGAAGACGCGCGCGGTCCCGTGCCGGGAGGGCGGCGAGAAGCTGGTTCCGTTGCGGGTCGGTAGAAGAAGGCACGGGCAATCTTCCTGTCATGTCCAGAAGCAGGCCAACTCGTCGGTGCGGACGAGTTGAAAAGCATATACATCGTGAGCTTAGCAGGACGCTGCAGTCGGCCTGCGGCCGAATTGCAACGTTGTGTTAAGCCGAAGCGCTGCGGGTCAAGCTGCAAGCGCAATACCCGCTCGATCCTGAACCGGTGCCGGCAGCTACGCGATGCGTGCGGTGCAGGCCGGTGGTCTCTCACCTGAGAGGGTTGGTGGCAACACCTCCCGCCTTGCCATTTCGTTGTGCGCGCCGGCTGGTCGCTGCACGCCGCGCAGTCGGTGACAGGCGCGCGGGATCGCACGGGGACCCGCGATTCCCGTGAGCCCGGCTTGCGCCAGTCTTTGCCAGGGTGCGTGCCAATCCACGCCGCTCATGCGAGCCGCGCAGATCCTTGACACTCGGCACTTCCGTGGTTGTCGGAGCAGTCCTCGATACGAGGTTCGTCGGAGCAGTAACCCATCTCGACCGCGTTGCCTCAGCCAGCACGCTCGGCGTCGGGTCGGAGTGCCGGCCGTTCCGGCAGGTCCTCGTGAATGCACAGATAGTTCCCCTCGGGGTCCTTGAACCAGGCTGCCTTTTCTGCTCCCAGGACGCACACGTGATTGATGGTCTTCAATCCTGGAAAGTCATGGTCCTCGAAGCGAACTCCTGCATGCTCCAGTTCGGCGATGCTCGCAGCAATGTCGGCGACCTTGAAGCTGATCGCGGTGTGGTCGGCCTTGGTTCCTTCGGGCTTCGGGAACAGCGCCAAAGTGCAGCCCCCGACCTCATAGACGAACTTGCCGTCGGGCCTGAAGCCTCCGGGTCGAAGGCCGAGGCAGCCCTCGTAGAAGGCTCGGGCACGTGCCATGTCGACGACTGGCAACATGGTGGTGACTGATGTGTTGGTAAGCATGTGCGCTCCTTTCGTTCACTCCGGCCCGGATTCCTGACGTAGTCATCGCTTCCGGGTAGCGCATTTATAAGCATAGGCCGGGGGTTCGGGCGGTGCCAGTGGCACGAGGTGGGCGAAGGGTCCAGGTGTTGCTGCTCGCGTTGGAAGCAGCGTGCTGCTGACCCTACCCTTTGAATATGGACTCCCGCGCAAATCAAGGCTGACCGATTCCTTGACCTGCCGGGGTGGACCACCTGCAGTCGCATATCCGGCATCTCATGCGGGATCGGAATGACCCGCAGGTGGGACATGGGAATACACGGGGTCGCCCAGTAGTCCCGAGCCAGACTCATCGTCCGCACGCGAGTACCAAGGTTACCGGGATGTCGGGGGATGCCGTCCGTCAGTGATTGCGCTATTTTTCAAGGACACGCCGCCACTGTTTCGGCGAAGTGGAATGTTGTTGTACGAGGATGCGCGAGGGTGCCCCGATGACTGCCGTCTTCATTTCCTACTCGCGTCAGGACCAGGGATTCGTACACCGTCTGCACGAGGCGTTAACCGCCCTGGACCGAGACGCCTGGGTTGACTGGAAAGGCATCGCGCCGACCGCCGAGTGGCTGGCCGAGATACGGCGTGCGATCGACGGCGCCGACGCTGCGCTATTCGTCATCAGCCCGGCCTGGGTAGCATCGCAGATCTGCGGCCAGGAGCTGGAACACGCGGTACAGCAGGGCAAACGCCTGGTACCGGTACTGTGGCGCGACGCCCCATCCGGCAGCGTGCCCGAAGCGCTGGCCAGGCTGAACTGGGTGATGCTCCGCGAAGACGATGACTTCGCAGAGGGCGTGCGCCAGCTCGTGGCCGGGCTGGACGTCGATCTCGACTGGGTGCGCGAGCACACGCGCCTGATCGTGCGGGCGCAGGAATGGGAGGCCGGCGGGCACGACGATGCCCGACTGCTGCGCGGCCGCGAGCTCGAGGAGGCCGAGCGCTGGCTGGCCGCCGGCGCCAGCCACACCGACCCCGCGCCGGTGCCGCTGCAGGCGTCCTTTATCACGCGCAGCCGGGAGGCCGCGCTGCGGCGCCAGCGAACCACACGCTCCCTCGTCCTCGCGGCGCTGGTCACGGCGATCGGGCTCGCGATCTGGGCACTGATCGAACGAGGTCAGGCGATCGAGGCGCAACATGAGGCCGAACGTCAGCGCGACGCGGCGCAAGCGCGCCAACTCGCTGCGCGGGCCGAGGCACAAGCTGCGGCTGACCCCGCCCTTGTGCAGAAGTCGGCCCTGCTTGCGGCAGAGTCGTTACGCATACTGCCGAACCTCGAGGCCGACCAGGTGCTACGGCGCACTATCGCCCGTCTCCCGGTGCGGCATGCCGAACTTCCCCATGCGGGCATCATTGATGTGGATGCGGTCAGCAGCGCCGGGGTCTTCATCGCTTTCGCCGACGCAAAGCGCGTGCTGCGCGTGGTCCATGCCGGCCACATGCGCGAGATCTTTCGCTTCGACACGGGCGGCCGCACTCGACACGTCCACGTGGACCGCGGCGGCCGCTACGTCTTGCTCACCAATGTACGTGACGGCACCGTGCTGCTGTTCACCAACGGCGACAGCCCCCGGCACATCGAGGATTGCGGGGCGGTCGGGGCCGCCTTTGGCGGCGAGAGCGCGACCCTACTGGCGATCGGCTGCCATCGCGATCTGCGCGTGATCGACGCCGCCGATGCAGCGGTGCCGGTGCGCGTCTTCGATGAGGCCGGCGGCACCCAGCTGGCGCTCGCCTTCAGTCCAAACGGCGAACATCTGGCCGGTGTCGATGAGAAGGGCGACATCACGGTCTGGAACGTTGACAACGGCAAACGCATCGCGCGCGTGCGCGCGCAGGATTCGAGCACGACGACGTGGAGCCTGTGCTGCACGGCCTTCATCGGCTACAGCGCGAGCGGGGAATATATCGCAGTCAACAACTTGGCCGACAACGAGCTGCATGTCGTCTCGACGGAAACCTGGCAGACGCATGCGCGCCTGGCTCACGACGCACGGGTGAACGTGTTTGCCTTCGACGAGCGTCGCGATCTGCTCGCGAGCGGCGATCGCGGTGGCCGCATCACCGTATGGGACGTGCCCAGGCGCGCCGTCGTCACGCGCATGTCGCATGCCGACGAGATCACACACTTGCGGCTGTACGCCACGCCGTTCGGCAACTCAGAGCCCGAACTACTGTCGGCCAGCACCGACCGCACCGCCCGGGTGTGGGACCCGTTCAGCGGTACCGAGCTCGCGCGCGCATCGCAGATTGCGCCGATAATCTGGGTCGGCCGGCCGTGGGAGCCTCATTTCGGGCGTCGGTTCGTGACCTTGGACAACCTCACTGGCCTGGCGCAGTGGGACACACGCCCGCCACCGCCGCCACTGCGACTGTCTGTGCGGCGCGGCAACCGCGTACCGGTGCTGAGCTGCAGCGAGCCGGACGGCCAGCGCCACTGGTTGGCGGATGCGTCTGGGCTCGTTGCTTGGGATATCGCGCAGCCGCACGAGTCGCGCTTCTTGCGTTTCTTCGACACAAACACCCGGCCGGTGGCGATTGATCCGAGCTGCCGGTGGGTTGCCGTGACGGTCGGCGACGAATTGCGGATTCTCGATCCAGCGGCACCCGACGGTGTGGCCGGGTCGACCGATCGGCCCTTGTTTGCCCAGCACCTTGGGTCGGCCCTCGACGCTGAGTGGAGGAGGTCGCAGCACGGCGCACTTCTGGCGCTGCTCTACCGCAACGCGGGCAGCCAAGTGTGGCGCACCTCACCGTGGTCGCGGCTTGAACCGGGCGATGACTGCGAAGTGGGCTCGATCGTGACCTCGCCGGACGAAAAGACCGTGGCTTTTGGCTGCGGCGAAACCGTGAGGGTCTTCGACGTTGCCACGGGCGGCGAAACAGCGCGGATCGATGCGCCAGGCCCGGTGGCATTGACTGACAACGGCCACCTGGTGCTGCTATGGCGAGGCGAGATGAGCGTGCGGCAGCTGCCAGCCGGGCAACTGCTCGCCCGCGCCGATCTGCCCGAATCGAACTACGGCCCGCTCGCGCTCGATGGCCGTGGCCGTATGGTCGCGGTTGCCAGTTACCACACCGTGGGGCTTTGGAGCGTGCCGACGCTCGAGCGCAAGGGCTACGAGGAGCGCAGCGCCGTGGTGACGCCCGGTGGCCTACGCGAGAACTTCTCCAGAAGCTTGCAGTTCAGCCCGGACGGCCGGCACTTGCTTGTGCATGGCCTGGACCGCGTTCTTGTCTTCGACACGGAACCGTGGGCATCGCGATCGGAGCTGATCCATCCGGGAGACGTCGAGCTGGTGCAATGGAATCTAACGGCGCGCCGCCTGATGGCGCAAGTGATCCACAGGCCGCACGACCGGGACGAACAATACAGCGTGCGCGTTTGGAATATGGATAACGGCGCCGAGTTGCTGCGCGTGCCGCTCGAGCGCGCTGCCGGCACGCTGTCAATAGCGGGCGAAGGACGATGGCTGATCGCAGACCAGGTGCATTCGCTGTCGTCTGAGGGGCTTGTAGATACGGTGTGCAGGCTTGTGGAACGCAACCTCACCCGCCGCGAGTGGCAGGCCGAGTTCGGTAGCTTGCCGTACCGGCGCACATGTCCTGAACGGCCAGAGCCGCCGCCAGGCACGCCGGCCTGGGACCAGTGATCCGGAGTTTCGGATCAGCCAGGCGCCGCCGACCGGGTCCATGCCGCAGATGGCCGCGTGCATGCTTTCCGCCACGGCATGACGGCCGGGCGAGCAAACATGGGGGCAGACCTCGCTTTGTTGCACCACCGCTGGGTGCCATGACGCGAGGTCCGATCCGTTTGCTTGTGCTCGACAGCCGCAGGGACGAGCGTCAGAGCGCCGGGCCTTCACCGCTCCCCGATCTGCTGCCTCCACATCGCGTAGTACAGCCCCTTCAGGGCCACCAGGTCCTCGTGGCCGCCCATTTCGACGATCTTCCCCTTCTCGAGAACGAAGATCGTGCTGGCGTGCATGATGGTCGAGAGCCGGTGTGCGATGAGGATCGTGATGCGCTCGCTGGAGAGCGAAACCTCCTTGACGGTCTCAGTGATCTCGTCCTCGGTCAGGGAGTCGAGGGCCGACGTCGCTTCGTCGAAGATCAGCAGCCGCGGGTTGCGGATCAAGGCGCGTGCGATCGAGATCCTCTGTCTCTCGCCGCCCGACAGCTTCACCCCACCCTCCCCGATCGTCATGTCGAGGCCCTCGGGGGTGCGATTCACGATCCCCATCGCCGACGCCTTCCCCAGGGCCGACAGCATCTCCTCGTCGGTGGCGTCGGGCTTCACGAAGAGCAAGTTCTGCCTAAGCGTCCCGGAAAAGAGCTGCGTGTCCTGGGTGACGAAGCCAAACTGGCGCCGCACCGGGTTGAACCGGATGTCCTTCGTGGAGGTCTGGTTGTAGTAGATCTGCCCTTCGACCGGCTTGTAAAGCCCCACGAGCAGCCGAACCAGGGTCGACTTGCCCGAACCCGATGGACCAACGAACGCGATCGTGTCACCGGCGTGCGCCTCGAAGGAGATGTCGTCGATCGCGTTCACGCCGGCGTCGTTGTGCCGGAACACCACGTGATCGAATCGGAGGTGGTGGATGTTGCCGGTCTCGATCGCGGATTCCGGGTTGGTCTCGATGGGCCGATGCATGAGTTCGTCGTACGTCCGGATCGAGGCGTCGGCCTCCCTGTGCAGGACGATGATGTTGCCGAGGTCCTGAAGCGGAATGAAGATCTGTGCCGTGATGAACTGCATTGCGATCAGCTCACCGGGATTCAGCACGTCCCGGAAGATCAGCCAGAGGAGCGTGAAAAGGATGGAATGCCTCAGCAGGCTCAGTGCCGACCCCTGGAGGAAGGAGAGCGTCCGCACCTGACGGACCTTCACCATCTCCAGGCTGAAGATCTCGTGGGTGTGATCGCGCAGCCTGCGGATCTCCTGGAACGTCAGCCCCAGGCTCTTCACCAGCTCGATGTTCCGCAACGACTCCGTGATGACCCCCGACATCTTGTTGGTCTCACGGTTGATGCTGCGCTGGAGCGTCTTGATCCTGCCGCTCAACAGCCCCGTCAGCCCTCCCAGCACGAGGATGCCGATCAGGAACACGGGTACCAGGGCCCAGTGCCTGGCCACCGCGTACCAGACCAGGAACCCGATACCGACCACCGACGAGAAGAGGATGTTGATGAATGCGTTGATGAACCTCTCGGTGTCCGTGCGGACCTTCTGAAGGATCGAGAGCGTCTCGCCACTGCGCTGGTTCATGAACTCCTGGTAGGAGAGGCGAAGCGTCTGACGAAGCCCGTCGTTGAAGATCTGCACCCCGAATTTCTGGACCACGAGCCGGACGACATACTCCTGTAGCGCCTTGGCAAGCCGCGACAGAATTGCGATCGCCACCGCAATGGCGAGCAGAAAGAGTGCGCCCGAGATCAACTCGTCCTCCGGCAGGGTGTCCCGCTGGAGGGCGTAGTCGTCGATGATCATCCCGAAGATGATCGGGTCGATCAGGCTGAGCAGCTGCGCCACCCCCGCCAGGAGGAGCGAGAGGGCGATGAGCCAGCGGTACGGTTGGAGATAGTTCCAGAGGATCTTCATCGCGGGTGAGCGGCTTGACAGCGGAGAAGGCGTTCACGGGCATGATGCACCAGTTTCGGCCAGGCTCCGCCCCGGCCTGTCAGCCACGATCCGGGGACGTCAATGCGAGCGGCCAACCGGACCCGGCCGCTCTGCCACTGCGGGCGCAGGCGACATCCGGCACAGGACATAGCCCTTGATGGCTGCGATCGCGAGTGGCGCAGCGCCAAACACAATGAATACCATGTCACCGGGCATGCGCATCCACTCGAAGAATTGTGCGGTTTCGCTGGTGGTGTAGAGCGGCCCGCGTGCATGCCAGTAGCCGTTCTGGACCACGTCCCAGACCTGCATCACCCCGCCGGGGAACAGGCTCAGCGCGACCATCATTGCCAGGCCTACGTTGGTGCCCCAGAAGCCGATCCGGATGTATTTCTCTATGCCCGGCCAGCTCGTGTCGTCCACCGTCTGACGCAGCACGAACACCATCATCGCCAGTGCCAGCATGCCGAACACGCCCATCAGTGCCGCGTGGGCGTGATTGGTAGTGAGAATCGTACCGACCTCGAAGTAGCTGACGATCGGCAGATTGATCAGGAAGCCGAACATCCCGGCGCCGACGAAGTTCCAGAATCCGACCGACATCAGGAAATAGAACGTCCACTTGTGCGGAATGTCGACCTTCTCGCCGCAGACGTCGCACTGCCTGCGCGTGGTGCGAACGAAGTCCCAGGCATCCAGGGTCAGCAACGTGAGCGGCACCACCTCCAACACCGAGAACATCGCCGACAACGCCATGTTGAAATGGGATTGGCCATTGAAGTACCAGTGGTGGCCAGTGCCGATCAGGCCACCCAGGAAATACAGGATCCCGTCCAGGTAGATCACGCGCAGTGCCGTGTTGCGTCGGGTCAGGCCGAGCTGAAAGAACAGCAGCGCGACAACCGTGGTGGCGAAGAACTCGAAGAATCCCTCAACCCACAGATGGATGATCCAGAATCGCCAGGTGTCGACGACGGTGAAGTTCATCTTCGCGCCGATGAACAACGCCGGGATGTAGAACACAGGGATCGCCAGCGAAGCGAGCAGGAACACCCTGGCCAATGGCCGCGCCTCCGGATTGGCCAGGGCACGCGGTCGGACCAGCAACCACAGCATGCCGAACCAGGCGAACAGGCCGGCTACCAGCAAGTACTGCCAGAGCCGACCGAGCTCCAGGTATTCCCAGCCCTGGTTGCCCAGCCAGAACCACCAACTGCCGAGCAGACCCTCGATGCCCCCCCATTCCCCGAGCAGGCTCCCGAAGATGACCAGCCCGAAGGCTGCGAACAGCCCGTGCGTGGCCGGCGCCATCCAGTGCGGCTCATCGTTGCGCAGTGAGCGCGCCAGAAACAATCCGGCGGCCACATAGGCAGTGGCGATCCAGAAGAGGGCCATCTGCAGGTGCCAGGTCCGCAACAGATTGCTAGGGAAGATCGTCTCCAGCGCAAAGCCATAGAAATTGTCCGGTTCGATACGGTAGTGGGCGAGTGCGCCGCCGATCAGCGTCTGCATGAGGAACAGCAGAGTGACCACCACGAAGAACTTCACCAGCGCGCGTTGTCCGGCGCTGGCGTGGCCCGGGATGACCTGTGGATGCACATGGTGGCCGCGCGTGATCCAGCCGAGATAGTCGAACTTGCCGAAGGCGAGCAGCACTGCGGCGATCCCGGCGAGCAGGACGAGCAGGCTCAGCGCACTCCACAGCAACGCGCCCGGCGTCGGCCGATTGCCAACGTCCGGGTCGTACGGGAAATTGTTGGTGTACGAAAAATCGGCGCCCGGCCGGTTGGCCACCGAGGCCCAGGCTGCCCAGGTAATGAACGCCGTGAGTTGATGGAGTTCCGTCTCATCGCTGACGAGGCCCCGTTTCAGGCCACCGTTGCCCGCAGGATCGTCGAAATAGCGGCTCCATTGCCCGATCTGCCTGCGGTACGCCCGGGCTTCGGGCGCGGTCAGGCGCAGCGTTTCGCTGTCGGCGTCATAACGGTTGGTCTTCAGTGTGACGGCCACCTGAGCGCGGATTGCGGCCTGCTCCATCGGCGTCAATGCCGACCACGGTTGACCGTAGTGTTCCTGAGACAGATCCGCCGCGACATCGATGCCGATCTGGTGAAGGGCTTGCGCGGAGTAGTCAGGCCCCAGGTAGGCGCCGTGCCCCCATATGGACCCGTTGTTCATCAGCCCGTAGCGCAGGAACACGGCTTGCCCATCACGGATATCGTCGCCGGTAAACACCGTGGCTCCGGCTTCGTCTACTACATTCGTGGGGATCGGCGGGGCGTTTCGGTAGGCAAGCGAGGTAATGGCGATCAGGCCGGTGAACCCCACCGCAAGGACAATCAGTACCGACCGAACCCACCACGGTGACAGCGGGCCTTCTTCGATTTCACGCTCAGGGAGGGCAGACTGCGCCATTCATCTTCTCACGTGTTCTCGCGCCCGATAGTGCGAGGTAGCGCCCCCACACAGCATGGTGCCGGGGGGTCGCGGACTGATGCAAACGCCTTGAGGGGCCCCTCACCAGCAGGAGTTGCACCCCGGAATGGTCATCGCAATGACCATCCGGCTCTGTTCGATACCGCACAGATGCGCGGGTCTGGACCAAGCAGGAATGACTTGCCGTTTCCCGTGTGGAGACCAGGGGATCAGAATCGCCTTGTCTGGCTGATCGACGAATCCGGATTGCCGGGAGCCCTCGAATGTCGGTCGAAGCCGTCTGATTCGCTATCACCAGGGCTGACGTCTCGTTTTCCCACGGACCGATGCCAGGCAGGAGCCGTTGGGGTCGGCCCTGGCTTTGCCGCCCTCCGCTGGATGGCACGAAGCCAAGCCGGTCCCCCTCTGCTACCATCTGGCGCCTCGATACTGCAAGCATTCCTTCCAACAGCAACACCATACGTGAACACGACATGACGACACTGGCCACCATTTCCACCGACGCCCTGCGCGGCAAGAACACCCGCCCGACCCAGGCGTCTTCGGCAAGCTGGCGTGTCGAAGACATCGAGGCATTGTTCGCGCTGCCTTTCATGGACCTCGTGTACCGCGCACAGGCGGTTCACCGTGAGCACTTCGATCCGAACGAGATCCAGTTGTCGACGCTGTTGTCGATCAAGACCGGTGGTTGCACCGAGGACTGTGGTTACTGCTCGCAGTCCTCGCATTTCGATACCGACGTGAAGGCGGCCAAGCTGATGCCGCTCGACGAGGTACTCGCAGCGGCGCAGAACGCCAAGGCGCAGGGGGCGACCCGCTTCTGCATGGCCGCGGCGTGGCGCTCGCCGAAGGCCCGCGACATGCAGCGTGTGTCGACGATGGTCCGCAAGGTCAAGGCACTTGGCCTGGAGACCTGCATGACGCTCGGCATGCTGGACGCCGACCAGGCGCACGAGCTCAAGAACGCTGGCCTCGACTACTACAACCACAATCTGGACACCGCCCCCGAGTACTATGGCAGCGTGATCAGCACGCGTACCTATCAGGATCGGCTGGACACACTGGACAATGTGCGCGAGGCCGGTATCAAGGTGTGCAGCGGCGGCATCGTCGGCATGGGCGAGACCCGCGCACACCGGGCCAGCCTGATCGCACAACTCGCGAACCTCACGCCCTATCCGGAATCGGTACCGATCAACAACCTTGTACCCATCCCAGGCACGCCCCTGGCCGGGGCCGAGCCGATCGATCCCTTCGAGTTCGTGCGCACGATCGCAGTCGCACGCATCACGATGCCGCGCACCTTCGTACGCTTGTCGGCCGGACGAGAGAAGATGGACGATGCGCTGCAAGCGCTGTGTTTCGTGGCCGGAGCAAATTCGATGTTCTACGGCGATCAGCTGCTCACCACGCCCAACCCGCGGACCGAGCGCGATCGCAGCCTGATCGAGCGCCTGGACATGCACATCCAGGATGCCGACACGCGCTGAGCCCTTCAACCACGACACCAGACAGGCCAGACAGGCCAGACATGGACAGACATCGGGCAGGCCTGGCTTTGATGCACTGCCGGTGCGCCGCCGGATGCTACGAAGGCAGGCCAGATATCTTCCTGTCGAAATTTTTGCAGGAATTCTGACGAACCTCGCCGTCATGCTTGTGTGTGATTGAGTAACTGTGGACCTGCGCGACTCCCCACACATGAACCACCGCATCATCGACCTCACGACCGACGCACCCGACCACGTGGAACAGGCCGCCGCGCTGCTGTTCGAGGTCTTTCGCGACCGCACCGACGAATGGCCGGACCTGGATCTGGCGCGGCGAGAGACGATCGAATCCCTTGCGCCGGGGAAGATCGGGCGCATCGCGTTGGGGCCGGCGGGGGATGTAATCGGGTGGGTCGGCGCCATGCCGATGTACGGCGGGCGGGTGTGGGAGCTGCATCCGCTGGTGGTTGCGCCGGCGCATCGCGAGCGGGGAATCGGGCGCGCCCTGGTCGAGGATCTTGAGCGCCTCGTCGCCGCGCAGGGCGGCATTACGATCTGGCTGGGCAGCGATGACGAGAACGACGAGACGAGCCTGAGCGGTATCGACCTCTACCCGGACATCCCCGGGGCCATTCGCGCCTTTCGCAAGCTGCGCGGCGCGCACCCGTGCGACTTCTATCTGCACCTGGGATTCACCATCGTCGGGGTGTTGCCGGACGCGAACGGGCCAGGCAAGCCGGACATCTGGTTCGCGAAACGCGTCGGTCAGCGCGCAACGTGACCCTCACCCGGACGATCAATCCGGAAGCGGAATGAACTCATGTTCGTCTCCTGGCACCTTGGGAAAGCGGCCCTCGCGCCAGTCGCGCCGAGCCTGCTCGATGCGCTCCTTGCGACTGGAGACGAAGTTCCAGTCGATGAAGCGCGTGCCCAGTGGCTCGCCGCCGATCATGGCCAGACGGGTTTCGGCGGCGGCCTCGACCACGACTCTGGATGCGTTCGAAAGCACGGCCATCGCGTGCTCGGGGATCTCTACGCCGTGCACTTGCAGCGCGCCCTCGGCGACATAAACCGCACGCTCGGGTGCGTCCGGCAGCACCAGCGTCTGCCCGGGCTTCAGATGAGCCTCGACGTAGAGCGTGTCGGCGAACACCCGCACCGGCGAGGTCACGCCCCAGGCGCTGCCCATCATCACACGCACCGGCACCCCGCCGATGTCGAGCGCCGGGATGTCGGCCGACGGATAGTGATGGAAGGCGGGCTCGATTTCCTCGTCCGCCTCCGGCAGCGCCAGCCACAGCTGCAGGCCGTGCAGGCGGTGCGGCGCGGCGGTGACCTCGGGTCGCTCGCGCTCGGAATGCACGATGCCGCAGCCGGCGACCATCAGGTTGATGTCGCCGGGACGGATTGGCTGCAGGCTGCCGAGCGAATCGCGGTGAAGGATCTCGCCCTCGAAGAGATAGGTGACGGTAGCGAGGTTGACGTGCGGATGCGGACGCACGTTGATCCCCTTGCCCGCCGGGAAGTCCGCAGGGCCCATGTGGTCGAAGAAGATCCACGGCCCCACCATTCTGCGCTGCGCGGTCGGAAGCACGCGCCGCACGGAAAAGCCGCCCAGGTCCTTGTCACGCGGCTGAAGCACCAGTTCGATCGCGTCGCAGCCCCGGGTGGCGCTGCATTCGGATTCCACTTCGGTCGTCGTGTTGCTCATCGGTCGCTCCTCTCTGTCGTGTCGGCACGAAGGCGACCCCATTGCGACGGTACGGCCGGGTCGCCACCATTCGAGTGTAGTGTGACATGACCGTGCAAGCCATCCGATACGTGCAACCGTAGCGTCGGGCGCCGTCGATCGCTCACCCGACGTAGGGCGGGCAGCTCCCAGGCAATGGGCGCGTGCGGAGCTCGCGCTTACCGACGCATCAGCCCCCGCGCTGGTAGGCTGTCGGACTCGAGCGATCGTAGCGAGTCGAGTGGGAAACGAGAATCGCCCGTTTTCGAGCCGCATGGTGGTTCTACGCAACGAGAAGACGGGCAAATATGGACCGTTTTGCCCACCGACACAGTTGATCAGTCTCAAGTCCTGCAGCCTCCAGGTAACCTGCCCGAGCGCAAATCCGTCAAGAGAGGAATCCACGATGAACGGACCCGACCCAACCGACCCGCACCCGATGAAGGGGTTTCCGCAGGTGTGTTTCATCCGGAACACCGTGCGCAACCCGAACATCATCGTGGGCGAGTACACCTACTACGATGACCCGGAAGACTCCGAGGGCTTCGAGCGCAACGTCCTCTATCACTTTCCCTTTATCGGCGACAAGCTGATCATCGGCAAGTTCTGCGCGATCGCGCGGGGAGTGAAGTTCATCATGAACGGGGCCAACCACAAGCTGTCCGGCATCTCGACCTACCCTTTCCAGATCTTCGGCGGGGGGTGGGAAAAGTCCATGCCCGAGCCCGACGAATTCCCGTACAAGGGGGACACGGTCATCGGGAACGACGTGTGGATAGGCTACGATGCGCTGATCATGCCGGGCGTGAAGATCGGCAACGGCGCGATCGTGTCGTCGCGCTCGGTCGTGGTCCGCGACGTCCCCGCGTATACGGTGGTCGGCGGCGATCCGGCCGAAACCATCCGCCGGCGTTTTTCCGCCGAAGTGGTAGACGTGCTCGAAGCCGCTGCGTGGTGGGACTGGCCGGTCGAGGCGATCACACGGCACCTGCAGGTGATCATGTCCGCCGACGTCGAAGCGCTGCGTGCATGCGCTGCAGCGGCGCGCGGGTCATGAACAAGTGCGTGCAGCGCAGGTGCGCGGCATCGTCACCCCGTGCCGACCGAGACAGCGCTCGTCCGAGGCGCGATGCGGACAGGACACGACGATGTCCCGCATCGTGAGAGAATGAGCCGGTGACATGATCAGGTCAGATCGCACCTGGCGCAGACAGGTTCAGCAGCCTGCGAGCCTGGGCGACAACGGAGAACACACGGATGCGAAACAGGACACTGGTAACGGGATTCATCACGGCGCTCACGGTCGGCGTCCTTGCGAGCACACCCGCGCTCGCCGCACGACCGGAATGGGCGGGAAACCAGGGAGGGAGCAAGCCGGAGCAGCGTGACCAGCGCTCCGCCGAGCGGCGCGGCGACGACGGCAGGCGCGATGTCGTCGTCGAGATCCGTTTCGGCGACCGCCACCGGACGGCCAGTCGCGACTATTACCGCCGCCACTATTCCGACACCCGCTGCCCGCCGGGGCTGGCCAAGAAGCGCAACGGATGCATGCCGCCGGGACTGGCCAGAAAATGGTCGACGGGGCGCCCTCTGCCACGTGACGTGATCTTCCACGATCTTCCGCGGGCGTTGCTGGAGCAATTCGGCGCGCCCCCGCCGCGGCACCGTTACGTGCGGGTAGACTCGGACATCCTGCTGATCGAGATGGGAACAGGAATCGTCCTGGACGTGATCGAGAACCTCGGCTGGTAGATTGGCAGCCGCAAAGGCGGACGGTGCGAGACACCGCATTTGACAGCCTGTCGGGTTCGAGGCTGATCGGCTGCTAGAATGGCCCATGGGCGCGAGCCTCGGGGCTGTACATTTTCGCGCGCGCATTGCACCCCGCCCGGACCGGAATCATGGATGAACCGGAGAAACGCATCCGCAGGGCAATCGAGGAAGAGGTTGCCATAGAGCCGTATGATCCGAACTGGCCGCGGCTGTTCGCGGAGGAGAAACGCCATCTCGAAACCTGCCTTCCATCGGAACTGATCGGACGGATCGAGCATTTCGGCAGCACCGCGATTCCGGGGCTGGCCGCCAAGCCGATCATCGACATCCTGGTGGAAGTATCGTCGCTGGACGCGACCGTGAAGGTCATCACGCCGATCCTCCAGTCGCAAGGCTACGACTACTTCTGGCGCCCGTCCTGGTACGACGCCAACGTGCCCGCGTATATCTGGTTCATCAAGCGTGACGCCACCGGCCGGCGCACCCATCACGTGCATATGCTCGAACCCGACTCGCCCGAATGGGAACGCCTGCTCTTTCGCGACTATCTGATCGACAAGCCTGAAGTCGCACGCGAGTACGAAGCGCTCAAGTACCGCATCGCCCGCGAACACCCCAACGACCGCATTGCGTACGCCAAGGGGAAAACGAAATTCATCACCCAGGCCACCCGCGCGGCACGCAAGCACTATCGATCACGCTAGTTCAGGAACCATCCCGACCTGGCGTTGCCCGAACGGCATCAACTTTCGATTCGTCCGACCCACCCATGCACCGAGAAATGAAGTCTGCCCCGCCGACCGTCACCGCCGCCATCGTCCTTGCGCTCGTCCTCTCGGGATGCGGCGCACAGACGGAATCCGATCCCGGCGCTGCGCCGCCGGATGAGGAAGCGCGCATGCAGCAGGCGCGCGAGACGTGCCAAGAGGCACTGCTCGCGACCCTCCCAGATCCCGATTCGGCGAAGCTCACGGCCGAGAACGACTGGCCCGTCGAGCGACAGCCCAACGACACGATTCTCGTGCGCCCGTCGGGCCAGACGCACAACGCCCTGGGCGAGACGATCGATGCCGCATGGGAATGCGTGGTGCTTCCCGACGGCGCCGGGATGCGCCTGGTGACCCTGACGCTGGTAAAGCTCTGAGACGATCCGGTCGGTCCTTGCCCGACGTCGTGTTTGTGCCGGCCGGCTCAGCCCCCCGACCCGAGCAGATGCCCGAAGATGCGCGCACCGCCAATGTAGGTGCCCATCGCCGAGCCGAGCGTGGTGAGGAAGAACACCAGCAGGACGCGTGAGACGCGGTTGTGCCACCAGCCCTTGATGTGGCTGACGTCGGTGCGCAGCCGGGAGAAGTCTTCCACGTTCGGCTTGCGCAGCCACAGCTCGACCGCCGCGGCGACGAAGCCGATGCCGATGGTCGGATTCAGCGACGTCAGGGGTGCTCCGAGGGCCGCAGTGAGCACGGTCAGCGGATGGGCAAGCGCGATGACGCCGCCGATCGCGGCGAGTCCGCCGTTGATCAGGAACCACTCAAGCACCATCTGATAGCCGAGGTCGGTATTGCGACTGAAACCGATCACGAAACCGGCAAGTATGACCGCCACGATGACCCACGGCACGAGCTTGGGCCAGCGCGCCCTGGGAGGGGATGCCTCGAGCTTGCGGATGGTCTCTTCTGGACCTCCGTCGCTCTGGCCGAGATAGTTCTCGATGCCCTTGAGATGACCGGCACCGACGACCGCGAGCACGCGGCGCGCGGCGCCCTCGTCGGCCAGCATGC
>DAOMNN010000051.1:0-2660 GCA_035443825.1 Rhodocyclaceae bacterium | reverse complement strand
CCGGCACCGACGACCGCGAGCACGCGGCGCGCGGCGCCCTCGTCGGCCAGCATGCGCAGCCTCGCCGCCATGTAGCGGTCGCGTTCGTCGATCACGGGGCCGTAGAGTTCGCCAGACTGCTGGGCGAACTCGCTGAAGGTGGATTCGAGCATGTCGCCCTCCTTCAGCTTCTCGATATCGGATTCCTCGATCTTCTCCCGGGTAAGCACGCTCGCGAGAATGCCGCCGACCAGTTCCATCCGGCGCCACCACGGAACCGACCGGTATGCGCGACGAAGCGTCACGCCGATTTCGCGATCGATCAGCACCAGCGGGATGCCCTGATCGAGCGCGCCGTCGATCGCAGCGCGTAACTCCGCGCCGGGTTCGATCCCGTATTGTTCGGCCAGGCGTTGCTGGTAGGCGCCGAGGGCAAGGCTGGCCCCGACCATGGGCGCCTGACCGCTGCGGATGACGCTGAAGAGGTCGAGCTTTCCGAGGGCGTCGGGGTCCAGCATCGCACGCTGACGGCTGTCGCACAGTTCGATGGCCACCGTATCGAATTCGCCCGTCGCGACCAGCGCCTGGACCGCGCGCGCACTGGCTGGAGAAACGTGGGCCGTGCCGAGCAGGACGATCTCGGTGTCCCCGATCTTCAGGATGCGATGCGGCTCCTGGGTTAGCAATTCGTGCATGGGGTATGGAAAGCTATTCGTCGTGGCTAGCGCGCAATGCTAGCAGAGCTTGGACCCGTTCACGCATCGGATCGCACGTTCGAGCACCGTCTTATCGAGCGGCACCAAAAGAAAGGCTTGCGGGATCGCCGTGCGCTACCGGGCGGGCTGTTCAAACTTGGGGCGTAAACAACAACGGGCGGCCGAAGCCGCCCGTCTATTCGCGACGATCGCCGGGATCAGCCCCAGGTGTCCTCGGTAATGCCGGTATACCAGCCCGCGGCGTAGTTGGCTTCGCGCCGGAGATCGGCAACGCTCGCATCGGCCGGGGTCAGCCCGCCCGAGCCCTGCACGCCTGCCAGGGCGCCGTCCTTGAGCCGATACACCGCGGCAATGCTGATGCCGTAATCCGGCGCAACCAGGCTGTAGCACGTATTCACCGCGGAAGGCTCGGGTACCGCGTAACCGCGGATCGCACTCACCACCGCCACGGCAGCCATCTTGCCCTGGTTATTGGCAGCGTGACCCGACTTCGGCATCGCGCCGGCAATCGCGGAATCGCCAATCACGTAAATACCGGGATGTTTGGCCGACTCGAAGGTCGCCTGGTTGACCGGACACCAGCCTTCGTCATTGCCCAGGCCGGTTGCCAGTGCAAGGTTGCTCGCCGTCTGCGCCGGGATGATGTTGATCACGTCACCCTTGTGCTCGGTAAAGCCGCCTTCCGTATACACGGCCATCTTGGCGACATCGACGCGCTCGACCCTGCCACCCTTCGATCCGGCGACCCATTCGATCATGCCCTCATAGCGCTTGGCCCAGCCCGCCTGGAACAGGCCCTGCTTGGAGAAGTTCTCCTTCGCGTCGAGAACGAGGATCTTGGACTTCGGCTTGTTGGTCTTGAGGTAGTGCGCGATCATCGATACGCGCTCGTACGGTCCCGGCGGGCAGCGGAATGCACCTCCGGGGGCGGACATGATGAACGTTCCACCGTCGCGCATCGCACGCAACTGGTCACGAAGCAGGGCTGTCTGCGCACCGGCTTTCCAGGCGTGCGGGATGCGCCGGCTCGCGTTCTCGTCGTAGCCCTCGATCGCACCCCAGCGAAAATCGATTCCGGGGGACATCACGAGCTTGTCATAGTTGAGGGTCTGTCCCCCGGCAAGCCTCACCGTGCGCGCAGCCGGATCGATTGCGGTGACCGTATCGTGGATAACGTCTACGCCATGCTTGGAGCGCAGTGCGTCATAACCTTGGGTGATGGCCGGCATGTCGCGCAAGCCGCCGAGCACCCAGTTGCTGCCAGGGCAAGTCGCGTACTGCCGATTCGCCTCGACCAGGGTGACTTTGAGACCCGGATCAAAGCGGCGAAGGTACTTTGCGCATGTCGCACCACCGAATCCGCCGCCGATCACGACGACGTGCGGCGCACCCGCGCCGGCCCCGGGAGTGGTTGCGCAACCGAGCATCGGAAGCATGGAAACGGCACCGCCCGCTCCGGCGAGTTTTACGAATGTTCTGCGTGAGATTGGCTTCACAGTGTCGTCCCCCTTAACGCTTCTTGCCAAGTTTGGAGAGGTAGTTCGCCAGTTGTGCGATCTCCTCGTCGGAATAGCCCTTGGCATGCCGGTCCATCACCGTCGCAGCTTTCAGCCCCTCACGGTAACCCTTCATGGCCTTGACGATCTCGTCCGCCGGCATTCCGTCGATGGCAGGCATGTCGCCGCTGCTGTACCCGTCCGTGCCGTGACAGGCGAAACAACTCACCGCCATCAGTTCGGCGCGTGAAATTTGCGCCTGCGCGGCTGCGGGCAATGCAAGCATTGCCGCCAGCGCGAACGCTGTCAGGGCGACCCTCCCCTTTCTCTGACTTGACATGTACATTCACTCCTCCTCCAGTTTGGTTTACTTCCAGCGCCAGGGCGGGTGCATTTCTGTCTTATCCGCCCACGGGTACATCTGCTCACCGGACTGTACAAGCTGCGGACTGCCGTTGCCGCTCTCCAC
>DAOMNN010000050.1:21031-25858 GCA_035443825.1 Rhodocyclaceae bacterium | reverse complement strand
GATTTCGATGATCGATCCGCCGATCTCGTACAGTCCGGCGTCGATCTGGTGACAGCGCCGGACTTCGACTCTCGCCACCAGGGGCGGGCGTTCCATCGCGCCCGGCGGTGAATGCACCTCGACCTCGATCACTTCGGCCTCGCCCGGGACGTAATCGGCATGCAACGTCATGCCGCTCACGCTGAGTTCCACACACTGGGCCGCAATGACGTCGCCGCCGTCGAGGATGATCCGTGCGGGGGAGCCGAGCGGAATGCGGCGGTCGAGTCTTCGATCGGACGGGGTGGAGCGGTCGGTCATGGGTCAGCCTGGCCTCGCACGCGGAGATATCGGCGATTCTAGCCTGCCACCGGGCAGCCTCAGCGGCGAAAAGCGGCAATGCCTGTGAAGCTTTACCGCTACGGCACCAGAAAGCGCACGCGGTTGCCCGTCCCGACGTAGGTCAGAGGGGCACCGGATAGCGCTTGTGCGAGCAGGATGCCGCGACCGTTCGGTGCGGACGGTTCCGGTCGGGTGCCGCATCGTGACGCCCAGTCGAAACCCTCGCCGTCATCCGCGATCTCGAACTGCCAACCCTCGGGAGCGCGCGCACGCGTCAGGCGGACGACGCGGCCGGCCTGTTCGCATACAGCGAACCTGCGGGCAAGCTCCGCATCCCATGCCCCGCGGGCAAGCAGGTCGCGCTTGAGTTCGTAGCCAATGCCGAGGTTGCCGTGCTCGATCGCATTCGCGAGCAACTCCATCAATGCCTCTTCGACCCCCCAGGCGTTGGCGCACACGGCAGCGGCTTCGGCCGCCACCGCTCTGGCTTCATCGTGCGTGCGCAGGACGAGTTCCAACAGGTCGACGGGTGCCTCAGCAGCAGCCGGCACCATCCTTTACGCCTGCCTTGCGCAGGAAGATCTCCAGCGGGCAGAACCGGGTGAACCCGCTCTGGAACAGGTTTGCGCCGACGAAGACGGTGAACCACAGGAAGTTCTTGTTGACGAAAATCGGGGATGCCTCGACGCCCAGGGCGAGCGAGATGAGAACGAATGCTCCTGCAAAGATGCGGACGAACTGGTTGACGGTCAGACTCATGAAGTTTCTCCCTGAAGTTGCGAAACGCGATTTCTCATCGCTGCGAAATAAAGCACCGGGATCACGACCAGCGTGAGCACGGTGGATACGAACACCCCGAAGATCAGACTGAGTGCGAGCCCGTTGAAGATCGGATCGTCGAGAATGAAGATCGCCCCGATCATCGCCGCCAGCGCGGTGAGGCCGATCGGCTTGGCCCGCACCGCTGCGGCGCGGATCACCGCCTCGCCCAGGTCCGTGCCCTCCCGCACCTGCTGGTTGACGAAGTCCACCAGCAGGATCGAATTGCGCACGATGATGCCGGCGAGCGCGATCATGCCGATCATCGAGGTCGCGGTGAACTGGGCGCCGAACAGCGCGTGCCCCGGCATCACACCGATGATGGTCAGCGGAATCGGCGCCATGATGATCAGGGGCACGAGATAGCTGCGGAATTGCGCGACCACGAGCAGATAGATCAGGATCAGGCCGACCGCATAGGCTGCGCCCATGTCGCGGAAGGTCTCGTACGTGACCTGCCATTCACCGTCCCATTTGATCGAGTAGCCGTCGAAGGTATCGGTGGGCTGCCGGATGAACCACTCGCCGAGCGTGCCGGCGAGCCCGGGGCCGGACAGTTCCATGTCCTTCAGGCGCGAGCGGATGTCGAACATGCCGTAGAGCGGCGAATCCAGCTTGCCGCCCATGTCCGCGGTGACATACACCACCGGCAGCAAGTCCTTGCGAAAGAGAACCTGCTCGCGCTCCGTTTCCTGCACGGTCACCAGTTCGGACACCGATACCAGGGCGCCGTCACGCGCGCGCACCTTCAGCGACAGCAGGTCCTCGACGCTGGCCTGGCGCTCCGGCGGCAACTGGATGCGCACCGGAATCTCGTATTTGTTGTCACCGCCGTGAATGGGCGTGACATCCTCCCCGGACAAGCCCAGGCGCACCACCTCGACGATGTCGGCCTGTGCGACGCCCATGCGCGCGGCCTTGGTCTTGTCCACCTTGAGCAGAAGCTTCGGCGCCGCCGCGTCGATGGTGTCGTCGATGCCGACGATGTCGGGCGTACCCTCGAACACGGCGCGGACCCGGCGCGCGACCTCGATCTGGCCCTCGTAGTCGGGGCCGTACACTTCGGCGACGATGGGCGAGAGGACCGGCGGGCCGGGCGGCACCTCGACCACTTTCGCATTGCCGCCGCTCGCGCGTCCGATCTGTGCGATCGCGTCGCGCACCGACACCGCGATCTCGTGACTCTTGCGCTTGCGTTCCGATTTGTCGACGAGGTTGACCTGAATGTCGCCCTGCTCGGGTTCGGAGCGCAGGTAGTATTGACGGACCAGGCCGTTGAAGTTGATCGGACTGGCCGCGCCCGCATAGGCTTGCCAGTCGGAGACTTCCTCGACCACCGACAGGTGCTCGCCGATCTCGCGCAACACCCGCGTGGTGTCCTCGAGCGGGGTGCCGACCGGCATGTCCAGCACGACCTGGAATTCGCTCTTGTTGTCGAAGGGCAGCATCTTGAGCACGACCCACTGCATCGCCGGAAGCGCCACCGAGCCGAGGATCAGCGCGAACACCACGAGCCACAGGCCCAGCCGCGCACGCCCGCCTTTGACCGGATCGATCATCGGCGTCATGATCCTGCGGAAGAAGGTATCGAGCTTGCGCGTCATGCGGTCTTCATGGTGCTCGGCCTGCCCTTCACCACCGGCATGACCATGGCTGCCGGTTTTCGCCAGCAGCTTGAGCGCCAGCCAGGGGGTGACCACGAACGCGATCGCGAGCGAGATGAACATGCCCATCGACGCGTTGATCGGAATCGGACTCATGTACGGTCCCATGAGGCCGGTGACGAAGGCCATGGGCAGCAGTGCCGCGATCACGGTGAAGGTGGCGAGGATGGTCGGACTGCCGACTTCGTCGACCGCCTTCGGAATGAGCTTCCACAAGGGCGTGTCGGGCTCGAGCGTCTTCCAGCGGTGGATGTTCTCCACCACCACGATCGCGTCATCGACCAGGATCCCGATCGAGAAGATCAGCGCGAACAGGCTCACCCGGTTGAGCGTGAAACCCCACGCCCAGGAGGCGAACAGGGTCGCGGCCAGGGTCAGCGTCACGGCGACGCCGACGATAAGGGCCTCACGCCGGCCGAGCGCAAAGAACACCAGCAGCACGACGGCGCCGGTGGCGAAAGCGAGCTTGCCGATCAGGGTGTTCGCCTTGTCGGTGGCGGTTGCACCGTAGTTGCGCGTCACGGTGAAGTTCACGCCCTCCGGGATGATCGAACCTTCCAGCGCGCGTGCCCGCGCCACCACGGCATCCGCGACGTCGGCAGCGTTCGCCCCCGGCTTCTTGGACACCGCCAGCGTGACCGCCGGAAATGCACCGCGCTCGGCGATATCGTCCCCGGCCGCCGCACCGGTGCCGAACCATACGCTGCGGGAAGGCTGGTCGGGGCCGTCCTCGACGAGCGCGACGTCGCGCATGAATACCGGGCGCCCATCGACCACGCCGACAACCAGTTCGCGCACGTCATCGGCCGACTCCAGGTAGGTGCCGGTGCGCACCAGCACTTCGCGATTTCCCGACGTCAAGGTGCCGGCGGGCTGCGAGGCGTTGGCAAGCTGCAACGCGGCGCGAATATCCTGGGCGGTGACACCGTGGGCATTCATCCGGGTGTTGTCCATGAGCACGCGCACGACGTGATCCGGGCCACCGATGGTCTCGACGTCGCGGGTACCGGGGATGCGCTTGAGCTCGACTTCCACGGCACGCGACACCTGCTGCATCTCGAACGCGGCGCGGCTCTCGTCGGCGGTCCAGAACGTGAGGCTGACGATGGGAACGTCGTCGATGCCCTTGGGCTTGATCAGCGGCTCGCCGACCCCGAGTTGCGGACTGAGCCAGTCGCGGTGGGACTGGATCGTGTCGTGCAGTCTGACCAGCGCTTCCTGGTTGGGAATGCCGACCTCGAACTGGACCGTGATCACCGCCATGCCCGGGCGCGACACCGAATAGACGTGCTCGATCCCGGCCATTCGCGACAGCACCTGTTCGGCGGGGCGCGCCACCAGCGATTCGACATCGCGCGCGGAGGCGCCGGGGAACGGGACCAGGACGTTGGCCATGGTCACGTCGATCTGCGGCTCTTCTTCCTTCGGGGTGATCAAGGTCGCGAAGATGCCGAGCAGCAGCAGGATGAGTGCGATCAGCGGTGTGAGTGCGTTGCGCTGGAACGCGCCTGCGATGCGGCCGGAGATGCCGAGTCCTTGCGTCATCGTCTCGTCCGGCTCAGCGCGCCGCGGCACGGGCAGCACGCGCCACGATGCCGGCAGCCACCGGATCCAGCGCGATCTCCTCGCCACCGATCAGTCCGGCGAGGACTTCCACCGTGCCATCGGGGTGAACCGGCCCGGTACGAATCTGACGCAGGCTGAACGCATTGCGCTCGTCGACCACATACACACCGGTAAGCTCGCTGCGTCGCACGACCGCCTCGATCGGCACACGGACCAGCGCCGTCTGACCGGTCGTGAAGTGCACTCGTGCGAAGCTCCCCGGCACTACGTCCCCGAGATCGGCGGGGAGGTCGACACGTACGCGAAGGGTGTGGGTGCGGGCATCTGCAGCCGGCAGCACGGTGACCCTGGTTGCATCGATCATGCGATTCGAATCCGGCAACTCGACGCTCGCGCGGAGCGCTCCGGCTGCCAGACCGCCCAGTCGCGACTGGGGCACATCGACCACCGCGCGCAT
>DAOMNN010000050.1:0-20931 GCA_035443825.1 Rhodocyclaceae bacterium | reverse complement strand
GGCACGCGCGACGCGACCGTCGCCTGATTCACCGCCTCGAGGGTGGCTTCGGCCACGTGCACGATCGCCGTCGGACGCGCCTCGACGCGCACCGTCGGCACATCCGCACTTGCCACCCCTACAACCGAAAGAAGGGTGAAGAGGCACACAGCGTAAATCAATGGATTCAGTGTCTTCATGAATATAAGTTTACGCTAATATTCGCTTAAGTCAATTAATGGCGCTTATAGTCTTCTCCGTCATCCCCGGCGCAGGAGATCGAGCCGGCGGACGAAATCCTGAACGATGCGGTGATACAGTTCGTCGCCAAGCACGGCGTCCTCCACACCCGCGTCGATGCTGGGGTTGTCATTGACCTCGATCACGCGCGGCCCCTGCGGCGTCTGCTTGATATCCACGCCGTAGAGGCCGTCTCCGATCAGTCCGGCGGCACGCAATGCCGTCTTCACCACCTGCGGTGGCGCATCGGCGAGCGCCAATGTTCTGAACCCGCCCTGTCGCGGGGCACCCTTGCCCTGATGATCCACGATCTGCCAATGCTTCTTCGACATCAGGTACTGGCAAACATACAGGGGCTGACGGTTGAGCACCCCGACGCGCCAGTCGAACTCGGTGTAGAGGAATTCCTGAGCCAGGATCAGATCCGACTCCTTGAGCAGACGTTTGCCGATATCCTCGAGTTCGGCGCGATTGCCTGCCTTGAACACGCCGCGGGAGAACGATCCGTCCGGAATCTTGAGCACGACCGGGTAGCCGATGCGTTCTTCGGCCTCGAGCAGATTCTCACGACGCAGAATGAGCGTTCGGGGTATCGGCACGCGATGCGCCGCCAGCAGTTCCGCCAGATAGACCTTGTTGGTGCACTTGAGGATCGAGTCCGGGTCGTCGATGACCACCATGCCCTCACCGTCGGCCTTGCGCGCGAAGCGATAGGTGTAGTGATCGATACGCGTGGTCTCGCGGATGAACAGCGCATCGTACTCGGCCAAGCGGCCGAAATCCCTGCGGTCGATAAGGTCCGCCGCGCATCCGAGCGCACGGCCCGCCCGGATGAAACGGCTCAGGGCCGTTCGATTGGACGGCGGAAGATCCTCCTCGGGATTTTGCAGGATCGCCAGATCGTACTTGTAGCTTCGCGCACCGCGGCGGCGGCGCCATGGCCGCTTGATGTAGGATTCCAGCGCCGCGAAGAAGGCGCCCTCCTGGTCCTGCGTAAGGTTACTGAGCGCAAGCGGCTTGAGGGCATCGATGCGCCACTGGCCTACGAGGCGGAACTCGACCTTGAACATCGGCGCGCGGAACATCGAGAACAATTGCTGCGCGATCTCCTGCATCTCGGCGGGTACGCATTGGCCGAAAAACACGGTCATCTCGAATGCGGTCGGCTGCAGGCCGGCCGTCTTGCGCCCGAGCACCCGCGCCACCTTGCGATCGATGTCCTCGGTGTCCAGCGTATAGATCGACTTCTTCGACAGATCCTGCAGCGTACGCACGGTCGGAATGACCTTGTGGCTGCGCGCCTCGGCGAGCAGCGAGCAGTAATAGCCCTCGCTCAGGTAACGATGACTGCGACACAGGTTGATGACGCGCAGCTGGGATTCGCTCGAGTACTCCGGCCGGGTGAGATAGTCATCGGCGCATACCACCGGATATGCGGGGAAGCGCGGTTTCCAGTCACCCGGACTTTCGATGAGCAGGACATGCTGCGACATGGGGTACCCTCACCGCGACCGCGGGTAGATCACGACGACGGCCTTGAGTCCTGCCTTGCCGTAGCGTGCCATGCGTTCGAACTGACGCTGCTGGATCGGCATGTTGATCGAATCCATTGGAGTCTCTCCGTGTTCATAATCGACAAAGGGATCGTGTGCATAGATGAAATGTGCGTCGAAACCGGTGACAACGACCCAGTGCGGAAACTTCTCCCCATAGATCGCGTAGGAACTGATCAGGACCAGGGGGATCCCCCCGGCGTCGAAACGCGCCCTCAGATCGGCTGCACTCAGGCTGCCGTACTGAATGACAACGTCCAGGCCACGCAACTCGTCCAGCATGTCTTCCTGAACCAGGCGCATGACCTCCTTCTTCTCCTCGCTTCGCACCGAGTCGATCAGCGGCATGCGCTCGTCGCTGATGTGCACCTCGACATGAAAGCCGCGCTGCGCTGCAGCCAGCGCAAGGCCGAAAGGCCCGCAGCCCCCATGCCCCGAAGTCATGAAGATGGTGGTCGCCTCGCGCCACAGACGCAACTCGAACTTGCGGTCCAGAGGCATCTGCGGATCGAGCGCCTTCATCGCCATCATCAGCGCCGATGGACCGCAGGTGAATTCCAGCGTCTGTTCGTAGAAGGGCACGCGCACCATGTCGGGACGCAGACTGGGCGCCAGCGATTTCTCATAGCGCCACGCGTCCATGTGGTCTTCGTAGTAATCGTCGTATTCACCGATGCGACGATAACCACGACGCTCGAACAGGCGGGTCGAGGCCGTATTGTCCTTGCGGATCTCCAGCCGTACGCAGGCACACTCCCGCTCACGTGCTTCTTCTTCGGCAGCTTGCACCAGTGAATGCGCGATGGCCTGCCCCCGGGCATCGGGATCGACCGCGACGGAATAAAGCCGCGCCATCGACGTCCCACGACTGAACAGAAGCAATACGTAGCCCGCGATCCGGGCTTCCAGGTCCGCAACGATGGTCACGGCATTGGCCTTGGTCAGCATGTAGCGAAACTGGCGACGCGTCAGCCGATCACCCAGAAAGCATCGCTGCTCCAGCGCCAGCAGCGCCGGGATGTCGGAAAGCTGGGCGCGCCGGATCGTGATGGGTCGAACACCGCTCCGGGTCTCGTCTGCCACAGGATTCATCGTGACGCCTCTGTGAGGACGACACCTGCGCCGCGCTCGCCCGCCCCTTCAGACGTTCTCTGCGCAGTGCGCCGCATAATCGGCCATGGCAGCGATGACAGTGTCCGACTCACCGACGGCCTGTGCCTGTCGAATATCACATCCCGGATGACGCTCGCGTGCAGCCTCGATCAGAAGCGGCAGGTCCTTTTTCAGGTGCCCCCCCTGCGCAAGGAACATCGGAATCACGGTGATGCGTCTCGCGCCCCCGGCTGCGAGGGTATCGATCGCATCGGCGAGCTCGGGCTTGATGAACTCGAGAAACGCAAGTTCCACTGCGAGACCGGGGGTCCGTGCCAGCAGCACCTCGCGTGCACGCCGCATCGGCTTGGCCCACTCGGGATCACGCGCTCCGTGTCCGAACAGCACGACCGCTTTCGTATCTTCCATCATTCGCTCTCCATCGGGGATTCACTGGGCTCGAGCAGCTTCTCGATCGCACGTGCAGCGGCGAACAGGCCGACACTGGCCGTCACGGCCATGCTCGATCCGTAGCCGGCGCACGCAAGACCCTGTGGACCGCGTGCCGTGTCGCAGGTTGCATCGGGGTAGCGCAGTGGCTCCGTGGAGTACACGGCCTCGACGCGAAACGGACGTTTGGGATTGCGTGGAAAACCGTGCTCCGTACGAAGACGCTGTCGTACCTTGGCCAGCAGCGGATCCTGCTCGGTCCGCGACAGGTCGCCGACCACGATTCGAGTGGGATCGGACTTGCCCCCGGCCCCTCCGGCCACGATCAGAGGCGTCCCCGCCGCACGACAGGCGAGGACCACGGCGACCTTGGCACGGACGTTATCGATCGCGTCGATCACCACATCGAATCCCTGAATGCGGGCACATGCATTTTCGGGTGTGACGAAATCCTCGACCACGTCGACTTGCACCCGCGGATTGATCTGCACGAGGCGTTCGCGCATCGCCACGACCTTGGCCTGCCCGATTGTCGCTTCGATCGCATGCACCTGTCGGTTGATGTTGGATTCGGCGACATGATCGAGATCGATCAGGGTCAGCCGGCCCACGCCGCTGCGCGCAAGGGCCTCGGCCGCCCACGAGCCGACGCCACCGATACCGATCACGCAGACATGAGCCTTCTCGAGTCGCGCAAGGGCGTGCACGCCATATAGCCGGGCAATTCCCCCGAAGCGGCGGGTACGATCCGGCTGCTCTGCAACGCCGGGGACAGAACTGGTCAGGGTCATGACAATCGCGAATGAGGTGAGTGTTGCACGCTGGATGCGATGTTACAGCACCGTGCCCTTGCTGAACTCATCGGCCGCGATCGGCTCAAATCGGGCAGAGGAGAACAAGACATGCGAAGATTGGTCCGGCAATTGGTTGTTGCAGCGCTCATTGCCGGGGTGTCGCCAGCGGGCATCGCATATGGCACCGCGGCGATGCAGACGACGCTTGCAGCGGACGCATACGAAGCCGGTCACAAGGACGTCGCAGCACGACTTTTCGAGCATGCGGCCCGCGCCGGAAACCGCCTCGCCCAATACCGCTTCGCCATGATGCTGCGCCACGGCGAAGCACACTCACTCGAAGCGAACGCCGAGTGGCGATGGCTGAGACGCTCGGCTGGTGCCGGTCTGCCACAGGCCCAGTTCGAGCTTGCGCGCATGTACGATGAGGGCGCGGGCGTGAGGCAGTCCTACGCCGTTGCGGCAGAGTGGTATGGCCGTGCCGCATTGCAGGGCCAGCCAGACGCCCAGGCACGTCTCGCCGCACTTCAGCTTGCGGGTCTCGGCGGCGAGGCAGACCCGAACTCGGCGATTCGCTGGTTCCGCGCCGCTGCCGGCGCCGGTCATCAAGACGCGCAGCGCATGCTGTCGCAATTGTACGAGGCCGGCCACGGCGTCGGCAGGGACCCGGTTCGCGCCGCATACTGGCGCGACCGCGCGAATGCGGCCCCGCAAAAGTCGCCGCATCTCAACGAAAGCAAGCTACCCTAGGGCGCCGGGCTTCGCACGTCAGGCCGGCTCGCTCACGCGCGACTCGTCCAGCCACACGCCCAGGCCCTGCGCATTTAGGTCGAGATCCAACCTCAGCAGCTCGAAGACTTTATCCTCGGGAAGTGACCAGCCTTGGCGATCGGCTTCCTCGCGCACGATCTGCTCCAGACCTGCAAGGATCTCGACGTGGCGGGCCACACCCTCCCCGCGCGCGGCACGCGCGACTGCGACTTCCGAATCGATGAGTCGATGCAGATCGGCACCCAGCCGCGCGACATCGGTCACCCGGCTGTAATGGGTCAGATACATGGCCTCGGGGGCGGCAGCCAGCAGTCGATCGATGGTGGCGTGCATCGCATCGGGATCGAACTGCGAGGGCGAGGTGGTCGGAAAGACCGACGCTCTGCCATCGACGTCCAGTTCCCGGTACGACAACCCGAACGCATCGCCAGTGAAAAAGGCACGTGCCGTTTCATCCCAGATGCAGATGTGATGTCGGGCGTGCCCCGGCGCGTCGAGCACCCTGAACTGACGCTCGCCCATGGCCACCTCGAGACCGTCGGTCGCGGAGACGATGCGCTCTTGCGCAACCGGGGCCAGTCGCCCGTACAGCGCGAACGCCTGCTCCGCCCCATACACGGCCGCCGTCGCATCCCACAAGCGCGTCGGGTCGATCATGTGGCGGACGGCGCGCGGATGAACCAGCAGCTTCGCTCTTGGAAGCGCACACATGAGGCTGCCTGCACCACCCGCATGGTCCAGATGAATGTGGGTCAGCATCACCCACGCGACCTTGTCGGGCACGATGCCCGCCGCCGCGAGAGCCGATAGCACGCGCGGCACTGAAGCATTGGTGCCGGTGTCGACAATCGCTGCCTGTCCCTGATGAATGATCAGGTGAATCGCCGCCAGCCCGGGCCGTCCATAGCCCGAATCGAGCGCAAGAATCCCATCCGGATGCGCAGTTACGTACTGCACGATCATCTCCCTCCCCGAGAGAATGGTTTTGCGTAATTGTATACGCTCGCCTGTTACGTGCACGACCGCTTCAACAACACCTTACACTCCTGCTCATGAAGGAATCGATGAATGAAGCACCATTTCGACTTTGACAAGGCGGTAGACCGTCGTTCAGTGCCGGGCGAAAAATGGGGTCGCTTCAGTGGGCGCGACGTGCTGCCCCTGTGGGTCGCGGACATGGATTTCGCTGCACCCCCACCGATTCTCGAAGCGATACGAAAGCGCGTAGACCATGCGGTCTTCGGATACACGGACGTGTGGCCAGGGCTGATCAGCGCCATCATCGATGGCGTGTGGCGAGACCACCAGTGGCGGATCGAACCCGAATGGCTTGTGTGCCTGCCCGGGGTGGTCACGGGATTCAATCTCGCCGGTCGCATCGTCGGGGCGCCAGGCGACGAGATCTTCACCGCCACCCCGGTATACCCGCCTTTTCTGCGCACGCCGGACAACAACGCACGGCGCCTGCTCACCAGCCCACTGATCGAGCGCAACGGACGCTGGGAGTGGGATCGCGAAGCAGTGGCGGCAACGCTCACACCACGCACGCGGCTGTTCATGCTGTGCAATCCGCACAATCCCGTGGGCCGCGTCTTCGATCGTGACGAACTCGAATGGATCGCGGGACTGGCCCACCGGCACGATCTCGTCGTCTGCTCGGATGAGATACATTGCGGTCTGGTTCTGGATCAGGCTAGGACCCACATTCCCATTGCGGCGCTTGACGAATCGATCGCCCGGCGCACGATCACGTTGATGGCGCCCTCCAAGACGTGGAACATTCCGGCCCTGTACTTTGCCTTTGCGGTGATCTCCGAACCCGGGCTGCGTCGTCGCTTTCTGCAGGCAATGCGCGGCGTCGTTCCAGCACCCAACGTGCTCGGCATGGTCGCGGCCGAAGCTGCGTACCGCGACTGCGATGCGTGGCGACACGAACTGCTCGAGTACCTGCGTTCGAACCGCCGCTGCATGCTGGATGCGGTGGCGCAGATGCCGGGACTCGCCACGACTTCTCCGGAAGCGACCTATCTGGCCTGGATCGATTGCCGCCGGGCCGACCTGGAAAATCCTGCAGGCTTCTTCGAAGATGCCGGCGTCGGGCTTTCCGACGGCCGGGCCTTCGGCATGCCCGGGTTCGTCCGGCTCAACTTCGCTTGCACCCGGGCAACGCTGGACGAAGCGCTTGCGCGGATGGGTCGCGCTTTGCGGAATCGGCAAACGCCCGGCGCAGCCCCGTCCTGAGACAAACGAACGGCCTGCAGCGCGATGCGCTGAAGGCCGTGGATTCACCGAATCAGAAGGGAATATCGTCGTCGAAGTTATCGAAGCTGCCGCCCTGAGCCGGCGCCTTCGAGGACTCCTGAGGCCGCGAGGCCGGTCGCGACTGTGGCTGCGCGTCGTAGCCGCCGGAATCCTGGCGCGTGCCCGGTGCGTCGCCGCCCATTCCCTGACGGCTTCCCAGCATCTTCATCTCGTCACCGCGAATCTCGGTCGTGTAACGGTCCTGGCCGTCCTTGTCCTGCCACTTGCGTGTCTGCAGGCGCCCCTCCACATAGATCTGGCTGCCTTTGCGCAGATACTGCGCGGCGACTTCCGCGACACGGCCGAAAAACACCACTCGATGCCACTCGGTGTTCTCGCGGCGCTCTCCGGTCGCCTTGTCCTTCCAGGTTTCGGTGGTCGCGACACGCAGGTTGCAGATAGCGTCGCCCGAAGGCGCATAACGGGTTTCGGGATCGGCGCCCAGATTGCCGATCAGAATGACTTTGTTCAGGGATGCCATCCCTACCTCCTATGGTCGTCCAGTTACCCCGCCTGCGCCGCCGGTTCGATCCGGCGGGGCGGGGGCGTCATTGTGGCGGCAAGCGCAAGCCATACCAGCGCGATCGCAGCGCAGGCGATGTTTACGGCTGCGGTGCCGTAATGCTGAGCGAGCAAGCCCCCCAGCATTCCGCCGAGAAACAGCCCCGCGGACTGCAGCGTATTGTACACGCCCAGCGCCGTCCCCTTGGCGTCCGGACGGGCGATTTTCGATATCCATGACGGCTGTGTCGCCTCCAGTACATTGAACGCCACGAAGAACAGCATGAGCCACAACCCCAGTCCGAACAGGCTCTGCCCGTATACCAGCAGGCCAAGCTGCACCAGCACCAGGATTATGATAGCGGCATTGAAGATGAATTTCATCTGTCCCCTGCGCTCGGCGATGATGATCGCGGGCACCATCACCGCAAAGGACAGCAATACCGCCGGCAGATAGACCTTCCAGTGCTCCGCCAGCGGCAGGTTTCCACTGGAAACGAGCGCGGCAGGCACGAGCACCCACATCGTGGTCTGAATCAGGTGCAGGGCGAACACACCGAAATTCAGGCGCATCAGTTGTCCGTCACGGAGTACGTCGACGAATCGCCCGCCCATCGGCCTCGGTACCTGGGGCGCATCGGGCACGACCCATATCACGACGAAGATCGACCCGAGTGCAAGCGCTGCGGTCAGCCAGAAAATGCCGTCCATCCCGATCGACGAGTACAGCAGCGGCGCGCCGACCATGGACAGCGCGAAAACCAGCCCGATGCTCGCGCCGATCATGGCCATGATCTTGGTACGGTGCTGGTCCCGCGTCAGGTCCGCGGCGAGCGCGATCACCGCAGCGGAGATCGCCCCCGCGCCCTGAAGTACGCGCCCCACGATCACCATGTGAATACCGTCGGCCATTGCCGCGACGACACTGCCGATGAAGAAGATCACCAGCCCGGCGACGATCACCGGCTTGCGCCCGAAACGGTCCGACGCGGCGCCGAAGGCAATCTGCAGGAACGCCTGTGTCAGCCCATAGGCTCCGATCGCAAGCCCCACCAGTGTGAGATTGTCACCCCCGGGAATCGTGTGTGCATGGACCGCGAACACCGGCAATATCAGGAACAGACCCAGCATGCGCAGGCCGAATATTGCCGCCAGGCTCACCCCGGCGCGACGTTCGGCCGACGTCATCGAATCGTGTTCTGGAAGGGACATTTGGACGGGGCGATGAAGTAAAGGACGGATTTTAGCAGCCTGTCCGGCTCGCGCCGAATCGGTTTGTCTTACGGCGAGATTCTCTCGTATAGTGTTGTGTTGCCCCAAGCCAGCAGTCGACTCATGGACGAGATCCGCATCCGCGGTGCCCGTACGCACAACCTCTGCAACATCAGTCTCGATCTGCCCCGCAATCGGCTGACCGTGATCACCGGCCTGTCCGGGTCGGGCAAGTCCTCGCTCGCTTTCGACACGCTGTATGCGGAGGGCCAGAGGCGCTACGTCGAATCACTGTCGGCCTACGCCCGGCAGTTCCTGCAGTTGATGGAGAAACCGGATGTAGACCTCATCGAAGGTTTGTCCCCGGCAATCTCGATCGAACAGAAGGCCACCAGCCACAACCCGCGCTCGACCGTCGGCACGGTGACCGAGATCCACGACTATCTGCGTCTGCTCTACGCGCGCGCCGGGACGCCCCACTGCCCCGACCACCCGGAGCACGCGCTCGAGGCGCAAACGGTTTCGCAGATGGTCGATCACGTGCTTGCCTTTCCCGAGGACACGCGCCTGATGATTCTCGCGCCGGTGGTGTCGGGCAGAAAGGGCGAGCAGCACGACCTGTTTGCGGAACTGCGGGCCCAGGGCTTCGTTCGCGTGCGCGTCGACGGACAGGTGTGCGAGCTGGATGCGCGCTCGCCGCTGGAGAAGGGCAGACGCCATACGGTCGAAGTCGTCATCGACCGGCTCAAGGTCCGCGGCGACCAGCGCGGTCGTATCGCCGAGTCATTCGAGACGGCATTGACGCATTCGGACGGGCGTGCCGTCGCGGTCGAGATGGATACCGGCCGGGAGCATCTGTTCTCGGCACGCTTCGCCTGCCCTGTGTGCAGCTATGCCCTGGCGGAACTCGAGCCCCGCCTGTTCTCCTTCAACAATCCTGCAGGGGCATGTCCCAAATGCGACGGGTTGGGACAGGTCGAGTTCTTCGACCCGACACGGGTGGTAGCACACCCCGAATTGTCGCTGGCTTCGGGAGCGATCCGCGGATGGGATCGGCGCAACCAGTTCTACTTCCAGATGCTCACCAGCCTGGCCACCCATTACGAATTCGATGTCGAAGCACCATTCAGCGAATTGGCCCCGCAGGTGCAACAAGTCGTTCTGCACGGATCGGGGAAGGATCGAATCGCGTTCCGCTATCTGTCCGACAACGGCCGCATGGTCTCCAAGGAGCACCCCTTCGAAGGCATCATCCCCAACCTCGAGCGACGTTATCGGGAAACCGATTCCATCGCAGTGCGCGAGGAACTGGCCAAGTATCGAACGCATCGCCCCTGCCCCGCTTGCAACGGCACGCGCCTGCGTACCGAGGCACGCAACGTACTGATAGACGGAAGGCCGATCCATGTCGTGAGTTCGCTCGCGTTGGGTGAGTGCAAGCGTTTCTTCGACAGCCTGAACCTGAGCGGCCAGCGCGCACTCGTCGCCGATAAGATCGTGCGCGAGATCTCCAGCCGCCTGAGCTTTCTGATCAACGTCGGCCTTGACTACCTGTCACTCGACCGTTCGGCGGACACGCTTTCTGGCGGCGAGGCGCAGCGGATTCGCCTTGCAAGCCAGATCGGCTCGGGACTGACCGGCGTCATGTATGTCCTCGACGAGCCTTCGATCGGTTTGCATCAACGCGACAACGACCGACTTCTCGGCACCCTGCGGCAATTGCGCGACCTCGGAAACACGGTCATTGTGGTCGAGCACGACGAAGACGCAATTCGCTCGGCCGATCACGTTGTGGACATGGGTCCGGGGGCAGGCGAGCACGGGGGCAGGATCGTCGCGCAGGGCACCCCGGCCGAAGTCATCGCCGATCCGGCCTCGCTCACGGGAGCATATCTTTCCGGGTTGAGTACGATACCGATCCCGCGCAAACGCAAGAAACCGGACAAGGCACGCATGCTGCATCTGTCAGGGTGTGGCGGCAACAACCTGAAGAGCGTCGATCTGTCCTTGCCCTGTGGCTTGTTCACCTGCATCACGGGCGTCTCGGGCTCGGGAAAGTCGACGCTGATCAACGACACCTTGTATGCGATCGCCGCCCAGCACCTGTACCGCTCCAGTGCGGAGCCGGCACCCTATGTCTCGATCGAGGGGCTCGAGTTCTTCGACAAGGTCATCAACGTGGACCAGTCACCGATCGGACGCACGCCGCGTTCGAATCCGGCCACCTACACGGGGCTGTTCACGCCGATCCGTGAGTTGTTCGCGGGCGTACCCGAATCACGCTCGCGCGGCTACGGTCCCGGGCGGTTCTCGTTCAACGTCAAGGGAGGACGCTGCGAAGCCTGTCAGGGCGACGGTATGATCAAGGTCGAGATGCACTTCCTGCCGGACATGTACGTGCCCTGCGACGTGTGTCATGGCAAGCGTTACAACCGTGAGACCCTGGAAATACGCTATAAGGGAAGAACGATCATCGAAGTGCTCGAAATGACGGTCGAGCAGGCGCTCGAGTTCTTTCGCGCAGTCCCGGGCATCGCACGCAAGCTTGAGACCCTGACCGACGTGGGACTCGGCTATATCCGTCTGGGCCAGAGCGCCACCACGCTTTCGGGAGGCGAAGCGCAGCGTGTAAAGCTTGCGCTGGAATTGTCCAAGCGCGACACGGGACGCACGCTCTACATTCTGGACGAACCCACAACGGGTCTGCATTTTCGTGATATCGAACTCCTGCTCGGCGTACTGCAGCGACTGCGCGATCACGGCAACACCATCGTCGTCATTGAGCACAACCTCGATGTCATAAAGACCGCCGACTGGCTGATCGACATGGGTCCGGAGGGCGGCGACGGCGGCGGGACCATCGTGTGCCATGGCCCGCCCGAAACGGTTGCCGCCGATACGGCAAGCCACACCGGCCGATACTTGCGACGGCTGTTCGAGAGAGCTGCTGCCAGGACGGCACAGGGCGCCGGACCGGCGTCACAATTTGTTCTCGATTCTGCGGCTGGCCCCTTGAAATGCTGAGCGGATCAATGAATCCATGACGCGCTGTACCGTTGATGAAGCACACCGATCAGCGCACACTTCGAAAACCGCCCGACTGCCGGATCCGAGTTGGTGACAAAGTCCATCGACAACGGATCGGGTAACATTCGGGAACATTCCGCGGAAATGCTTTTCGGGCACAATCCCGCTTTGCGTTCCCATCCCATGGTCAGGAGCAGACGATGCCTGATGAAGCAAGCAATGATCCGGAAACGCGCTTTCTGGAGCGCGTCGAACGCAGGGCCCGGTTTCTGAAGCTGCTGTTCATTGCAGAACTGGGTATCTACCTGTCACCCGATGAACAGCAGCGCAAGCGCACAATCGAAGGGCTGGTGCGCATGATCGCAAGACAGAGCGAACTACCTCACCTGCGCCCCGAAGCCTTGAAGAAGGGCTATGAAATCGTGCTTGGCCATCTGGAGGCGATGCAGCGCGTCTTGCCCCACGATGTCCAGTACCGCAACCGACTGCGGCGCACCTGGTAAGTTCTCATGCCTCTTGCGCATGCTCGAGCAGCACGTCGAGGCTCACCACCTCGAGTGCAGCGCGATGTGTCGCCGCAAGCACCACCGCAGGGGCCGCGCCAGCCTCGTACGCTTCCAGCCAGCGCTGTGCGCACAGGCACCACCGATCACCCGGCTTCAGACCGGCGAAGCGCAGCGCCGGCCGCGGCGTACTCAGGTCATTGCCCCGCTCCTTGGAGAAGGCCAGGAATTGCGCGGACACCTTGACGCAAATCACGTGGCGTCCGATGTCTTCCGCGGCAGCCTCGCAACATCCGGTCCTGAAGTAGCCCGTCAGCGGTGCATAGCTGCATGCAAGCAAAGGTCCGCCAAGCACGTTCGACTGCTCGTGTGTTTGAGTATCAGGCACGATATTTCCCTCCGTATCCTCGTACGCCAGCTGAAGGCGCCCTCAGTTCGATCGTTCGCAACCGGACGCGCTCGTCGCGGCCGTCGAGATCCGGCCGCTCAGTCCGAATAGCCTTTCGGATTGTTCGACTGCCAGCGCCACGCATCCGCACACATCTCGTCGATACCCTTTCGCGCGCGCCACCCGAGAATTCGCTCGGCCTTACCCGGATCGGCCCAGCACTCGGCTACATCGCCCGGCCGTCGGGACACGATCCGATACGGAACCGGGCGCCCGGAGGCCTTCTCGAATGCGCGAACGACCTCGAGTACGCTGTAGCCCCGGCCCGTCCCCAGATTGAAGCAACTGACGGGAGGCATCTCGTCGACGCATTCGAGCGCACGGACGTGGCCTTCGGCAAGGTCCATGACGTGGATATAGTCACGGACTCCGGTTCCGTCAACGGTGTCGTAGTCACCGCCAAAGACCTGCAGTGCGTCGAGGCGCCCCACGGCGACCTGGCTGACATACGGCATCAGGTTGTCGGGCGTCCCGGCCGGATCCTCACCAATCATTCCGCTGGGGTGGGCGCCGACCGGATTGAAGTAGCGCAGGAGCACGATTCGCCACCTGTCGTCCGCTGCAGCGGCATCCCCGAGTATCCGCTCCATCATCCATTTCGACCACCCGTACGGATTCGTGGCGCTGGTCGGAAAATCCTCGGTGATCGGAACACGATGCGGGTCACCATAGACGGTTGCCGACGAGCTGAACACCAACCTCCTGACACCCGCCTCCGCCATGACCTCGGCCAACGCGATGGTCCCTGCCACGTTGTTGTCGTAGTACGCAAGGGGGCGTCGCACCGACTCGCCGACCGCCTTCAATGCTGCAAAGTGAATTACGGCGTCCGGCGAATGGGACGCGAACACTTCGCGCAGCATGTCCCTGTCGCGCACATCGCCAATATGCAAGCCCGTCAAGTTGCGGCCACAGAGGGCCTCGACCCTCGCAAGCGCCTCACGCTTTCCGTTCGACAGGTTATCGACGACCACGACATCGTGCCCCGCATCGAGCAGACTCACGCAAGTGTGCGATCCGATGTAACCTGCACCACCCGTCACCATTATCCGTGCCATTCGGTCTCCGTGCCGTTATGCTGGCTCCCACGAGTCCGTCGGACTTGAGCTTGATTTGCTGCGACAGGGGGAGAAGCGGTTCATGTCCGCCCGTTTTTTCGTCGCATGGAACCACCATGCGCCTCGAAAAGGGCCGAATCTGACCTCGCTTTCCAACACGCCTCGCGACGATCGTCCAAGTCCGACAGGTTCCTAGCGCAATAGTACAGGTACCCGCGCACCGTATGAATCGCAGTCTGCACAAGCCCCTCGCGCTACGCACATGATTCCGCCCTCGATCACCACCGATCTCGTACGCATCGACAAATGGCTTTGGGCCGCGCGCTTCTACAAGACGCGAAGCCTCGCTGCCGAAGCCGTCGATGCCGGACATGTCAAGGTCAATGGGTCACGCTGCAAGCGGGCAAGATCGATCCGGGTCGGTGACCGTATCGAGACCACCCGCGGGGCCGACACCACCGAAGTCGTCGTGGTCGAAGTGTCGGCGCACCGCGGCCCGGCATCGAACGCCCAGGCCATGTATGCGGAGAGCGCCGAAAGTCTGGAACGCAAGCAGCACGCCCGTTCACAACGCCTCGCCGCCGGCGCTGCGGCCGAGGTGTCGTCCGCACGCCCGACCAAGCGTGATCGACGCAGGCTGGAGCGTTGGCGAAACAACGGCTGAGGCACGGACCCCGGAGTCGCTCCAGTATCCGAACGCCTGGGTCATGAGGCGATGCCAAAAAGAAAGGCCGCTTCGCGGCCTTCACTTTGTGCGTGCGGCAACAACCTCAAGCCGCAGCGGCCTCCTTGCCCTCTTCCGTATCGACCACTTCGGCCTCCTCCGGACGGTCAAGCAGTTCGACCAGTGCCATGGGCGCATTGTCGCCATCGCGGAAGCCGAACTTCAGAATGCGCAGATAGCCGCCGTTGCGAGTGGCATAGCGCGTTCCGAGCTCGTCGAAGATCTTGACCACCATTTCCCGGTCGCGCAGGCGGTTGAACGCCAGACGACGATTGGAGAGGCTGGGCTTCTTGCCCAGGGTGATCAGTGGCTCGACGACCCGGCGCAGTTCCTTCGCCTTCGGCAAAGTCGTCTTGATCACTTCGTGACGCAGCAGTGAATTGGCCATGTTGCGAAACATCGCCTGGCGGTGACTGCTCGTACGGTTCAGCTTGCGAAGACCGTGACGGTGACGCATTTTCCTTACCTCACTTCACTGATACGCATCAACCGAGCTTTTCAAGCCCGGCCGGCGGCCAGTTTTCAAGTTTCATCCCGAGCGTCAACCCGCGGGTGGCCAACACTTCCTTGATTTCATTGAGCGACTTGCGACCCAGGTTCGGGGTCTTGAGCAGCTCGGTCTCGGTTCTCTGGATCAGATCACCGATATAGTAGATATTCTCGGCCTTGAGGCAGTTGGCTGAGCGAACCGTCAGCTCGAGATCATCTACCGGACGCAGCAGCACGGGATCGATCGTCTCGACCTGGGGCTTCATGTCCACCGGCTCGGTGCCTTCCAGATCGGCGAACACCGACAGCTGGTCCATCAGTACGCGAGCCGCGTAACGGATCGCTTCCTCGGGATCGACCGCACCGTTGGTCTCGATATCAATTACCAGACGGTCCAGATCGGTCCGCTGCTCGACGCGTGCGCTCTCGACCATGTAGCTGACCCGGCGCACCGGGCTGAAGGATGCATCCAGCATGACGTGCCCGATGCTCTTGCTCTCTTCCTTCGTCGGCCGCACGTTGGCTGGCTCATAACCGCGACCCTGCTCGATCTTGATCTCCATGTCGATCTTGCCGCCTGGGGCGAGATGCGCAATCACATGATCAGGATTGATGATCTCGACGTCATGGCCAATTTCGATATCGCCGGCCGTAACCAGCCCTTCGCCCGACTTCGCCAGCCGAAGGGTGGCCTCGCCCCGATTGTGTAGCTTGAGCACCACCCCCTTGAGGTTGAGCAACACGTCGACGATGTCCTCGCGAACACCGTCAAGCGTCGAATACTCGTGGAGTACTCCTTCGATGCTGACTTCCGTCGGCGCGCAGCCCGGCAGCGAAGACAGAAGGATGCGTCGCAGGGCGTTCCCAAGCGTATGGCCAAAGCCACGCTCGAACGGCTCCATGGTGACGCGCGCCTGCACCGGCGAGACGTTCTGGACGTCGATGATGCGGGGTTTCAGCAGTGAATTGCTTTGCATCAGCAGTTCCTCGGGTGTTTTGTTCGTCAGGACAACCGGTTAGCGGGAATACAATTCCACAACCAGGTTCTCATTGATGGTCGGCGGCAGTTCGGCACGTTGCGGATATGCCTTGAAAACACCCTTCCCGGCTTTCGCGTCGACCTCGAGCCATTCCGGAAAACCACGCGACGTGGCTGCTTCGAGAGCGGCCTTGACGCGAAGCTGGCCACGCGATTTCTCGGTGAGCTCGACGACATCACCGGGGCGCACGACGTAGGAGGGAATATTCACCCGTCGGCCGTTCACCAGTATGCCGTTGTGCCGCACGAGCTGACGCGATTCGGCGCGGGACGCACCAAACCCCATCCGGTAGACGACCGAGTCAAGCCGCCCTTCGAGCAGCTGCAACAGGTTCTCGCCGGTCTGCCCGCGACGACGATCAGCCTCCGCATAAACCTTGCGGAACTGGCTTTCGAGAACGCCGTACAAGCGACGGATCTTCTGCTTCTCGCGCAACTGGACGCCGTAACCGGACATGCGCTGGCCGGAGCGCTGACCATGCTGCCCCGGCGCATACGCGCGGCGTTCGATCGCACACTTGTCGGTGAAACACTTTTCACCCTTGAGAAACAACTTTTCGCCCTCGCGACGGCACTGACGGCACTTGGGATCCAGATTACGAGCCACGTCTAACTCCTTGTCAAATGCGCGCTGTCAGATGCGACGCTTCTTGGGCGGCCGGCAGCCGTTGTGCGGGATCGGCGTGATGTCCGTGATGCTGGAGATCTTGATGCCAATCGCATTCAACGCGCGGACTGCCGACTCGCGCCCGGGACCAGGTCCCTTGATGCGCACTTCGAGATTCTTGATACCGCATTCCTGCGCGGCCTTGCCGGCAGCTTCGGCAGCAACCTGAGCCGCGAACGGGGTACTCTTGCGCGAGCCCTTGAACCCGGCGCCGCCGGAAGTCGCCCAGGACAACGCATTGCCCTGCCGGTCGGTGATCGTGATGATCGTGTTGTTGAAGCTCGCATGCACGTGGGCGATACCCTCGGCAACGTTCTTCTTAACTTTCTTGCGAACTTTCGCAGCAGTCTTAGCCATTATTTACCCCTGTCACTTCTTCTTGCCGGCGATGGCCTTGCGCGGCCCTTTACGCGTGCGTGCATTGGTCCGCGTACGCTGCCCACGCAAGGGCAGACCCCGACGATGGCGAAAGCCGCGATAGCACCCCAGATCCATGAGGCGCTTGATGTTCATCGTGACTTCACGACGAAGGTCACCTTCGACGATGAACTTGCCAACCTCTTCGCGCAGCCGGTCCATGTCGGACTCGGTCAGATCCTTCACCTTCGCGGAACGCGCAATACCAGCGGTATCGCAGATCTTTTGCGAACGCGTACGCCCGATTCCATAGATGGCGGTAAGCGCAATCTCTGCATGCTTGTGATTGGGAATGTTTACCCCTGCAATACGGGCCATTCGTCTACCCCAAAAAGCGAAACATTAAATTTTAATCTGTGTTGACCGCAAGATCAACCCTGACGCTGTTTATGGCGCGGATCAGTGCAGATCACGCGAACCACACCCTTGCGGCGGACAATCTTGCAGTGACGGCAAAGTCTCTTCACCGAAGCCTGAACTCTCATTTCGTTGCTCCTGTTTCTCGATTACTTCGTCCGGAAAACGATCCGGGCCTTGGTCAGGTCGTAGGGCGTGAGCTGCACGGTGACCTTGTCACCCGGAAGGATGCGGATGTAGTGCATCCGCATCTTCCCTGAAATGTAGCCAAGCACGACATGGCCGTTTTCCAGCTTGACGCGAAAGGTAGCATTGGGGAGGTTTTCAACAACCTCGCCCTGCATTTCAATTACATCTTCCTTAGCCATAACTTCACCTGGTAGGAAGCCCGGAACCTTTGAAGTTCGCCTTCTTCAGCAGGCTCTCGTACTGGTGAGACATGACGTGGGACTGAACCTGCGTCATGAAATCCATCGTAACGACCACAATGATCAGCAGCGACGTGCCACCGAAATAAAACGGGACGTTCCAGCGCAGGATAAGGAACTCCGGCAGCAGGCACACCAGCGTGATGTACACTGCGCCGACCAGCGTCAGTCGGGTCAGAATCTTGTCGATATACCGCGCCGTCTGGTCACCGGGGCGAATGCCGGGCACGAATGCACCGCTCTTCTTCAGGTTGTCCGCCGTATCGCGCGCGTTGAAGACCAGCGCGGTGTAGAAGAAACAGAAGAAGATGATCGCCCCTGCATACAGCATCACGTAGATCGGCTGACCCGGCGCCAATGTCGACGAGATGTCCCGCAGCCAGGTCATACCCTCCGCAGCCCCGAACCACTGCCCCAGCGTCGCCGGGAAGAGGATGATGCTCGAGGCGAAAATCGGCGGTATCACGCCAGCCATGTTCAGCTTGAGGGGCAGATGCGAGCTCTGCCCCCCGTACAACTTGTTGCCCACCTGCCGCTTGGCGTAATTGACCAGAATCTTGCGCTGACCCCGCTCCACGAAAACGACGAAACCCGTGACAAGAACCACCAGGATGCAGATGATCAAGGCCGTGAATGGGTGCATCCCGCCGGTCCGCACCAACTCGAACAATCCGCCGATCGCAGTCGGAAGACCGGCTACGATCCCCGCGAAAATGATCAGCGAGATACCGTTGCCGATCCCACGCTCCGTGATCTGCTCACCGAGCCACATCAGAAATATGGTCCCGGTAACCAGCGTCGTCACCGTAACGAAGCGGAACATCAGCCCTGGATCCAGCACCAGTCCGGGCTGGGTCTCGAGCGCAATCGACATCCCTATCGATTGTGCCAGGGCAAGCAGGAGCGTACCGTATCTGGTGTACTGCGTAATCTTGCGTCGCCCCGCTTCGCCTTCCTTCTTGAGTTGCTCGAGCGCAGGCACCGCCACCGTCATCAGTTGCATGATGATCGACGCCGAAATGTACGGCATGATCCCCAGCGCGAAGATGGTGAAACGGGAAAGCGCACCCCCCGAGAACAGGTTGAATACGCCGAGGATACCGCCGGCTTGCGACTGGAACAATTCTGCAAGCCGTTCCGGATCGATCCCGGGGACAGGGATATGCGCACCGATGCGATATACGATCAGCGCGCCGAGAACGAATAGAATCCGCCGCTTCAGGTCGCCGAACCGTCCGGTACTTCCCAGCGTGCCTGCCGTCTTGACCACAGTCGAATCCCTTGATTACCCGGTTACCACGGAACCGCCGGCCGCTTCGATGGCCGCCTGCGCACCCTTGGTCGCACCCACGCCGCGCAACGTCACCTTGCGGCTGATCGCGCCAGAGAGAATGACCTTCGCTGAGAGCGTATCCGCGGCCACGATCCCTGCCTGCATCAACACCAGCAAGTCGATCTCGTCGACCGGCAATCTGTCGATTTCGTCCAGTCGGACTTCGGCATTGCGCGACCCCGTCAGCGACACGAAACCGCGCTTCGGAAGACGCCGCTGCAGCGGCATCTGACCGCCTTCGAAACCGACCTTGTGAAATCCGCCGGCACGCGATTTCTGGCCCTTGTGACCACGGCCGCAGGTCTTCCCGAGACCCGAGCCAATCCCGCGCCCGACACGGCGCGCAGCTTTCTTGGCGCCTGCAGCGGGCTTGATTGAATTCAGTTTCATATCAACCCTCACACTTCACCAGGTACGAAACCTTGTTGACCATACCCCTCACTTCCGGGGTGTCCTGCAACTCGACCGTGTGATTGAGCCTGCGCAGGCCGAGACCGCGCACGGTCGCACGATGAGACTGCTTCGTTCCGATCACGCTCTTGACGAGCGTGACCTTGATCTTCTTGTCGGACATTGCTTACCCCAGAATCTCTTCAACGGTCTTGCCGCGCTTGGCCGCGATTTCCGCGGGCGTATTCACTGCGAGCAAACCGTTGATCGTGGCACGAACAACGTTGTAAGGATTGGTCGATCCGATGCACTTGCAAATCACGTCGGTCACGCCCATCACCTCGAACACTGCGCGCATCGGGCCGCCGGCAATGATCCCGGTACCACTCGGTGCCGGCTGCATCAGCACCCGTGAAGCACCATGGTGACCAATCACCGTGTGCTGCAGCGTACCGTTCTTGAGCGATACCTTGGCCAGCTTGCGGCGCGCTTCGTCCATCGCCTTTTGCACCGCCACCGGTACCTCGCGGGACTTGCCCTTGCCCATCCCGATACCGCCATCGCCGTCACCGACCACCGTCAATGCCGCGAAGCCCAGGATACGGCCACCCTTCACAACCTTGGTGACACGATTGATCGCGACCATCTTCTCCCGAAGACCGTCGTCACGCTCCTCCGAGGCCGGCGACCGTCTGCTTTGTTGCTTAGCCATACAAATCCTCGCTTAGAACTTGAGTCCGCCTTCCCGGGCGGCCTCGGCCAGCGCCTTGACGCGACCGTGAAAAAGGAAACCGGAACGGTCGAACGAGACCGCTTCGATACCGACCCCCTTCGCACGCTCGGCGATCAACTTGCCGACCAGTTCGGCGGCCTGCCTGTTGCCGCCGTTCTTTAGCTGAGCGCGCACATCCTGCTCCACAGTGGATGCAGAGGCCAGTACCTTTGAGCCGCAGCCGGAAATAAGCTGTGCGTAGATATGGGAGTTGGAACGGAACACAGTCAGACGCACCGCCTTCAGCTCCGCGAGTTTGGCTCGGGTTTTGCGAGCACGACGCAGACGAACCTGTTTTTTGTTCATGACGAACCGTCCTTACTTCTTCTTCGTTTCCTTGAGCACCACCACCTCGTCCGCATAACGGACGCCCTTGCCCTTGTAGG
>DAOMNN010000049.1:0-26356 GCA_035443825.1 Rhodocyclaceae bacterium | reverse complement strand
CTGATCGCATACTTCAGCTCGGGTGCGCCATCCACGGTGATCTCTTCGAGCAGCACCACCTTGACGCTGCGTGAGCCCATGTCGATTCCTGCGGTAATCATTCTCGTGTCTCCTCGTTACAGATAGAGTCCGTTCAGGCGGCCTGGCGGCGCAGCCCGAGCTGTTCCATGAAGGCATCGACGCGGGCCTGGGTGCGCACTTCGTCGAACTCGCGCTCGTCACCCATGTTGCCTTCGAAGGTCATGATCGGCACACCGGCCTTCGCGATCGCGAGGCGGTTTTCCATGATGCCCAGCGACAGGCCCTCGCAACCGCGATTCAGGTGCAGCATCACGCCATCGACACCCCATTCCTTGACGATGCGCAGCATCATGTCGCTCTTGATCTGCGGGTCGTAGAAGTGCTGCCACTGCGGCTTGGAAAGGTTCCAGTCGGCATACAGGCGCAGCGCGGTTTCACGATCGTTGATCTCGATGCCCTTGTCCCAAGGCAGCGTGCGGCCACCCCACGATCCGTCCGGTTTGTCTTCCCAGATGCCTTCGAGCGAGAAGGTGTAGAGCGAGCCGATCGACACCGCACCGTAGCTCTCGAGGTAGCGGAAGATCTTCAGGAAAGACCAGGGCGGCTGCGTGTCGGACATCATGCGCGAGGTCTCGTTGGGCACGGCGGCGATGCCGCGTGCGACGCGATCCTTCACTTCCTCGTATAGCTCGTCGTAGAAATCCGCACACCACTGCGAGGACTTGGACAGCGTCGCGAGCACGTAAAGCGAATACATCGTCTTCTCGTCCAGCGGTGCGGGCTTGGCCTTGTTGAGCGCGCAGATGTCGGCCCAGCGGCTGGTCGAGCGCATCTCGTTCTTGACCGCCTTGATGAACAGCTCGTCGTCGAACTTGCGCCCGGTGGTCTTCTCCAGGAACTCGATCCCGTCGTGCAGCTGGTTCACCACGTAGCTCAGGCGCGACTCGGTCAGATCCTTGTACGGACCGACACCGACGTCAAGGTAGAACTGCGGAATCTGCTCTTCCTTGGCGACGTGCTGGTACCACTTCGAGTGCGAACAGCAGATCTGCGTCTGGAACACGAAGTCGGCCTTCGGAAACTCGCCGCCGAAAGCGTACTTGTTCAGGTGCATGCCACCCCAGTAGATGCGCATGTAGGAGCACAGATCGCGGGCGAAACCGTAGGACTCGGCCGCGTCCATGCACTCCTTGGCGAACTTGCGGTCGTGCGACACGGCCGCAGCGTACGGCTCGCCGGTCAGCGAATAGACGTCGTCGCCGAGCCCGGCGGGCAGCGCATCGAGCGCCCAGGCCGAACCGGACCAGCGCAGGCCGCCCTTTTCCTTGGCCTTGGCATAGTTGATGTAATACTGCTCGCGCAGCTCCTTGGCCTTTTTCCAGAGCTTCAGCGGCTCGGTCGGATACTTGTTGAAAGCGGTCATCGTTTCTCTCCCGTCAGATCAGAACAGCTCTTCTTCGCCCAGCGTCTCGAGGAATGCCTCGACGCGGATGCGGAAGGGGCCGATAGGGTTGGTGATATCGAACTCGAGGAACAGCGTCGGAACACCGTTGCTTTCGAGATGACGTTTGAGATCCGGGTAATCACCCTCGTGCGGATCGCAGAACTTCTGCTGCAGGAAGATCGCGCCCTGGACTCCATAGTCCTTGGCCAGACCCAGAACGTGGTCGTAACGGGTATGCACCGGATAGTCCTTGGTCGGGCACGCGGGGCGGTCGCAGTAACGCTCGGCGATCGCTTTGATGACGTCTTCTTCGGGCTTGGAACCGTTCCAGAAGTAGCGGGTACCGGAGCACTGGTCGTCGATGACGATGGTGCCGCCGACCGACTCGATCATCGCCATGAACGCGACGTCGTCGTTTTCCGAGCCGATGGTCATGAAGCGCACGCCCTCGGGCCGGTTCAGGTTGCGCGTCGGCAGGGCGGCGAGCACCTTCTTGAGCATCTCGTTGTGCTCGCGCTTGTCGACGAACTGGGCCGTGATCGAGGCGTAAAGCGCTTCGACGCCGGTGACCTGGGGGTTGCTTTCCTTGCGATAGTCGAAGAGCTTGCGCAGCAGGGTCCGGTTCTCGTCGACGACCGCGAGTGCTTCCTTGAGCATGTCGTCGGTCAGCGGCTTGCCGGTAAGGGCGCCCAGAAACTCGCGGAAGCTCTGCACTTCGGCGTAGTGGGCCTTGCGTGCGTGCGGCGACTGGACGTCGTTGGGCATCGGTACGTAGTAGTCCCACTCCACGGTCGGCACGTGCATGCGCCATGAGTTGAAGGTCTGGCGGTACTGGATACAGGACTGGGTCAGGGTCACGCCCTGTGCGTAGTCGTAACGTCCCAGCAGGCCTTGCGCGAGCGAATCGCGGCAGAACGGGCAGAACATGCCGAAGATGTGCGGCTCGGTGACGTTCTGCGGCTCGTGGGCTCCCAGTACGCGAACCGGCAGCATTCCCGCCGCGATCAGCAACTCTTCCGGCGTATAGGTGCACATCGTGGCCACCACCTGGCCGCCGGTGCGGGCCTTCCAGTCGCGCGCATAGTCGTGGCGCTTCTCGTACCAAGTCTTGAACTGGTCGAACAAACCGTCATTCATTGAAGTATCTCCTCTGGTGTATCCGCAGGGCGGCTCCCGCGACCCCGTGTAATGCACTATATTGCGGCACATGCACTATGACGCATCTTAGGGGCTGGAGCGGGGCACGTGTTGACCTATGTCAACCGATTTGGAGATTTATGCGCGATATTTCATTCGCAGAGGGCGAACGAGGTGTGGCACGACTGGTAATCTGCACTATCGTGCATATTTCCAGTTAGGGGTTGAACAATCTTTGAGAGAATTGCCGGGGAAGGGTTCCCCTTCGTGCGCTGCCGGCTATTCGAGATCGCGGGCGAACACCAGAGAATCCGTAGCGGGCGCCAACTGGCCGTCGATCAACTGGAGCATTTCGGCGAAACTCTGTTCGATGTTCTTGCCAGAGGTGTCCACGACCGCATCGGCGCGGCTGTACATGCCGATCCGGCCCGACAGGATGCGCTTCAGATCTTCCATCGCCTCCTGGCTGCCCTTCATCGGGCGGTAATCGCCCTGCGCGATGACGCGTGCCATGTGCTCCTCGGGCGAGGCACGGAGCCAGATCGTGAAGCACGAGGAAAGCAGCAGATCGAAGGTTCCCGGTTCCGACACGATGCTGCCGCCCGGGACGATGATGAAGCTCTCGTTGCCTTCGATCACCGATTCCAGGCTGCGCCGCTCGTAACGCCGGTAGGCCGCCTGACCATAGAGGGAGAATATCTCCGACAGCTCGGCGCCCGCTTCGCTCTCGATCCGTTTCGCGAGCTCGATGAAGGGCACCCCCAGATGACTCGCGAGCATATTCCCGAGTGTGGTCTTGCCCGCACCGCGAAGTCCGATCAGGGCGATGCGCTGTCGCCGTGTGGCCCGATCGGCCGCTTCGAGTTCATCTTCGAGGAGGCGTCGTGCCGACACCAGGGTCTTGGGTGGGAAGCGACTCAGGTACTGGATCAGCAGCGTCAGTTCGGGGGGCTGCTCGGGCCCTTCACGAACGAGGTCCACCAGGGGCAGACCCATTCCCTGGGCGATCTGGCGCAGCAGGATGATTGAAATGTTGCCGTGACCCGTCTCGAGCTGGGCGAGATAGCGCTCGGACACCCCCGACTGCTGCGCCAGGATCTTGCGCGTCATGCCCCGGCGCGCCCGCAGCTCGCGGATGCGCTCGCCCAGCATCAGCAGGTACTCGTTCTCGTCGACCGTCAGATCCGGTCTTTGCAGCGCATCCGAACGCGTCTTGCGGGCCATGTGGTCTCCTCGTGCTCGCACCGGCAATTCAATGCAATATAGTGCACAGGTCCGTGGCCGGATGCAACCGCCCCAAAATGATTACCCGGGATGGGTGCATGTTTGCATCCGTCCCGGGGTGCTCCGCTCCCGGATCAGGCGGCCTGGGCCTTGGCGAGCTTGCCCTTGAGCCGCTGGACGGTCTTCTCGACGCCCACGACGAAGCGGCTGTGCTTGCCCCGCGCAACTTCCTCGAGGGCATCGCGCGCGGTGAATTCGAAGGATACCGCCGGACCGTTGACGTCGGTCACGGTGACGGTGATCTCCACCCACATCCCGAGCAGCGTCGCGCCAACGTGGTCGAGTTCCACGCGCGTGCCCACCGAGTCCTTGCCCGCCTCGATGTGCTCGAGCAGCAGGTCACGACAGACCACCTCGACGTCGTACAGCAGCGCCGGGGTCGAGTAGACCCGGCTGTCCTCGCCCATGAACGCGATCGTGCGCCCGGTATCGATGTCGTATCGCCGCGTGCTGGTCAGTCCCGGCTTCAGTGCTTCGCTCATTTCTTCCTCCTGGAGTTATTCGATGTTGCTCTTGAATCACTTACTCTTTCGATTGCGCTCGCGAAGCGCCTCGGCCTGAAGCCGCGCCTCGATGTAGCGCACCAGCGCGCGCGTACCGCGCGCACAATTGCGGAACACGCACACGCCCCGGTCCATCAGCCCGGCCGCCATCGCATCGTAGAGATGCCCTCCGTCGACGATGCCGATGATCGGCTTGTCGATGCGATTGACCAGCTCGGGCATCAGATGCACGCTGCTGAGCGGGTCGCTGATATCGAACCCTGGGCGGAGCCTGCTCTCTTCGAGCGCGCGGATGGAAGGTGCGGTCGGATCGAGTCCCACCACCACCGCATCGATCTCTGAATCGCTGGCGAATGCTTCGGTAATGAGCAGATGCGCCTCGTCGTCGGCACCCGGATTGATGTCGATCGGATTGCGCACTTCGACCAGCGCGTCCAGGCGCTTGGATGCAAGAATCTCCTGCACCCGGTCGATCGTGGCAGTTCCGAGCTGGCCCATCTCCATCGAGAAGGTCTCCGACTCGATGGAATCGGCCATGCCCACGGCCTCGAATCCGGCACCACTGATCGCGCCGAGACGATTGCCGCCAATCCTGGTGTGATGCAGCGCGCCGGCGATGTAGAGAAGATCGTCGAAGGTATTGAAGTCCTCGGCCACGATCGCACCGGCCTGGCGCAGCACCGACTCGAAGACCACCGGATCGCCGGCGATGGAAGCCGTATGGCCCATGACCCCGGCCGCACCCGGCGCGGTACGTCCCGACTTGTACACGACCACCTGCTTGCCACCGACAACCGCCCTGCGCACGGCACGCGCGAAGGCCAGCCCGTCCAGATCCTTGAAGCCCTCCACGTACACCCCGATCGTTTCGATCTCCGGCCGCGCCGCAAAGTACGACAACAGATCGCCGTGGGTCAGGTCGGTCTGGTTGCCCAGGGCCATCATGTAACGTGGATCGAGCCACGGATTCTGCGAAAGACGCGTGATCATGAATGCGCCGCTCTGGCTCAGCAGAACGGAGTTGCGTTCGGGCTTCTTCTGCGGCTTGGGCAGTCGCTCAAGCGGGATGAACCATGAGTCGTAGCCGCCCGGGTGCGACACGACGCCAAGGCAGTTCGCACCCAGGAAGATCGGACCGCCGCCCTTTTTCCCGTGCGCCGCGTTGATTCGTGCCGCGAGCGCCGCAGCCGGTTCCTTGCTCTTCTTGGTTTCGCCGAGACTGCCGGGAATCAGCATCACCGACTCGACCGCATCGGTCTCTATGATCTCGTCGACGAGGCCGTAGACCGCATCGGCCGCGACCGCCACGATCAGCAGATCCAGCTTCGCCTCAAGCGCCTTGAGGCCTGCCACGCAGCGCACGCCGTCGATCTCGGTCTCGCCCTCGCGGATGACGCACAGCTGCTCCTTCGGATAGCCGCTACCCATCAGGTTGCGCAGAATGATGCGGCCGAAGTTCATGCCGCTCGCGGACACGCCGATGATGCCTATCGACTGCGGGTGAATGAGCTTGTCGATCTTGTGGATGGGACGTGCGAGACGCCCCGCTTCGGGGGCACCGAACGCACAGTGCGCCGCCGCGGCGCTCAGCCCCTCGTCCGTCCGGACGCGATCGAGCACGAGGGAGCGCAGAACGAAGTCCGCATCCGGGTTCCCGGGCGCATGCCGATTGCCCAGTGCGATCAGGCGTTCGAAGCAGGCTTGCAACTGCGCGTCGGGTGAGGCCGTGCCGGCATGCTGGGCAATGCGGGCAAGCTTCTGGTAAGCCAGGGTGCGCTTGAAGCGGCGCAGGAAATCGGCTGCATCGGTGAGTTCGGTGATGGCATGCACCGCTGCGCGATCCTTCCTGAAACCGGCGGAATCGAGCTCGGCGTCCAGCCCACCCTGCCCGGCACTGAGGACCATTCCGAACTCGCGCGTGGCGGTGAGACTGAAGTGAAGTTCGACCGCTGCATGGGCGCTGCCCGCCACCCCACTGTCACGCTGATCGATTGCCAGACCCGAAAGCAGCGTCGCCATCTCGGAAGGGTTGAGAATATGGCGCCCCTCGAACGCCGCATGGCGAAACGCCTCTGTACTCGCGGATTGCGCGCTCGACGCATCCGTATCGGAAGTTGCCCGATTGTTCACCTTGCTGCCCCCTGAAGTGCCGCCTCGTCGTGCGGCTGTTCGTTTGTCCGGATGAGACCGGAGCCTCCCAAGGCCCGATCAGACCAGGGCCGATCTGGGCCGTTTGTCGATGACGCGCTTGGCCTTGCCCACCAGAGTGCGTTCGATCGTGTCCGTTTCCAGAACCTGAACCCCGGCCGTCACCCCGACGCCGCTCTTGATGCGGTGACGCACGTCGGCCGCAATCGCGTCGCGCTGGGCCCGGGTGAGCTGGTCGGACAGTTCGTGACGCACTTCGACCAGGACGTCGAGCCTGTCCATGTGCTCCTCGCGGCTGAGCTGCAATTGGTAATGACCGCACAGGGCCTCGTTACCCAGCAGAATCTCCTCGATCTGACTGGGAAACACGTTGACGCCGCGAATGATCAACATGTCGTCGCTGCGCCCGGTGATCTTGCCGATGCGTCGCATCGTGCGCGCGGTGCCGGGATACAGTGCGGTGAGGTCGCGGGTGCGATAGCGGATGATGGGCATCGCCTCCTTGGTGAGCGACGTGAACACCAGTTCACCGTGCTCGCCGTCGGGCAGTACGTCGCCGGTTTCCGGGTCGATGATCTCCGGATAGAAATGATCTTCCCAGATGTGCGGGCCGTCCTTGGTCTCGATGCACTCGCACGCCACGCCGGGTCCGATGACCTCGGACAGGCCGTAAACGTCGATGGCGTCTATGCTCAGACGGGTTTCGATCTCGCGGCGCATCTCGTTCGACCAGGGCTCGGCACCGAAGAAGCCCAGGCGTAGCGAGGTGTTCGCCGGATCCATGCCCTGGCGCAGCATCTCGTCCGCGATGGTGAGCATGTAGGACGGCGTGGCCATGATCACGGTGGGCGCGAACTCGCGAATGAGTTGCACCTGCTTCTCGGTGTTTCCGCCGCCCATCGGCAGGACCGTGGCACCGAGACACTCCGCGCCGTAATGTGCGCCAAGGCCGCCGGTAAACAGCCCGTAGCCGTACGAGTTGAGAACGATGTCGTCACGCGTCGCGCCGCCCGCGCGCATCGATCGCGCCATCACATCCGCCCACATCGCGATGTCGTTGCGCGTGTAACCGACCACCGTCGGACGCCCGGTCGTCCCCGAGGAGGCGTGAATGCGCACGACCTCGCTCATCGGTACCGCGAACATCCCGTACGGATAGTTGTCGCGCAACGCCTGCTTCGTGGCAAAGGGGAAGCGGGCCAGGTCGGACAAGCTCTGGAGGTCGTCCGGATGGGCCCCCACGGCATCGAACGCAGCGCGATAGTGGGGTACGTTGTCGTAGGCATGCCGCAGCGACCATTTCAGGCGCTCGAGCTGCAGGGCCCGGAGCGCGTCCCGGTCGAGCGACTCCACGGCTTCGGTCAGCGCGCCTCCATTGCCCTTCCAGTTCTCCCTAGCCGCCATGGGCCGGCTCCGCGATGGTCTCGACGAACTTCCGGTTCTCCTCGACCTTGCGCTGGATGTGATCGATCTGCTCTCCGCTCAGGTGGCGGAAACGGCCCATCGCCTTCAGATACTCGGTCACCGGCAACGGCTTGTCCACCGGCCGCGTGAAGTGCAGGCCGTCGCGCGGGTTGTACTCCCACAGCATGACGAAGTTGGTCTCCACCGCCTTGCGCGCGACTTCCATGTTCTGGTCGGTCGGGAAGCGCCAGCCGGTGGTGCAGGGCGAGTACACATGCAGGTAGGCGAAGCCGCGCTTCGAGGCCTGGATGGCCTTGTCGAGTTTCTCGTACAGATCCTCCATATAGGCCGTCGAGGCGGTTGCAACGTACTCGCAGCGGTGATTGACCATGATCAGCGGCATGTTCTTCGCGTCCTGGGTCTTGCCCTGCGACGGCTTCGCGCCCGCGTTGCCCTTTCCGACCGGGGTCGTCGAGGTCCATGCGCCGTAGGGCGTGCAGCTCGAGCGCTGCATGCCGGTGTTCATGTAGCCCTCGTTGTCGACGACCATGAACAGCATCTCCTCACCGCGCTCGGCCGCGCCCGACAGGGACTGGAAGCCGACGTCGGACGCACCGCCGTCACCCGCGATCGCGAGCGCCGTCACTTCGCGCCCGACTCGCTTGTATTGCCGCTTGATCCCGGCAAGCATCGCCGCGGTGTTGGTCAGCAGCGGATGGAACACCGGTACCTTGGTGCCGGTCGTGCCGTTGAAGCCGACCGAGCCCATGCCGGGCACGCAACCGGGCGGAGTCGCCAGCACTGTGTCCGGCCCGACGCGGCGCAGGGTGTGGCGCATCAGCAGTTCGGTGTTGCATCCCTGGCAACCTGCGAGCCCCGGTGCAAACAGGTCCTCCCAGTCGCCGACCTCGTTGTAGATGTTTGCCGTGGTGACATAACTCAGCGCCCCATGCGGACAGGCCGGCACGCAGGCCGGATTTCCCGCGCAGGTGTCGCACTTGCTCACGCGACCGGCCTCGGCGTCGAGCGCGATCCCGGCATAGACGCAGCCGATCGTGCACAGCAGGCAGTCGACGCATTTCGAGCCGTCCCAGTCGATCACGCCGGTTTCCGGGTTCTTGGCCAGGGCGCCGGCAGGACACACGGTCGCGCACTTCGGATCGGCGCACTGGCGGCACAGCGCAAGTTCGAAAGCACTGCCGGTGTCGGTCTCGCGCGCCAGGACCTGGATCAGCGAGCGCGAGATGTCGGGCGAATCGAACTTGACCTGCGCGCACGCGGTCATGCAATCGCCGCAACCGTCGCACTTGGAGGGGTCGAACGCAATGGTGTTGAAACTTCGTCCCATGAAGAACTCCTTAACGCCAGATCTGCGACATCAGTTCGCGACCGACGGTGAGCGGCTGTTCGAACAATCGGTCCTTGACCGCCGAAAGGTCCGTGCGCCGCGTGATCAGTTGCGCCATCACGCCGGCATCGAAAAACTCGTTGACCCCGTAGATGCCCAGCAGGCGGCCATCCTTCATGATCAACTTGAGGTGCCGACCGGAGTCCGCGTCGAAGCGCGTGCGCTCCTCGCCCCCTTCAGGGACCTTGCTGCTGCCGACCGATATCGCGTGGCGTCCGAAGAAATGATAGGTATTGAGCGGTACGCCCCCCGCATAGGGCTTGAGCCCGGGGTCGCCGGCCATGGCCATGCCGGCGATGCGCCCCTGGACCGTCGCATCGGGCAGGATCGCGTTCATGATCGGTGCGTCGTCGAAGAAGCCACGCGCCTGCGCACAGTCCCCGGCGGCCCAGACGTTGTCGATGTTGGTGCGCATCGTGTCGTCGACCAGGATGCCCTTGTCGCAGGCCACACCACTGCCCTCCAGGTAGCCGAGTTCGGGGCGCACCCCGGTTGCGACCAGCAGCAGGTCGGCATGCAGGGTGGTGCCGTCCTCGAGGGTCAGCACGATCTCGTCATCGCCCGCCCGCTCGAGGCGTACGACGCGACTGCTGGTGCGTATCTTCGCGCCGTTTTCGGTGAATGCCTGCTCGATCAGGCTCGCCGCCGTTTCATCGAAGTAGCCCGAGGTGAGCTGCGCGCTCATCTCGACGATGGTCACGTTGGCACCCGCCTTGACCAGGTTCTCGGCCGCGTGCATGCCGACCAGCCCCGCGCCCAGCACCACCGCCTGGCGCGAACGCTGCATCGCGTCGCGCAGCCGCGTCGCGTCGTCGAGGGTACGCAGCACGTGATACGGCACCGCGTCGATGCCCGGAATCGGTGGAATGGCGGGCGAGGCCCCGGTCGCGAGAACCACTTTCGCGTATCCGATCTCGACTCCGTCGGCCAGCTCGGCAACGTTGCGCTCGGTGTCCAGTTTGCGCAGCGCAACCCCGAGACGCACGTTCACACGGTTGTGCTCGAAGAATGCGGTGTCGCGCAGAAACACATTGTCGGGCGCCGAGCGCCCCGATACGACATAGGGCAGGACCGTCGGCGAATAGGGCAGATGCGCGTCGCGCGTGAGCAGCATGAGCGTGCCGTCGGGATCGTGCATGCGGATCGCGGTGATCGCTTCGAGCGCGGCGTGGCTGCTGCCGACCACGAGATATTGGGTCTGTTCCATGTGCGTCTCCGTCAATCGCGCTCGTTCAGCCACACCGGCTCGGTCGGGGCCGGATTGCCGAGCAGTTGTTCGGTCGCATCGATGACGCGATGGAAATGGGGGATCGTCAGGTCGGCGCCGGCCAGACCACCGATAAAGCTCATCGCCGGCACATGTCGCCCGAGGCGGTACAGCGCACCCATCGTTTCCTGGAACATCGGACCGCAGTTCCAGCGGAAGCCGACCGAGCGGTCGACCACACCGAGCGCGCGGATCTTGCCCAGCGAGGCGAGCAGGGCATCGACCGGAAACGGGCTGAAGGTCTTGAGCTTGATCAGCCCGACACGCTTGCCGGCGTCACGCGCCTCGTCGATCGCGTCCTTGGCCGCACCGCTCATGCTGCCCAGGGTCATGATCGCGTAATCGGCATCGTCGAGCCGGTACTCCTCGACCAATGGCGCAAAGCGTCGGCCAAAGCGCTGTGCCCATTCCTCATGCACCTCGGTGATCACGCGCAGCGCATTCTGCATGCCCTTGCACTGACCCTTGCGGTAGCGCACGAAGGTCGACGGGCCCTTGCCACCGGAACCGCCGGTGAGCGGATCGACCGCCATGGGGCGCAACGGATCCAGCGCCACGTGCCAATTGACGTCCTTCGCACCCATGAACGCGTCGACTTCGGCCTGGTCGGGCAGCTCGACACGCGACGCGCCATAGGACAGATAATTCCCGTCGAGGCAGATATTGACCGGCAGCATCACGTCATGATGCTCGGCGATCTTGAACGCCATGATGGTGGTGTCGAGCACCTCCTGAACCGTCTCGCAGTAGAGCTGCACCCAGCCCACCTCGCGCACCGTCATCGCATCCTGGTGACCACCCCACACCGACTGCGGCGTGATTCCGTCACGTGTGACGATCGTCATCACGATGGGCAGGCGCATGCCAGAGGTGCGGAAGTAGGGCTCGAACATGAATGCGAGACCCGGCCCACAGGTCGCGGTGTAGGTGCGCGCGCCGGCCAGGGCGCCGCCCTGCAGCACGGAGAGGACGGAGTGCTCGCCTTCGGCATCGACGATGTCCGCGTCCATGCGCCCGTCGGCGATCAGCTTGGCGACGTGCTCGACGAGCGAGGACTGGGGTGTGATGGGGTACACCGCGACCATGTCGGGGCGCGCCAGCGCCACGCCGAGCGCGGCCGCCTCGTTGCCCTCGCACAGGATCACTTTCGGCTTTGATGCCGTGCCGACCGGCTTGTCGATCGTAGCAGTAGTCATTGCGCCTCCTCGATCATGGTGATCGCGCGCTGCGGGCACTCGTTGGCACAGATGCCACAGCCCTTGCAGGTATTGAGGTTGAAGTCGAACCAGGCGGCATGCTCTTCGACGCACTGCACCGGGCAGTACAGCCAGCACACGGCGCACTTGACGCACTTGTCGCGATCCACGACCGGCCGCATGCTGCGCCAGTCGCCCGGCAACATCGGGCTCATGTCGGTGGCGACCGGGCACAGATCGTCCGGCACGTTGGCCTTCACCAGGTCGAAGGCGGGGTAACGGTGGTGGCGGGTCATGCCGCGGCCCTCCGGTTGAGCGTGTGGACGACGGTTTCGTGGTATCCGCGCTCGAGCGCGGTCATGTTCTGGGCAAGCCCGGCATCGCGAAACTCCGATTCTTCGAGCACGCGCTTGAGCGAATCGAGCGACACCAGCCCGGTGGTACGCGCAAAGGCGCCCAGCATCAGGGTGTTGGTGATCGGTCGCTTGAAGATGTCCATCGCGATCGGTACCGCGTTGCACAGACCCACCGTCGCGACGGTGTCGGGGATGGCCATCGCCTCGAGCGGCAGATGCGTGGCCTGCACCAGGGTTCCGTCCGGCTTCAGGCCCCCGAAGATGTCCACGGTACGGAACAGTGAGGGATCCACACAGATGATGCAGTCGGGGCTATAGATGTTGGTGAACTGGCGGATCTCGCGGTCGCTGCAGCGCAGGAACGAGACGACCGGCGCACCGCGCCGTTCGAAGCCGAAAGAGGGGATCGACACGGCGTACTTGCCTTCCTCCACCAGTGCCGCCGCAAGCATGGCCCCCGCCATCACGGACCCCTGTCCGCCCCGGCCATGGAATCTAACCTCGTACATCTCGTCTCCTCCAGTTCGCCGAGCGGCAGCGCCGTCGGCGTGAATCCCTGCCCGATCCGTTTGTAGTTGTTGTGTGTCGGGATGTTCGATCAGGCTTTCTGGCGCGGCGTGCCCGGCCAGCCGGGCTTGAGCGCCGGCCCCGGCGCACCCGCGCCGCGCACCGGCAGATGCTGCAGCGAGAGCCCCTGGTTGAACGCGGCGCGCCTGACCAGTGTGTACTTCAGTTGCCAGCCGGTGGCGACGACCGCCACGCCTGCAAAGGCTGTCGCCCACGCAATCGATGCGAAACCAGTCAGGCCGATCGCTATGAGCAGCGCCGGAGCGGCGTGCCCGAACAACAGGAACCTGTCACGCATTGCACCCAGCACGGCCAGCGAGCCGGCCGGCGCACCGTCGCTGCTCAGTCCGCCAAGATAGGCACGCCATACCAGATAGCGCGCAACCACGAGCGACAACAGCAGTAATGCAAACGGGAGGATCGGCACACCCGACTGCCACAACAGCAGCACCGCCAGCAGGCCAGCCCCCTCGGTCAGACCGGTGGTGATCACCAGCGGCAGGCAGCGCGGGTGACGCCAGGCAGGAATGCCCTTGTTGGTCGACAGAATGCGCGCCTGGCTGTACACAAAGGCCAGGCCGAGCAATCCCGTGAGCAGGATCAGCGCCGTCGCGCCGAACCACAGCGCGGCGAATCCGCTCGCAAACAGAATGGTCGCGACGGTGGCCTCGCGCGTCATCCACGAGCTCGATGGATGAAGATAGACATTGAGCGCGCGGAACGGACGGCCGATCTCGAACCACACGCAGGTCAGCCCGGTCCCGATCAGCGCCAGCCCGATCACGCCCGGCGCGATGAACCCGGCGCCGGCCAGCGTCGCCAGCGCGGCGAAGAAGAGCAGGCCGCCACCCGAGCCGCCGAAGACGAAGTTTGCGGCAGCCCGCCAGTCCCAGTTGGTCTGCGCCCTGGGCATCATGCGGTCGGAATTGGTCACGCGGCGGCTTTTCATGCTCGATCCCAAACGTAATACACGCCCGGACCGGTGCCGAGTTCCTCGTGCATGCGAAAGTGTTGGGTCTCGCTCAGAAGACGCGAGACGTTGCTGTCCGGATCGTCCAGATCGCCGAACTGCATCGCACCGGAGATGCAGCTGTTGACGCATGCGGGCGTCACCTCGGGATCCACGCCCGGAACCTGGCCGGTCTGGTGCGCAAGGTCGATGCGCTCGATACAGAAGGTGCATTTCGTGGAAACGTTGATCCGGTCGGGGTCGAAGCGTATCGCCTCGGATGCGATCGGCTCGTCGCCGTAGGCGAACTTCGCTTCATGCACGATCGAGCGCGCCTCGTAGGGACAGGCCATCACGCAGTTGGCGCATCCGATGCACAACTCGTAGTCGATCGAGACGAGGCCGTCGGAACGCTTCTTGGTCGCGGTGGTGGGGCACACCTCCTCGCACGGCGGTTCGTCGCAGTGCATGCACGCAATCGGCAAGAAACTGCGGCGCACGTCCGGAAACTCGCCGCTCTCGATGTCGAGCACGCGCCGCCACTGCACCCCCGGCGGCGTGGCGTTGGCGTGCTTGCACGCCGCGGTGCAGGTCTGGCAACCGACGCAGCGGCGCAGATCGACGACCATCGCAAATCGCGTCATTGCACACCTCCTTCGACCTTGCGCACCTGAACCCGAACGATGTCGGCACCGGAGCCCGTGGCATCGGTAAGATCGAGCGACATCGGCGCAATCGTGTTCAGGCTCGCCATGCCGAAATCCTTGGCGAAGGGCGTGGCCCAGTGGTCGAACTGGCCGACGACGACGAGCGTATCCGGACGCACCCCCTGGGCGAGCGTGGCATTTCCGTAGGTCACACCGATGTGCGAACGAAGCTCGACCGGATCGCCGTCGGCGATGCCGTAGCGGGCCGCGGTCGCGGCGTTCATGATCACCCCGGTGTGCCCGCGCACGTTCTGCGACACTTCGCGCATCAGCTGGATACCGACGTTACCGCCGGTGTGGTACTGCATGCTCTTGGTCGCGAGCAGCCACAGCGGGTAGTCGTCGGGATTCGCGCCCGACTTGATCAGATCGTCCACCCAGCGCTTGGGAACGTCGTGCCATTCGGGAAGCGCGCTGTACTCCGACAATTGCTCGTCCCACCATGACATCTCGTGCTCGTGCAAGCGGTTCTTCAGTTCGCGCCCGACCCGCAGCAGACGCTCCTGGTAAGGCAATTCGAAGCGCACGCCATGCTTCACCATGGTCGGGTACAGATACCACTCGAAGCGCGACATGGGCTGGGTGTAGAGCCCGTTGTCCTTGAACCAGTCCAGACCGTGGGCGTCCTTGCCGTCCGAGATCTGCGCGGTCGAAGCCTTGCAGATCGCGTCCCAGATCTCGTCGACCGGATGCTCGACCGTGGGATCGAGCGTGAAATCGTAGCCTTCGCCCTTCAAGGGTGCACCGCTGCCGGCTCCACGATTGAGTGCGGCGTTGTACTCCTCGAGCAGACCGGTGCGCTTGGCCAGTTCGGTGCTGATCCAGGTGAAGTCGCGTGCCTCGCCCTGCGGTTCGACCGCCGGTTGGCGCAGCACGACCCCGCGGTGATCCCAGAACTGCTCCACGTATTTCGTACCGCCGACCTTGATCACCTGCACCGACTCGAGATCGGTCGCCTCCGGCAGGAGCAGGTCCGCCATGTGATTGGTCTCGTCGAAGGTGTAGGCGAAAGCGACGGTGAACGGAAACTTCGCGATCGTTTCGCTGAGTGCCTTGGTATCCCAGAAGGAGATCGCGGGATTGGTGCGATAGATGAACCACACGTCGGGCAGCGTCGGATCGGGCATGTTCCAGTCCGACGGCCGGTCGCGCTGAAACATCCACGCGAGTTGCGTCGGCCCGAGCGCCTGACTCCAGGCCGAATTGCCGACGATGGGTACCAGGGTGCGATGCAGGTTGCGACCCGTGGGCTCGGCGATCCAGTGTTCCTTGTCGGTTGGATTGAAGTGCTGCGCCATGAAGCCGTCTTCACCCGGTGCGACGCTGTTGTGCCGATTGTCGTGGGGGCGGTTCAGGCGCACCGTGGTCCCGAGCGTACCGCCGGGCACTTCGAGTGCGCCCACCAGGACCGCGAGGACGGTGCGCGCCCAGCAGCATTCGTAAGCACCCCAGCCGTTGTTCACCGACTTGCCGAGCGTCACCGCAACCGGACGGAAGGGCAGGGTGTGGCCATCGATGTCGATGGTCTCGCCGACACAGGCGTTGGCGAGATACTCCCCGGCGATCCGGCGAATCGTGTCGGCGGGAACGTCGCAGATGGCCGCTGCCCACTCCGGCGTGTACTTGTGGATGTGGGCGACGAGCTTTCCAAATGCCGGTTCGCCTTCGACGTCGGTGAATGCCTGGCGAGCGTCGTCGGCATCAAGGCTGACCGCCTCGCCCACCGTGAAGCGCCCTTCCAGTGCAGGCACGGCCCCTTCGGCGTCGAACGGAACGGCCTTGCCCGTAACCTCGTCCCACACCAGCGGCTTGTCGCTGGCGGGATCGCGCAGGTAAAGGCCGTCCGGCCCGACCAGATAGGGGGAGGACGTACGCTCACGCAGAAATTCCATGTCCAGAACGTCGCGCGAATGCTCCCACAGCATGACGTTGATCAGCGCGAACATGAATGCGGGGTCGGTCTTGGGGCGAATCGGCACCCACTCGGCAGAACAGGCGCCGGTCACCGACAGATGCGGCTCGACCTGCACACGCTTGTAGCCGCGCACACGGGCGTCGGCGTGACGGATCACTGCACACGGCCCGCCCGAAGCCTCGACGTTGGTGCCGATCGAAAGTACGAAGCGGACCAGCGGCGTGTCGGCGGCAACCGTGAACGCGCGGTGCCAGAACTCGCCATAGAGGTGTTCGGAATGGACGCATTTCACGCCCTGGCCCGACCCGAAGCTGTAGTCGATGTTGCGCCATGCGGCCAGAAAGGCGGGGAACGATCCCATGTAGTTCGCCGGCGTGCCGCCATGCCCGAAGGTGGCCGCGACCCGCGGCAGGCCGGCATGGTCCACCAGCCCCTTCGCCTTCACCGTGTTGAGCTTCTCGGCAACCAGATCGAGCGCTTCGTCCCACGAGATGGGCACGAAGCCCGGATCCTGGTCACGACCCTTCTTCGGGTTGGTTCGCTTCATCGGGGAAAGCAGACGGTTCGGGTTGTAGGTCTTCTGCACCAGGCCGTAGGCCTTGACGCATACCTTGCCGTTTGCCGGATGAAGCTTCGCGGCAGCGAAATTGGGTTCGATCTCCGTCGCCACCCCGTCCACGACCTTGACGGTCATGAAATCGGGGCCCGCGACGCAGTTGTAACAATAGGTCGGAACCTTCCTGACCGTCTGTGGCTTGGCAACTGTCATGATTCCGGCCTCAGTGAATCCGTTGCGGATGCGAGTAAACGCTGTGGCGTTCACCCCGTGCGAATCCGATCAGAGTGACGCCGGCCGCCTGGGCCATCCGCACCGCCATTCCCGTCGGGGCCGACACGGCGGCTACGACGGCGATACCGACGGCCGCCGCCTTCTGCACGATCTCGTAGCTGGCGCGGCTGGTCATCAGGACGAATCCGTCGTCGAATGCCCTGCCGTCCTGGGCAATCGCGCCGATGAGCTTGTCGAGCGCGTTGTGCCGGCCGACGTCTTCGCGCACCAGCTCGACCGACCCGTCGAGGCGACACCATGCCGCACCATGAACGGCACCGGTCAGCCGGAAGAGATGCTGCATCGATTCGAGCTCGGACTGCGCCCGCAACAGGGCACCGGCCATCACGGTGCCGCGTGCGCTGACTTTGGATGTGGGATGACGCATCACCTGATCGAGACTTTCGACGCCGCACAGGCCGCAACCGGTTCGGCCGGCCATTGCACGACGGCGTTCGCGCAGGGCAATGAAGCGCTCCGCCGGGATACGCATGCGCACCTCGTCGCCGTTCGCGTGCTCGACCACCTCGAGTTCGTAGAGCTCGCGCGATGTACCGACGATGCCCTCGGTGAGACTGAAGCCGAGCGCGAAGTCCTCGAGTTCCTTGGGTGTCGCAAGCATGACCGCATGCGAGAGTCCGTTATAGACGAGCGCGACCGGAACCTCCTCCGCGATCGTGTCCTCGGTGCTGATCGCACCACCGTCGACCCAGCGCTGCACGTCGTACATTCCATGCGCATCGATCATCGAACCAGAACCGTATTGCATCGCCCACCTCGTCTGCCAGACTGAGCGGAAGTGCGCCCGGTTTCCAGGGCCTTACTTCCGCATGTGGACTTAACGATACAAATTAAACCTGTTGTAGTCAAGGTTTTTGTATCGGATTATCAACAATCATTTGTGCTCAAATTATTGTGCACCGCACCAGGTACCGGCAGCCCGAAACGGGTTACGCCAACGGCACCACGCGCAGTCGGCACGACACATCTGCGAGCGTACGGGCTAGAATAGGTTTGCCTGGGGCACCCCCCGAAATCAGCGAGCGCAGGACAACGACAACAAAATGAAAAGCCGCTTCATCGACCAGTGGATCAACGAGTACCTGGTACAGCGGCGGGTGCGTGCCAACTCGCTGATCATTACGGTCTATGGAGATTTCATCGCGCCCCACGGCGGTACCGTGTGGCTGGGCAGTTTCATCCGTCTGGTCGAGCCGCTGGGGCTCAACGAGCGCATGGTGCGCACCAGCGTCTATCGTCTTTCCCAGGATAAATGGCTGGTCTCGGAGCAGATCGGGCGCAAGAGCTACTACAGTCTCACCGCCTCGGGACGGCGTCGTTTCGAGCATGCATATCGCCGGATCTACTACGCGCCCGACGACAACTGGAATGGCGAGTGGCAGGTCGTCATCATGCCGACGACGCTACCCGGTACGCAGCGTGACGCCTTGCGCAAGGAGTTGTCATGGGCCGGCTACGGTACCGTGGCGCCCGGGGTTCTAGCCCATCCGTCCGCAGACACGGAAACGCTTCTGGAGATCCTCCAGGACACCGCTACCCACGACAAGGTCGTGCCGCTCACCGCACGCAGCATCGGCGCCCTGTCGAGCCGCCCGCTGCAGGATCTCGCCCGCGAATGCTGGAACCTGGAAGCGATCGACAAGACCTATCGCGAATTCGCAGATCGGCTGCGTCCCGCGCTGCGCGTGCTGCGTACGACGCGCAACCTCGACCCGGAGCAGTGCTTTCTGGTTCAGACGCTGGTGATGCACGATTTCCGGCGCGCCTTGCTGCACGATCCCCAGTTGCCGGACCAGCTGATGCCAAGCGATTGGAGCGGGGTCGTGGCGCGTCAGTTGTGCCGCGATCTGTACCGCGTCACCTACCGCCTTGCGCAACGGCATCTGATGGCCGTATGCGAAACGCCGAACGGGCCACTCCCGAGTGCCGCACCTTATTTCTACGACCGCTTCGGAGGCCTCGGAAGGGAAGTCGATGCACCGGTTCTGGAAGCCGGATAGATCGGCTCCATAGAGATACGATACGTTTGTCCTGCAATTTACAGATAATTCTGTGTCTTATTCTTGGCTTGTGTCCAAACCGGCGATCGCACCCGCACCGGCCCGGGAATTGCACCCGACAGCCCCGCGGTCGCTCCGGGAACAGTCATGCGGGAAGCGGTTCGACCGCATCGACCGGGCATACCTCGACACATTGCGGGGTGTCGTAGAAGCCGACGCACTCGCTGCAGCGCTCCGGATCGATGATGCACTCTTCCGGTGAAACCAGCTTGATGGCGTCGTTCGGACATTCCGGAAGACACACGTCGCAGCAGATGCACTTCCCGTTGATCATCATTGCCATGGCCTACTCCTCAAGTGAGCGTTCAAGATCGTGTCACCCTCCGACCGTGAAGCCCGCCTCGAGTTCATCGACGTGGAAACTCGCTGCCGCTTCGGCCCGGAATGGTTCGCGGTTTCCCTTGTATAGCACTTTGCCGACGTTGAATCCATCGTCGGTCATCAATCGCCGCGCTGCACGCGCCGGATCATCGGTGCAATCGACGACTGCGGTACGCACCATGCGCTTCCAGTCCTGCTGCTCGGGACGGAAGGTGACACAGGGGCTCAATACCTGGATCAGCGAGAAGCCGGGATGGCGTATGCCCTCGACGATCATTTCGGCGACGTTCTTGGGGTCGCTGCTGGAGCAGCGTGCGATGAAGTTGGCGCCCGAGGCGAGTGCCACCACGAGCGGATGAAACGGATTGATGCCGGCACCGTCGGGGGTGAGCTTGCTGCCTTCCCAGTCCGGGGCTGTGGTGGGCGAGGCCTGACCCTTGGTCATCCCGTAGACCTGGTTGTCCATGACCACGTAGGTGAGGTCCACGTTGCGACGGCAGGCGTGCAGGAAGTGATTGCCGCCGATCGAGAAACCGTCGCCATCACCGCCAGTCACCAGTACCGTCAGGTCGGGACGCGCGAGCTTCAGTCCGGTCGCGATCGGCAACGCACGTCCATGCACACCGTGGAAGCCATACACGCTGGTGTATGCCGGAATCCGTGAAGAGCATCCGATTCCGGAGACCACTGCCACCTCCTCGGGAGGCAGCTGCATCGCGGCAAGGGCTCGCGTGATCGCTGCAAGCACCGAGAAATCGCCGCACCCGGCGCACCAGATGGGCTTGACGCCGGATTTGTAGTCCTTTGCGGACAGTTTCTGCGCAGTAGCACACGAGTCCATGCTCACCTCCAATGGGACAACTGTTCGATGACTTCGCCGGGCCTGACCGGAAGCGGTCCCGGATGATGGAGCGCACGGACTTCGCCCGGAAGATCGTAATGCGCACGCAGATAGCGGTGGAACTGTCCGCTGTGCGTCTGCTCGACCACCAGTACGCGCCGCACGCCCGCCAGCGCCGCATCGAGCTTGTCCGTCTGCACGGGCGAGAGCAGACGCATTGCGACGACCTTTGCGCGACCTCCGGAATCCTGCCATCGGGAAAGTGCCTCGCGTGCCGGCCCCGTGCATGAGCCCCAGGTGAGGATCGCGATCTCGGCATCGTCGTCCCCGCTGATGTCCGCCCAGTGTTCGCCATAGTCGAAGCCGGTCAGCTTGCGCAGCCGCTTGTCGAGTTGCTCCCCGTGATGCGACGCCTGCGAGGATGGCGACCCGCTTTCGCTATGGCTGAGCCCGTCGGCGGTATAGGCGAAACCTGCCATGCCAGGAACGGCCATCGGAGACACACCCGAAGCGGTCAGCGCATAGCGCCGATACTCTCCCGCTTGCACCGCCGCCTCAGGCTTCTCGCGTTGGCCGATGAACGCGATCGCCGCGGTGCGCGGAATCACCGCCCGGGCCTGACCCATGGCCTGATCGGAGAGCACGATGGCCGCCGTCTGCAGCGCCTCGGCCAGATGCACCGCCCACTGGGTGGTGAACAGGCAATCGGCGACGGAGGTCGGTGCGAGCACGAGATGCGGGGCATCGCCGTGCAGGCCGTAGATCGCGATGTTCAGATCGCTTTGCTCGGATTTGGTCGGAATGCCGGTTGACGGTCCGCCGCGCATCACATTTACGACCACGATCGGGACCTCGGCCGCGACCGCCATGCCGAGCGACTCGGTCATCAGGGCCAGGCCAGGTCCGGAGGTCGCGGTGAGGGAAGGAACACCGCCATAGGACGCCCCGATGATCTGATTGATGGACGCAAGTTCGTCCTCGGCCTGTACGAGCACACCACCCACCTTGGGAAGTGCCGGCGCAAGCCATTCGAGCACCTCTGTTGCGGGCGTGATCGGGTAGGCGGCGACGAAGCGCACGCCGCCCCGCAAGGCCCCCATTCCACTCGCCTCGTTGCCGGTGATGCTCCATCGCTCGGGAAACGGGGCTTCCTGGCGATCCAGCCGCGGTACCGCCGGAAAACCCTCGGCCGCGATCACGCCGGCACGGTACGCGGCAATGCTGGCCTCGATCGCCGCCTCGCCCTTGCGCCGCAGGTGCTCGCGCAGCACTTCCAGCATGCACGCCTCGTCGAGCCCGATCATCGCGCCGATCGCGCCGAGCGCAACCATGTTCGGTCGGCCGCCTTCGATCCCCTGGGCGATCGACTTCATCGACAGGCCAACCCGACGCGCGCCCATGGCCGCAATCTTCGCCGGGATCTCGCCCGCGTCCGGGTCGGCGACGATCACGCTGTCCGGTCGAAGGGGAATCTCCGCTGCGAAGCGATCGATGTTCTCCCAGTCGATTGCCGCAAGAACGTGATATCCATCGTCATGCGATGCGACCGGCTCGGTTGCGAGGCGGATCATCGACGCCGCCTCGCCGCCCCGGATCTGCGGCCCGGACGAGCGCGTCATGTAGGCATACCAGCCGGCCCTCGCGGCCGCCTCGAGCAGCAGGCTCCCGGCGGTCACCACGCCCGCGCCGCCGCTGCCCGCGATCACCAATGAAACAGTCTTTCCGCCCATTCGCCTTCCCCCGTGTGGTCCGCCGAGGGCGCGCGGCGAAGCGCGCCCCATGCCACGAACCGTAGCAGAGGTTTGTACAGAGGTCAAACTGTTTGATATCCAGCAATTACTACCGCGGTGCGTGAGCAATCAACAAGATGGTCCGGCGACTGTCACATCGGGCTGCACGGTCGGCAACGGCGGCACACGGCCGCCACCGGAGTCGTCACGCCAGGGTCGGCCCGACCTTATCCCAGAACTCCTGGGCCTTGCGCGGATTGAGCGAATTGTTGATCATCATGCGCAGCTTCTCGGCCTCGGCAAGGAGTTCCGCCATGCTGCGCGCATCATCGACGCGGCCAGTGAAGAAATCGGCTTCGGGCCCGATCATCTCCATGAGCGTGACCGACACGACGCGCTTGGCCTCCTTGAGATCCCCGGTCCCTGCCATGGTCACCTGCGCGGTCGGCGCCGCACTCGCGGGCGCAACGTTCCCGGGCGTCGCGACAGCTGCTTGCGGTTCGTGATCCTCACCGAACAGGGGTCCGACCTTCTCCCAGAACTGCTCGGCCTTGCGCGCGCTGAAGGAGTCGTCGATCATCTTGCGCAACTTACCGGCTTCGATTTGCAGCTCGCCCATGCTGCCCGCGTCGTCGACACGGCCGGTGAAGAAATCCGCCTCCGGACCGATCATCTCCATGAGCATGCGCGACACCACGCGCTTGGCTTCGTCCAGATCTCCCGCCGGCGGCGGCGCGACCGATACGGCAGCTGTCGTAGCCGCGGGCGCGACACCCCCACCCACCACGCCGACCGGGGCGATGAAGCCCCCTTCGACGAGCGTCTCAAGGTGCGCGTGCGATTCGGCCGGCACCGGGCTGTTGTTCAACAGCTCGCCCACGCTGCGACGCCCGTCGACCATGATCAGCATGGTCCGCACGCGGGCCGGCAAGCGTCGCGTGCGCGAGCTGATTTCCTCGTGTCCGACTTCCGTCTTGGCATAAACGGTCGTTGGTTCCATGTTCGGGTCTCTCCTCAATGCCGCGTTTGAATTTATGGTGCGGCATGGCCACCTCGGGCGCAATACCTCTTGTGCATTGATTAATCGAATATTTAACACTTCGGTCATGACAATCTCAAGCAGATGGTCCCTGTGCCCGCGGCTGAGGCGGCAGAAGGGTTTGGCGCCGCGCAAATCTGCGGTAGCATCCGTGGGCCGTCGCGCGACGGCCCCCCAATTGCAAAATCCGTGAGAGATCATGACCAAAGAGAAGACATCGGCGCGCAAAGGCCTTGATTTCGGCATATTGCCGAAGCTCGCCGGCTACCAGTTGCGAATGGCACAGATCGCGATCTTTCGCGACTTTGCCGAATCGATAGGTGAGTTCGACGTTACCCCCGGCCTGTTCGGGGTTCTCGTGATCATCGAGGCCAACGCCGGACTGAAGCAAAGCGAGCTCGCACGCGCCGCACACCTGGACCGCTCCACCGTCGTGTCCATCATCGACAACCTCGAGCGCCGGAATCTGGTGGAACGCAGGCCTGCGCAGAACGATCGGCGCTCCAATGCGCTGTTCCTGACCGCACCCGGAACCGCCTTGCTCAAGACGCTCAAACACCGGGTTGCGGAGCACGAGAAACGATTGGTCAAGCACCTTACCGACGAAGAGCAGGCAAGCCTGGTGGAGTTGCTGCGGAGGATCTTCCCCGAACACCGTTGAGCGCCGGGCAGGAGAGATCACAGCCGGCCTGCCTCAATCCTTCGAGGCCCTTAATATTTTTCGTTTGACATCCAACAGTTTGATTGCCACACTGACAGCGATACGGATCAGGGTCGGAGTCGGACATGGACATCAGGGACAAGGTCGAGCGATTGTGTGCACGCATGCACGATTCGCCGCAGCATCCAACGCAGGGGGCGGTGCTGTTCGTCGATCTCGAGCGACGCGAAACACGCCGCAAGTACCTGCCGATCGAGGTGCTGCGCACCTTCCTCGGCGGTCGCGGTGCGAACATGTACCTCCTCTACAACCTGCTCGAGGAGGAGCGCGACGCCCTCGATCCCGAAATCCCGCTGATCTTCGGTGCGGGCACGCTGACGGGCGACATGCCGTCGGCCACGCGCGGGAACTTCACCAGCCGGTCGCCTGACAGCTACGCGATCCTCGATTCGAGCGGCGGTGATTACTTTCCGGCCTTCGTCAAGCGTCACGGCTACGACCATATCGTGATGTACGGTCGCGCGCCCGAATGGACGCTGCTCAGGATCGCTCACGAGACAGTGGAGTTTGTCGACGCGACACGGTACCTGGGGCTGGACAACCTCGACACGGCCGCGGCGATCGAGCGCGATTTCGGCTGTACGGAACGTAAGGACATGGCGCTCGCCCGCATCGCGACCTCGGGTGAGAACCTCGCGCTGTGCAGCGGCATCATGGGCGGCATCAAGGCAATCTGGGCACGTGGCGGCGGCGGCGCCAAGATGGGTTCGTTGCGGCTCAAGGGCATCATGATCCACGGCAAGCCCGACGAGGCTCCGATGGTCAAGGCGCTCAAGGAACAGAACAAGGTCATCGGGCGCAAGATCACCTCGACCTCGGTGATCAAGAATGCGCTCAAGAAGGTGGGGACACCCTTTCTTTACAAGCCTTCGCGCGTGCTCGGCGCGCTGGGCACGATGAACAACCAGAATACTTCCTGGCACGAGACGCTGGACGCGGACAATTTCGATCCGTACCGGCCGGGCATGGACGGCTGCTTCAAGTGCCCCGTTCATTGCCGCAACCTCAACGACATGACGCCGGAAGGCAAGGGCGGCTGGGGCTCGGCCGCACTCAAGGGACTCACCGGAAATGCAAGCTACGACAAGGCGCAGGCCGAGGTCGAACATGCCCGGCAGCGTACCTACAAGGGCATCAATGGTGACGGCGTGTTCGACAAGTACGACAAGGGCGACGGGCCGGAGTACGTGACCGTGGGCAAGTTCGGCCCGATGATCGGCCTCTCCGAACCGGAGCACGTGCTGCGCCTGAACAATATCCTCAACGATCTCGGCCTCGATTCCGCGTCCACCGGCAGCGCGATCGCGTGGGCAATGGAACTGTGGCAGCGCGGCATCATAGATGCGAGCGACACCGGCGGACTGGACCTGTCCTGGGGCAACTACGAGGTCATCGAGAAGCTGCTGTTCATGACCGCGAAACGCGAGGGCTTCGGCGACACCATCGCCGATTCGGCGCGTGCGGTGGAGCGCGGCAAGTATCCCACCGAAGCGCTCGACTACCGCATGGCGGTCAAGGGCCTGTTCCAGTCCGATCCCCACGACTCGCGCATCCTCAAGGCGTTCGCACTCGGGCTGTCGGTCGCCACGCGCGGCATGGACCATCTGCGCAACCGCGTCACGCTCGAGATCAACGCGCGCATCAACGACGACGCGGCCTTCAAGACCGAGCTCTACGGGGGAACGGTATCGCCTCAGCCGAACAGTTACGAAGGCAAGGAAGTTGCCGTGCGACGCTGCGAGAACACCTTCGCGGTCGGCGACTCGGTCGGCATGTGCCGCTTCAACACCAAGCTCTTCAACTCACCCACGCTGCCCGATCTGTCGGACTTCGCCACACAGTTGAGCACACTGACCGATCGCCCGGTGGACGCCACGGATCTGGATGCGATCGGGCGCAACATCATCGGCCTGGAGCGGCTCCTGAACTTCCGCCTGGGCCTGCGTGCGCGTGACGACACGCTACCGCGGCGGTGGTTCGAGGAGTCCATCGAAGTCGGCCCGTTCAAGGGCGAGAAAATCGACCGCGAGCAGTTCGAGGCGATGAAGTCACGCTTCTACGAACTCACCGGCTTGAACGCCGAAGGGGTGCCTGCCACGGACTGGCATACCGAGCTCGCCCTGACCACGACGGGATTCGCGGTTCGGGTCGAATTGCCCAGACCCCTTCCCGGCGCGCCGGAGCAGGCGATCGTGATCGACGAACCCATCACGAACGTATTCGCTCTGCGCAAGGCACTTGCACGCAGGCTGCCCGAAGCACGCGAAGCCCTCACGGACACTTCGTGGAACATCGCCGTGAACGACCGCATGCTGCTCTCGGGCGAAAAGGACGCGCCCTTGCGCAGCGGCGACAAGGTCACGCTGATACCAGCCATCGCTGGAGGTTGAGCAGCCCGCCGTTCCTTGCGGCCGTATGGCCCGCAAGGAACGGCCGCATCACCCCACCGCATCACCCCACCGCATCACCCCACCGCATCACCCCACCG
>DAOMNN010000048.1:23279-26477 GCA_035443825.1 Rhodocyclaceae bacterium | reverse complement strand
TCGTGCAGCGCATCCTCCTTTTCCCACGGCGAAGCCTTCATCTCGTCGAAGCCGCTTCGCACCACCACGCGGACATCCTCACCGCCGAGGCGGCGGGCCGATCGGCAGCAGTCCATCGCGGTATTGCCGCCGCCGAGCACGATCACGCGCTTGCCGATGCTGTCGACATGCCCGAAGGCAACGCTCGACAGCCAGTCGATGCCGACGTGAATGTACGCAGCGGCTTCCTTTCGCCCCGGCAGCTCGGCATCACGCCCCCGCGGCGCGCCGGTGCCGACGAAGACCGCATCCCAGTCCTCGGCGAGAAGGTCACGCAGGCTGGAAATCCAGCGACTCTGGTGCATCACGACATCCAGGTTCGCGATGTACCCGCACTCCTCGTCGATGACGCTGTCGGGCAGGCGGAACTTCGGGATCTGGCTGCGCATCATGCCGCCGGCGGTCTTGCCGTCGTCAAAAATGGTGACTTCGTAGCCGAGCACGGACAGGTCGCGAGCGACGGTCAGCGAGGCAGGGCCGGCGCCGACGCAGGCGATGCGCTTGCCGTTCTTGTCCCGCGGAGCGGTGGGCAGGCGATCGCGGATGTCTTCCTTGAAATCCGCGGCGACACGCTTGAGGCGGCAGATCGCGACGGGTTCCTTGTCCACCCGGCCGCGCCGACAGGCGGGCTCGCAGGGCCGGTCGCAGACTCGACCGAGAATTCCCGGGAACACGTTCGAGCGCCAGTTGATCATGTAGGCCTCGGCAAACTGCCCGGCGGCGATCTGGCGGATGTACTCGGGGACAGGCGTATGGGCGGGGCACGCCCACTGGCAATCCACGACCTTGTGAAAATAGTCGGGAGCGTTCGTATCGGTGGGCTTCAATTGCGTCCTTCCTGGCGATGTGAATTAGCGCAGGTGCTCATTGCCGTCCGGAGAGTCTATCATTAGCGGTGTGCTTTTGTACCGGCTGGATACGGGCGCGGCCTTGCGCAAACGGTTCTGAACAGGCCGTCACAGGCGGATACACTCTTTTCACTCTTGAAAGGCTAGCGACTCCATGACACTGCGCGCACTGATCTTCGACGTAGACGGCACACTCGCCAATACCGAACGCGACGGACACCGCCCTGCGTTCAACGCGGCATTTGCGGAGGTCGGTCTGTCCTGGCACTGGGACGAGGCCTTCTACGGCAGCCTGCTCGAAATCGCCGGCGGCCGTGAGCGGATCCGCCACTACGCCGAGCATTACGATCCGGCTACCTTCGCGCGCGAGGACTTCGACGAATTGCTGCAGCGCATTCACGAGATCAAGACGCGCAACTACCAGCGCCTGCTCGGCGCCGGGGCGATTCCCCTGCGTGCGGACCTCGGCCAACTGATCTGCGATGCGCGTACGGAGGGCCTGCGGATCGCGATCGCATCGAGTTCGAAGCGTGAGAACGTCGTCGGCCTGCTCAAGGCCAACCTCGGACCGGAAGCCGACACCTGGTTCGACGTCATCGCCTCGGGCGACAAGGCCGCAAGCAAGAAGCCGGCGCCCGACATCTACCTGTGGACCCTGCAGGAACTCGAGTTGCCCGCCCACGACTGCCTCGCCGTGGAGGACTCCGCGCACGGACTGGCCGCAAGCCTCGCCGCCGGCATTCCGACGGTCGTGACGGTCAGCGATTACACGATCAACGACACGTTCGAAGGCGCGCGCATGGTGCTGCCGCAGGGTGAGCGCCTGTCACTCGAGCAGTTGCGCCTGTGGCACGCGACCGCCGGCAGTTGACCGCGCGGGCGCCGGAGACGCGGCAATGAACGGCCTGAAGGGCGTCGACGCGTGTGAAGTGCTGGTCCTGGTCGACAACGTCAGCGATCTGCTGTCGACCGTCCCGGCCGGCGTCACGCCGGAAATCCCCAACGTCTTCGGTGCAGGCGCCCGGGAACTGTCCGGACGCTGCCTGTGCTGCGCCCAGTGGGGTCTGTCCCTGATCATCACCGCACGCATCGGAGAGCGGACCCACACGCTGCTGTTCGACTCGGGTCCCGAGGGCTACGGCGTCGCGCGCAACGGCGATCGCCTCGGCGTGGATTTCGGCCGCATCGATGCGACCGTGTTCTCTCATGGCCACTGGGATCACGTCGGCGGCATGACCACCGCGCTGGAACTGATCATGCGATCGAATGGCGGGCGCCCCGTGCCGGTGCACGCGAACGCCGGCATGTTCGTGACGCGCGCAATGCGGCGACCGGACGGCATCATGATCCCTTTCGAGAAGGTGCCCGATGCAGCCACCCTGGAGACCGCGGGCGGCACCATGATCATCGACGATGCCGAACGGCTTCTGCTCGACGACATGTTCTATCTGAGCGGCGAGATCCCGCGCGTGACCCCGTTCGAGATCGGCCTGCCAGGCCACGTCCGCCAGGCACCCGACGGAACCTGGGAGGACGATGCGGCAATCATGGACGAGCGCTTCGTCGCAGTGCATGTCAAGAACAAGGGCATGCTGGTATTCACCGCCTGCTCACACGCCGGCGTGATCAACGTACTGAAGCACGCCCGCGAACGCTTTGCCCCCATTCCGCTATACGGTGTCATGGGCGGTTTCCACCTCTCCGGCATGCCCGCCGAAACCGTGATCCCCGAAACGGTCAACGCCTTGCGCGAATTCGACCTGCAGATGATGGTGCCGGGCCACTGCACCGGCTGGCGTGCGATCCACCGCCTCGTGGACGCCTTTGGCCCCGAGCGTGTCGTGCCTTCCGCGGTCGGCCGCCGTCACCACTTCTCGTCGTCGGCCAAGTGAAGCCCCCGCTCTCGACCCGCACGGATCAGGTTCCGGAAACGATAGACTGACGCCATGCATCGAACGCGGTCAGCGCACCTGCCGGCCGTGACATGCGCAAGCAGAAGGGAAGAACCTTCGCCGTCGCAGCGATCGATACTGTCGGGGCAGATTCAGGAGGCGGCGCCAGTTTCGGGCATCCGCCCCGCGATGTCCGCGAGCACATTGAGAAACGTCCCGACCAGAGCGTCCGGGACGCGATCTGCGGTCGCGACCGCGAGCGAGAAATGCGCACCTTCATCGTCGAGTGCGAGGTAGCGCACCCGGGGCAGCCGCACGCACTCTAGCGGTGCCGGGAGCAGGGCAACGCCGAGCCCGGCTGCGACGAGGCCGATCTGGGTGGTGGCTTCGCGTGCCGTCTGGACGACGCGGGGCTCGAA
>DAOMNN010000048.1:0-23179 GCA_035443825.1 Rhodocyclaceae bacterium | reverse complement strand
TCCCGTGCACGATGGCGTCGAACTGGTCTGCGGAGAACATCTCCCGCAACTGCAGCGTCACGCCGGGATAGCGCTGACGATAGGTGTGCAGCACATCGGGGAGGGTCGAGGTGTAAGGCAGCGACGAGGTGAAGCCCACGCGCAACTGGCCTGTCTCGCCACGACCAACGCGGCGCGCTTCTTCGACTGCGAGGCGCGAACGATCGAGAATCTCGCGGGCGTGATCGAAGAAGCGACGCCCGGCCTCGGTGAGCACGACGCGGCGACGGCTGCGGTCGAACAGGCGTGTACCGAGCTCGGTCTCGAGATCGCGGATCTGCATCGACAGGGGCGGCTGGCCGATGTGCAGCCGCTCGGCGGCCCGGGTGAAGTTCAGCTCTTCGGCCACGGCGACGAAATAGCGCAGATGTCGAAGTTCCATAAGATATGTTCTGTATATGCTCTCAAGCTGAATAATATATTGGACATATTTAACAGAGAAATCTAGCATCATCCACCGATGCGGCGAATCGACCGCAAGACGGGCACCTGCCCGGAGAACCCCGATGATGACCAACGAAGTGCCCGACCGACCCGATGCGGGCGCCGCGCCGCTGATCGAAGCGGGAACGCCGGCGTTCCGCCGAATGAATCTCGCCATGTTCGTCGGCGGCTTCGCGACCTTCGCGCTGCTGTATGCGCTCCAGCCGATCCTGCCGCGCTTCTCCGCGGACTTTGCGGTCTCCGCGACCACGGCCAGTCTCCTCTATGCGGCCGGCACCGTCGCGATGGCTGCGATGCTGATTCCCGCGAGCGTCCTGACCGACCGCTTCGGCCGGCACAAGGTCATGCGGGCCAGCCTCGCTCTGGCAGCACTGATCGGCATCGCATCAGCGCTGGCGGCGGACTTCGCGCAGTTGCTGGTCTTGCGCCTGCTGCTCGGCGGCGTGCTCGCAGGCATGCCGGCCGCGGCGATGGCCTATTTGGGCGAGGAAGTCGCGCCGAATGCCCAGGGACGGGCAATGGGACTCTACATCGCCGGAAACGCGCTGGGTGGCATGAGTGGCCGACTCCTTGCCGCGGCGCTGACCGATTTCGCGTCATGGCAATTCGCGCTGGCGGTGCTGGGACTGATGGGTGTGGCGGCCGCAATCTTGTTCTGGCGCTATCTGCCCGAATCGAGGCACTTCAGCGCGCGAACGATGGGTTTCAGGCGCGTCACCGGCGACGCCGCGACGCTCTTGCGCGACCCGGGCCTGCGCTGGCTGTTCCTGACCGGCTTCCTGATCATGGGGGCCTTTGCCAGCCTCTACAATTATCTGGGGTTCCGCCTTCATGAACCACCGTTCCTGCTCGGCCAGACTGCGATCGGGGCGATGTTCGTGCTCTATCTGCTTGGAACGTGGTCATCGACCTGGGCCGGACGGCTGGTCGACCGGATCGGTCGGCGCAGGGTGCTTTGGGCCATGCTCGTGGTGTGCACCGCAGGACTTCTGGTGACCTTGTCGAACTCGCTCGTGATCGTGGTCGCGGGGGTTGCGGTGTTCACCTTCGGTTACTTCGGCGCGCATTCGGTCGCGAGCGGTTGGGTCGGACGGCGGGCGGGCGAGCGCCGTGCGCTGGCGTCCGCACTTTACCTGTGCAGCTACTATATCGGGTCGAGCACGGTCGGAACGCTGTCCGGGCTGGCCTGGGAACATGGGGCCTGGCCCGGACTGGTCGCAGCACTGGCGCTGCTGCTGGGGGCATCCCTGATCGCGGCACGCGCGCTTGGCCGAATTGCGCCCGCGACTGCCCGTGCGCAAACCGCCTGATGGGCGGTCCTGACGACAACCCCACCTCAACAAAGTGACGCACAAGGTGATGACGACAAGACCTCTCCCACCTGCCACCCTCGCCTGGAGCGTCTGGGGGCTAGGTGCACTGCTCTACCTGATCGGCTTCTACCAGCGTGTCGCACCGGCCGTGATCAGCGACAGCCTGATGGCGGAGTTCGCAATCAGCGGCGCCGCGCTTGGCAACCTGTCCGCGTTCTACTTCTACGCCTACGTGTTCATGCAGGTTCCGACCGGCGTGCTGGCCGATCGCTGGGGGGCGCGCAAATTGCTGACCACCGGCGCCGCACTCGCCGCGCTCGGCACCGTCGTGTTCGCGTTCAGCGAAAGCCTCGCCTGGGCGAGCGCAGGACGCCTGCTCATCGGCGGATCGGTGGCCGTGGCCTTCGTCTCCATGCTCAAGCTGGCCACACACTGGTTCGCACCACGCCAGTTCGCGCTGGCTTCCGGCATGGCACTGTTCGTCGGCATTGTCGGCGGGGTGTTCGGCGGCGTGCCCTTGCGCCTGCTCGTTGACGCGTTCGGCTGGCGCCCGGTGATGCTGGCATCGGCTGCGGTCACGGCCGTTGCTGCGGTGGCAATATGGATCTGGGTGCGCAACGATCCCGAGGACTCGGGCTATCGCAGCCACCATCCGCAGCAGCGTGGTGCCCACGCGCACGGATCGATCCTGCGGGGCCTGCTCGAGGTGCTGACCTATCGCAACGTGTGGATCCTGCTGATCAGTCCGATCGGCGTGGCCGGCGCCGTGCTCACCTTCGGCGGCCTGTGGGGAGTGCCCTACCTGCGCCAGGTCTATGGCCTCGACCCGAGCGTCGCAGCGGCAATCACGTCGGCATCGCTGGTGGCATGGGCCATCGGCGGGCCTGTCCTGGGCGCACTGTCCGAGCGGATCGGACGGCGCAAGCCGCTGCACATCGCGGGTTGCGCGGTCACGCTGGCCTGCTGGAGCCTGCTCGGCTTCGTGCACCTGTCCCTGCCCGCCCTGATCGCCGTCCTGCTGGTGGCCGGATTCGCAGCCGGCAACCTGATCATCGGTTTCGCGTTCAACAAGGAGTCTGTCCCTCCGCACTTGACCGGCACTGCATCCGGGGTGTGCAACATGGGGCCGCTCATTGGCGGCATGCTGTTGCAGCCGGCCTTCGGATGGGTGCTCGACCGCAACTGGCAGGGCACCCTCGTCGACGGGGTGCGCATCTACCCACCCGAGGCTTTTCAGCTCGGCTTCGTGCTGATTGCGGCATGGATCGCACTGTCATTGGTCTTGTCGCTCGCATCGCACGAAACATACTGTCGACAACGCATCACTTGACTGCATGCGATGCGGTCCCGGGCACAGGTCACAGAATCCGGTTGAACCAGACCAGAGAGAGCGCAGCAGCGAGCAGTGCGAGCAATGCCCCCACGCCGGCGAACAGCGCACTGATCTCGGTCTGCTCGGCCCGGACCGACAGGCGTGCGTTCAGCGAACGGTAGACGTTCATCAGTTCGGTGGCACCCGGCGCCTGGAAGTATTCCGCGCGAGTCAGCTGCGCAATGGTCTTCAGCGTATCCTCGTCCAGACCGACCCGCATCGACCAACCCTCGAAGTTGATGACTTCGCCGGCCGCGGTACCCATGCCCACGGTGAACACACGAACGCCGTAGTCCGCGGCGATGCGCGCCGCCTCGATCGGATCGGGCCCGGTCGTGGTCTGCCCGTCGGTGAGCAGGATCACCGCAGCGAAGTCGTGAGAGCCCGGCGGCACCCGCACCCGGGCATCCCGCACCGGGGCACCGGCTCCATGCGGCTGATCGAATGTCGCGACCGCGATATCGGCTTCCGGAAAGAGCGTCGCCAGCGACACCAGGATACCGCTCCCGACCGCAGTGCCATACTGCAGTTGCAGCCGGTCGATCGCGGCATTGATGTCCTCGCGGTGCTGCGTCGGCGCCTGGACCAACGATGCGGTCGCGGCAAACGCGACCACGCCGATCCGAGTCTCGCGCGGCTGCTTCGCGACGAATTCGCGTGCAGCTGCCTGGGCTGCGGCCAGGCGTGTCGGCTCGACGTCCGGGGCGCGCATCGAGCCGGATACGTCGAGCGCAAGAACGATCGTGCTCTCCTCCGACGGAAGGGTCACCACTGCCGTCGGGCGTGCCACGGCGAAGATCATCGCCGACAGCGCGAGCAGGAACAGCAGGGGCGGAAAGTGACGACGCAATCGCCCTTCCTGCCCCATTGCACCCTTGACCATGGCGAGGTTCGCGTAGCGAAGGGCGGCCTTCCGCCTGCGGCGCAGCAACAGCACGTAAAGTGCGAAAAATGCCGGGACTGCCAGCAGCAACCAAAGCATGGCGGGCCAGACGAAAGTCATCCGCCTTTCCCTCCGAGGTGCCGGGGAAGGTGCCCACCCCCGCTCATGCGACCACGGCAGGTCCGCAGGTCGGCAAAGCGGAGTATCGCATCGAGCAGGTCGTCGTCCGTGGACAGAACCAGTGCATCCACCCCCGCCCTGGCAAAGGCAGTACGAAGCGTCTGTTCGCGCGCTGCGGCCTGGCTGCGGAAGCGATTCCTGAAACCCCGGTCATGCGTATCGACGAAAAGCTGCTCGCCCGTTTCGGCATCTTCGAAGAGCAGCAATCCGAGGTCCGGCAGCTCGGTCTCGGCCGGATCGAGCAAACGCACCACGATGACCTCGTGGCGTTGCGCGAGATGGCCCAGCGCTTTCTCCCAGCCCGGGGTGCTGATGAAATCCGAAACCACGAACACGAGGGACCGACGTTGCAGCACGTCGTAAGCACGATGAATGAGATCTCCCAGCCGCGTCAGGCCGGCGCGCGCAAGCTCGGGTCGTGAAAAAAGCCGGTGCAACAGCAGCAGGACCTGACGCCGTCCGCTGTGCGCCGGAATCACGGTATCGACGCCATCTCCGTAGAACATCGCACCGATCCGGTTGCCATGGCGCGTCAGCAGGCGCGCCAGCACCGCCACGAAGTCGATCGCCACCGATCGCTTCATCGTATTCGAGCCGAAATCCACCGAGGGGCTGAGGTCGAGCAGAAACCACACGCTCATCTCGCGATCCTCGTTGTACTGTCTGACATAGGGTGTTTGAAGGCGCGCCGTGACGTTCCAGTCGATGTGGCGGACATCGTCGTGGTACTGGTATTCGCGCAGATCGGCGAGGTCGAGCCCGAACCCGCGAAACAGCGTCCGGTAATCACCCTGAAGTATGCCGTCGAGGCGCCTGATCACGGTCCATTCAAGGCGCGCAAGAACGCGCTCAGGATCGCGTGCCGACTCTGACATGACTTTCCAGCGGCTTCTCGGGGGCGGGAATTCGCTCGATGATGCGATCGAGCAGTTCGTCCGCACTGAGCGCATCCGAGAGCGCTTCATAGGTCAGCACCAGCCGGTGTCTGAGCACGTCGGTGGCCAGATCCATGACGTCCTCGGGCAGCACGTAGCTGCGTCCGCGCAGGAAGGCAAGTGCACGGGCACCCTCGATCAGGTGGATGGAGGCGCGCGGACTCGCGCCGTAGCTGACATAGCGCGCAACCTCCGGAATGCCGTAGCGCTCCGGATCACGCGTCGCCGTCACCAGACGTACCGCGTACTGGATCAGGGACGGGTCGACATAGGCATTGCGACATTCGCGCTGCAACACCGCGAGATCCTCGGTCGAGGCCATTGCGGAGACGGCGACACCGGGACCGGTGACGCGTTCCACGATGGTGAATTCCTCCTCCTCGCTCGGATAGCCCACCAGAACCTTCATCATGAAACGGTCCACCTGGGCCTCGGGAAGCGGATAGGTGCCCTCGGTCTCGATCGGATTCTGCGTCGCCAGGACCAGGAATGGACGCGGCACGGGATGCGTCTGCCCGGCGATCGTGACCTGGTACTCCTGCATCACTTCGAGCAGGGCACTCTGAACCTTGGCCGGCGCCCGATTGATCTCGTCCGCGAGAAGGAGGTTCGTGAACACGGGTCCAAGCGAGGTCGAGAACTCGCCGCTCTTCTGATTGTAGATGCGCGTACCGACCAAGTCGGCCGGGACCAGGTCGGGCGTGAACTGGATGCGCTGAAAAGTACCGCGGATGGTATTGGCGAGCGTCTTCACCGTGAGTGTCTTGGCCAGGCCCGGGACCCCTTCGACGAGGAGATGGCCTTGCGCGAGAACCGCGACGAGTACGCGCTCGAGAAAATGGTCCTGGCCGACGACGACCTTCTTCACCTCATAGAGGATGCGCTCCATCAGGCTGGAAACCTCGCTGCGATTGGACTCCTTGCTGGTCATCTCGTGTTCTCCCGCGACAAGTGGCTCAGAACGGCGACAAGCCGGCTGCGGCAGCCGCGTTCTCGATCGGAACGGCGAAACCGATGCCGGCGAACACGCCATGCCCGCTCGGATTCAGAATCCCGGTAACGATGCCGACGACTTCGCCGTCCATGGTCACGAGCGGGCCGCCCGAGCTGCCAGGATTGGCCGCCGCATCAAACTGGATGAGGTTGCTCAGCACGCGCTCGCCTTCCGGGGTCGTGAAATCGCGCCTCAGGCCCGATACCACGCCGGCCGAAACCGAGGGGCCGAGCCCGAACGGAAACCCGACCGCTACAACCTGCGCCCCTGGCGCCAGATCGGCAGTCGACCGCATGGTCGCAACCACCAGGTCATCGGGCACGACCTCGGCGCGCAATACCGCAAGGTCATGCTCCGGTCGCGCGCCGACCAGCGTCGCGTCGGACTCCTGGCCATTGATGAAGACCACGCGGATCCCTTTCGCCCCCGCAACGACATGCAGGTTCGTGAGGATGATGCCCTCGTCGACGATTACCACGCCGGTCCCGATGCCGCGCGCATCCGCGCCAGCATCATCGGTTTGATCGTCGTGGTTGCCGAAGACCCGCACCCGGACCACCGAGGGCGCGATCACCCGGTAGGCGCGTGCGGCCGGCGAAACCGCAGCATGGCGGTCGATCGCGCGGCTCACGAGCTCATCGACATCCTGCACACTCACCGAAGGCGGCAATCGGTGAACCGGCGCCAGCATGACGACGATCGCCGCCACACCTATCACGCCGGCGGCGAGCCACAACACCCGTCGGAGACGCCTTGGGTCCGAAGCGACGGACGGCGAAGCAGCTGGCTCGACCTTGGGTTGAAGTTCATCCTGTCCGGACTGTCCGGACCGATCGTAGTGCCGGGACGCGTGCAGGTCGTCGCGCGGGGGCCGGCCACTGGAGACACGCGCGGCGGAACCCGAACGCGGCGATCGGCTGTAGAGCGTCACCCGACTCATGGGGCAACCTGATACTCAACGCCTCTCGGCTGCCCGCCTTTCTCACGCTGGCGCGTAGCGAAGGCGTCGAGGCGCCGCTGTGGTGCGCCGCACGGACCGAGCGACGGTGAAGGCATAGCTGACACGACGTCGAACCGGCATGAGGGAGTACGGCGTGCCACAGCGGGTGCATCGGCGGCCGCAGCAGTGCAGGTGTGAGAAATGCGGGCTAGCGCCGAAGGCGTTTGATCGGACGTGACGTAAGCAAACACGGCCTTCCCCCCAGCAGGGCCAATTGTCTGGGTTCGACCGCCGTCCTTCGAATTGATTCCATCGACCCGACGAGTGTCGCTCGAATGCGACTGACAGTCATTGAACCGACACGATCCACGCAATCAAAGAAAGCAGGGAGCATGGGTGGCTTCACGCGATAATCGATCTAGACTGAAAACGTGTCCGCTCGATCGGCCCGGCACGTGGAGAAGGCTCCCGGGTGCCGGCTGGAGAACCGCATGACCCTGATCTGGCCTGAAATGCTGTGGATGTTGCTGGCCTTGCCCGTTCTGGTCACGGCCTACATCATCCTGCTGCGCCGCAGAAGCCGGGCAGCGCTGCGCTATGCAAGCCTGAGTCTGGTTCGCGGGGCGATCGGCCCGGGGCAACGGTTGCGCCGCCATATCCCACCCCTGCTGCTCCTGCTTGCGATGACTGCGGCAATTGCCGCGATGACGCGCCCGACCACCCTCATCACCCTTCCCTCCGGGCAGCGCACTGTGGTGCTCGCAATCGACGTATCACTGAGCATGGCCGCCCCGGACATCGCCCCCAATCGTCTGGCTGCGGCACAGGCCGCGGCCCGCGACTTCATCCTCGCCCAGCCTCCCGACATTCGCATCGGCATCGTGTCCTTTGCAGGAACCGCCTCCCTTGTCCAGGCACCGACGCTCGGTCGCGAGGACGCGATCGCCGCCGTCGACCGGTTTCGCCTCGACCGTCACACGGCCATCGGGAGTGGCATCGTGGTGTCCCTCGGCGCGATCTTTCCCGAGGACGGATTCGAGCTTGAGGCAATGCTGTTCGGTCAGCGGTTCATGAACGATGGTGACGATCGGCTTCGTCGGGAGCAGTCCCCCCGGGAGCGCCAGGCAGCCGGATCGAACGCGTCGGCGATCATCATTCTGCTTACCGATGGCAGCACGACCTCCGGGCCGCATCCGCTCGATGCGGCTCAGCTTGCAGCCGATCGGGGCATCCGCGTGTACACGGTGGGATTCGGTAGTGAGGATGGCAGCATGGTGACGACCGCAGGATGGTCGTTCTATTCCCGCTTCGACGAGGAAAGCCTGCGGGCGATCGCCGACATCACGGGCGCGGAGTATTTTCACGCGGACGATGCATCCGCACTGGAGGAAGTATACGAGAATCTCTCCGCGCGGTTCGTCCTCGACACTCAGGAAACCGAGATCACGGCGCTGATGGCAGCCTGCGCCGTCCTTCTCATGTTTGCCGCGGCAGTCCTTTCGCTCCTGTGGTTCGGCCTGCCCGCATCGCCGGTCGGGCCGGCCGCGCGCACGGACTCCGGGCCTCCGGGCGGGCGGTAGCACGGACCCGAGCATCGTCTCCTGACCCGCATCCGGGGCCGCAAGGCGGCAGAACGATGTGAGATCATTCGAGCGGATCTTTGACGGGAGCTGATCGATGACGACGCGTTGCGCCTGGGTCGGTGACGACCCCCTGTATCTCGCGTATCACGACCAGGAGTGGGGCGTGCCGGTGCGCGACCCTCGGATCCTGTTCGAGTTTCTGCTCCTCGAGGGCACCCAGGCAGGCCTGTCATGGCTGACGGTGTTGAAGAAGCGCGCACACTACCGTGCGGTGTTCGACGGCTTCGATCCGGAGCGCATCGCACGCTACGACGATGCGAAGAAGGCGGCCCTGCTCGCGGACTCCGGGATCATCCGCAATCGTGCCAAGGTCGAAGCCGCGGTGATCAACGCCCGAGCGTGGCTGGACCTGATCGAGCGCGGCGACGACCCGGTCGCATGGCTGTGGGCCTTCGCGGATGGAACTCCAAGGGACAATGCGTGGCCAACGCTGTCGGCCGTGCCCGCGACCACGCCCGAATCTGACGCGATGAGCAAGGCGCTGAAGGGGCGGGGCTTCAAGTTCGTCGGCAGTACCATCTGCTATGCCTTCATGCAGGCGGTCGGAATGGTGAACGACCACACGACCGACTGTTTTCGCCACGGGGAAGTGGGCGCCACGGACTCGGAGCGTCCATGAACGGTACGGTGCGCAGGGTACCGCCGATGCATGCGCTCGCTGCGTTCGAGGCGGCAGCCCGTCGCGGCGGTTTCGCGCAGGCAGCCGAGGAATTGTGCGTTACCCCCAGCGCGATCAGTCATCGCATCCGTCAGCTCGAAGCACTGCTGGGAATGATGCTGTTCGAACGCATCCCGGGCGGAGTACGCCTGACCACGGGCGGCCGGCTATACCTCGAGAACGTGCGTGAGGCCTTCGATCGGCTCGCCACCGCCGGGCGGGCGTCACGCGGCGAGTTCGAGCGATTGCGTGTTTCGGTGCCCCCGACGTTTGCACGCCAGCTTCTTATGGCACGGCTGCCCGAGTATCTGCGCCTGTATCCCGAAGTCGAACTTGAGGTACACCTCTCGATTCCACTGCAGGACGTCACCGCCGAAGCCGCCGATGTCGAGGTGCGATGGGGGCTTGGCGACTATCCGGGTTGCGTCGTGGCGAAGCTTTTCGACGATGAGGTCGTGCCGCTCGCCGCACCCGGATACACGAGTCTGCACGAACTGCACAGGCCCGCCGATCTCGCGCACGCCGCGTTGTTGCGATCGCCGTTGCTGCCGTGGAAGCCGTGGCTCGAGGCCGCCGGACTCGACTGGCCGGAGCCCGAGCGTGGCGCGGTCTTCAACGATCTGGGGATGCTCTTCGAGGTGGCCGCGTCCGGACTCGGCGTTGCCGTGGGAACGACGCGGCTTTCCGCCGCCTGGGTCGAATCCGGTCGACTGCGACCGCTGTTCGGAATTGCCGCACCGGCGCCCTTCACCTACTACGTCGTACATCGACCGAATCAGGGTCGGCGTGCGCCCGTGGTGGATTTCGTGGCCTGGCTTTGCGCGACCTTCGGCGCCACGTAGCCGATATCTTCAGTCCGCGCGGCGAGCGCCGGGAAAGCTTGCAGCGATCGCCGAACGGATTGCCGCCGGCTCCTGGACCCCGACCAGGGTTTCGCGCAACACGCCGTCCGCGCCGAAAAGGAGCAGGGTAGCGCGCGTGGCGTTGTGACGCCGCGCCAGAATCGCGCCATCGGGCGTCGCGAGATCGGCAATCCGGAACTGCACGGCGGGGCTGAACTCACGCTCGACCGCCGAAAGATTGTCCCGTAGCTGGCGTGATTCGGTCGAACTGAAATCATGAACCTGAACCACGGTGGGGCGCCCGTTGCCGATCACCGAAAGATCGAGGCGCACCGCCGCCCTGCGCTCGTACTCGTTCACCCCGAAATAGGCGAGCGGAGCAAGGACGGCCAGCGCAAGCCCGGCGCGAATCAGCATTCTGCGATCGCGCCTTTTCGCGCGCTCGGCGTGGGCGATCTTGGCGGGTACGTCTGTCCGGCCCTTTCTGGCGACTCTTTTCATTCTGACCCAACCGGTGCCTCGAACATGCACAGCTTACGTACAAGGGCGCCCAGGGTGCAACATCGCGCCGACACGCGGCGCTCACGACGCCCGGGTTCAAGCACCCCGAAAATCCGGCTTGCGTTTCTCGAGGAATGCCGTGACGCCCTCGACGAAGTCCCCGGTGGCGCTGCATCGTCCGAACGCTTCGGCCTCGCTTTGCAACTGGCTCTCCAGCTGCTGATCCAGCGCTGCAGCCAGCAGCCGCTTGACTTCACCGTAGGCGTGACGCGGACCCCTTAGCAGACGCCCCGTCAGCGTCGTGACCGCATCGTCGAGTTCCTGTGCCGTGACCACACGGTTCACCAAGCCCAGGCGCATGGCCTCTGCGGCGTCGAAGCGCTCGGCCAGGAGCAGCAACTCCATCGCCTTGCGGCTACCCACCACGCGGGGCAGAAAGTAGGACATGCCGCCATCGGCCGAGAGGCCGATCGACCCGTAGGCAGTGGTGAACTTGGTGTTGTCTGCGCATATCGCCAGGTCGCACCCGAGCATCAGCGAAAGCCCGAAACCTGCGCAAGCACCGCGCACCTTGGCAACGACCGGTTGCTGCAGGCCCTGCAGGATCTCCACGGTCGGATTCACGTGTTTCTCGATGATTGCACGGAAAGTGACCAGGCGGGCCTCCGGCTTGAGATGGAAATGCCGCGCGAAATCGTTCAGATCCCCGCCGGCCATGAAATGGCCGCCGGCGCCGGTGATCACCACCACATCCGCATCCTTGCACTCACGCAGACGGCGGGCGGCAAGGTAGAGGTCCTCCATCATCTCGACTGACAGCGTATTGAGCTGCTCGGGGCGGTTGAGGGTGAGGGTCGCGACCCGATCCGCGACATCGAACAAAACCGTATTGGCCATCAATCAGTTCTCCCATTCAGGTGCCCTCGCGGCATGCTTTCATCCTTCGCCGTTGCGCGCAAGCTTCGCCTTGTAGCACGCCTTGGTCGCAATGTAGACGGTTTTCTCGATTTCCACATGCGCTCGCCCCTGCCCGTCCTTCAGCTCGACGCGGAAGCTTCGCTGCGTTTCGCCGGCGTCGCGTAATGCCTTGCGCACGGCCTCGAGATCCTCGTCGCTCACGTGGAACTCCGCGAACAGGTGACTGCGTCCGGGACGGCGATAGCGGATGTTTCCGGCCTTGTCCCATATCACGACGTCGTCGCCGAGTTGCAGCGCAAGAAGCATCGCGAACATCGGGTCGGTCACCGCATACAAGGCTCCGCCGAAAAGCGACCCGGCGGGATTCACGGTTTTCCATGAATGGCGCAGCATCACCCGGATCGTGCGCAGATCCCTTGACACATGAACCACCCGTCCGCCGCTGGACCGATATGATGGATAAAGGTTGAAGCCGAGACGCAGTGCGGTGGCGCGAAAGCGCGGCGGGACGAGGTCGAGAATCTTCGGGCGCATGATCCGGCGGCAATCGAGGTCGGGGCGGGCAGGACGGCGTGGCGCTCGGCGGCAACACGGGGGATGGAGGGTAATTCCGTGCCGCCGTCCGCGCCGTCGGTCAGACCCTTTCGAAGAGGCCTGCTGCGCCCATCCCCGTCCCGATGCACATCGTGATCATGCCGTAGCGCAGTTCCGGATCGCGTTGCATCGCACTCATCAGCGTGGCCGTACGAATCGCGCCGGTGGCGCCGAGTGGATGGCCGAGGGCGATCGCGCCGCCCAGCGGATTCACCCGTGCCGGATCGAGATCGAGTTCGCGCATCACCGCGATCGACTGCGCCGCAAAAGCCTCGTTCAGCTCGATCCAGCCCACGTCCGCGAGAGCGACGCCGCCCGCCTTGAGCGCGCGCGGAATCGCCTCGACGGGTCCGATCCCCATGATCTCGGGAGGCACGCCCGCGACCGAATAGCTCACGAAGCGTGCGATCGGCGTCAGCCCATAGCGCTTGAGTGCCGCCTCGCTCATCAGCAAAACCGCGCCGGCGCCGTCAGACATCTGTGAACTGTTGCCCGCGGTCACCGAGCCTCTCGCAGCGAACACCGGCCGCAGCTTGCCCAGCGTTTCGAGGGAGGCATCGGGACGCGGGCCTTCGTCGGTGTCGCATACCCGCTCGACGACGCGCACCGCCCCGTCCGCACCGGGCAGATGGCTGCGCACCGTGTAAGGCGTGATCTCGTCACGGAAATGGCCCGCGGCGATCGCCGCGCAGGCGCGCTGGTTGGACTGCAGGGCGAAGGCATCCTGCTCCTCGCGGCCGACCTTCCATCTCTGCGCGACCTTCTCGGCGGTCAGTCCCATGCCGAATGCGATGCCCAGGTTCTCCTCGCGCGCGAAGATCGCCGGATTGAGACTGACCTTGTTGCCCATGATCTGCGGCATCGCACTCATCGACTCGGTGCCCGCAGCAAGCATCACGTCCGCCTCGCCGAGGCGGATGCGGGCTGCGGCGTCGGCCACGGCCTGCACGCCGGACGAACAGAAGCGGTTGATCGTGATGCCCGGAACGGAATTCGGGAGTCCCGCCAGCAAGGCGCCGATGCGTGCCACGTTCATGCCCTGCTCGGCTTCCGGCATCGCGCAGCCCACGATCACGTCACCGATCTCCCGCGGGTCCAGCCCCGCTACCTTGCCGACGACCGCCGACAGCACGTGAGCGAGCATGTCGTCGGGGCGCACGCTGCGGAACATGCCGTTGCGCTTGGCCACCGGCGTGCGTGTCGCGGCGACGATGTAGGCTTCCTGAATCTGTTTGCTCATCTGTTTCTCCAATGTCCTTTCGCAAGCGCCCCGCGTGTCAGTTGCGCAGCGGCTTGCCGGTCTCGAGCATGTGCATGATGCGTTGCTGGGTCTTCTCGGTCTTGAGCAGATCGACGAAGAGCGCGCGCTCGACATCGAGTATCCAGGCCTCCGGGACCCGCGAATTCGTCTCTACCTCGCCACCGCACAAGGCCGTGGCGGCAGCCTTCGCGACCTTGTAGTCGTAGGCCGAGATGAATCCGCCCTCGGCCATGTTCACCAGCATCAGTTCGCATGTGGCAATGCCGTTGCGGCCGGCGACCGTGACCGCGGGATTCACCATCGGCGGGCGATAACCGGCCTCGGCCATCGCACGGGCGCGGCGGATTGCGGCATGGAGCAGTTCATGGGGATTGAACAGAACGTCGTCGGAGGGCTTCGCGAAGCCGAGCTGGATTGCCTCCAGCGCACTCTTGGCGACCGTGGCCATCGCGATGGTCTGGAAGCTCTGCTGGATGTACGGAAAGACGTCCCCGCCGGCCGCCTTCTGCGCCTGGGCGTGCGCCTGCAGCGCGAACTCCTTGCATCCGCCACCGGCCGGGATCAGGCCCACGCCGGCTTCGACCAGACCGACATAGGACTCGAGTGCCATCACGCGATGACCGGCATGCATCGCGAACTCGCAGCCACCGCCCAGTGCCATGCCCTGCACCGCCGCGACGACCGGTACCTGCGCGTGCTTCAGCGTCAGCGAGGCCTGCTGGAACTTGGCCACAGTGCGCTCGAGCAGTTCGAACTCGCCGGCCTTGCACGCCTCGGCTACCTGCTGCAGGTTCGCCCCGACCGCAAACGGGGCCTCGTGCCATAGCACCACACCGTCGAATTCCCGCTCGGAGCGGGCCACCGCCTCGATGAGGCCGTCGAGCACCTCTTCGCCGATCGCATGCATCTTCGATTTGAAAGACAGAATGCCGATGCGCGGATCCTGATCGGGCCGCGTCCACAGGCGTACACCATCGTTCTCCCACCGGGTCTCGCCATGATCCGGCCGCGCCTCGCCAAGCACCTGGTCCGGATACAGCTGGCGGGTGTATACGGCAAGGGCCGAACGTCGCTTGAGCCCCCCCGTAGCCGCCGAGTACGAACCCGACGGCTCATGCACGCCGTCGCGCTCGAATACCCAGGCAGGCAGCGGCGCGTCGGCCATTGCGCGACCCGCCGCGATGTCCGCCTTGAGCGCCTCGGCAATATCGGGCCAACCTGCCGCCTGCCACGTTTCGAAGGGGCCCTGTGCCCAGCCGAAACCCCAGCGCATCGCCAGATCGACGTCGCGCGCATTGTCCGCGATGTCCGCCAGATGGTGAGCGCAGTAATGGAACACGTCACGGAAGATCGACCACAGGAACTGCGCCTGCGGGTGCTCGCTCGCGCGCAATTGCGCAAAGCGCTCGGCAGGATTCCGGTTCTTGAGAATCTCCGCGACTTCGGGGGCGATTTCGCCCGCGCTCGGACGATAGTCCTGACTCGCGAGATCGAGCACCATGATCTGCTTGCCTTCCTTGCGATAGATGCCGGCGCGCGTCTTCTGCCCCAGCGCACCCTTGTCGATCAGGGCTGAAAGCCATGCCGGACGGACGAAACAGCTGTGCCAGGGATCTTCAGCAAGGGTCGCCTCCATGGTACCGATGACGTGGGCGAGCGTATCCAGGCCCACGACGTCGGCAGTGCGGTAGGTCGCGCTCTTGGGCCGACCGATCTTCGGGCCGGTCAGCGCATCGACTTCGTCGAAGCCCAGGCCCAGACGCGCGGTGTGATGCATCACGGCCAGAATCGAGAAGACCCCGATGCGGTTGGCGACGAAGTTGGGCGTGTCCCTTGCGCGGACGATGCTCTTGCCCAGACGCGTGGTCAGCCAGGTCTCGAGCTGGTCGAGCATGGCCGGATCGGTGGTGCCCGTCGCAATCAGTTCGACCAGGGCCATGTAGCGCGGCGGGTTGAAGAAGTGGATGCCGCAGAAACGGCTGCGCAACTCCGCCGGCATGCCTTCGGACAAACGGTTGATGGACAGCCCCGAGGTATTGGACGCGAACACCGCATCCGGCCGGATGAACGGCGCCACCTTCGCGTACAGATCGAGTTTCCAGTCCATCTTCTCCGCGATCGCCTCGATGATGAGATCGCAATCGCGCAGCTGCTCCAGGTCCGACCCGTAATTGGCGGCGGTGATGAAGGCCAGCCGGTCCTTTGTCGCCAGCGGCGCCGGATCGAGCTTCTTGAGCGATGCCAGCGCCTTATCGACGATCGCATTGGGTTTGCCATCCTTTGCAGGAAGGTCGAACAGCACCACCGGGACGTCGGCATTGGCGCAGTGCGCCGCGATCTGCGCGCCCATCACACCCGCACCGAGTACGGCAACCTTGCGGACGATGAAATTGCTCACACTTGTTCTCCTGTTGTCGCGGAACCTGTCCGCAGGATTTCGGCCAGCGCGTTCACAGTCGGCCCGATTCTCCGCCTGCCGGTTTCCGAAAATCGAAAATCGGAGCAGCGACCCCTACTCCTGTGGAATCGGTCGCTTGCTGCCCTTGTCATCGAGCGCGACGTAGGTCAACGTCGCCTCGGTCACCTTCACCACCACCGGATTCTCGGGATTACGCTCCGCGAAAACCTCAACGTCCACCGTGACCGAGGTCCGACCGACCGACACCACCTCGGCGTAGAAGCTCACCAGATCTCCGACCGACACCGGCTGTCTGAAGGTGAAGGCGTTCACCGCAATCGTGGCGACACGACTGCGCGCGCGACGCTTCGCCGGTATCGCGCCGGCGATGTCTACCATGGCCATGATCCAGCCGCCGAACACCTGCCCCTCGGGGTTGAGGTCCGCCGGCATGGGCATCACCCGCAATGCCGGCTGGCGGTTGTCCGGAAAACGGATCAGTTCTTCATTCGCTGCACTCATCGTGACGTTCCCCAGGGCATTCGTTATTGTGCGGGCAAGATATCACCTTCGTGCACGGGCTGATCCGGAGCTCCGGCCGGCATGTCGCGGGCGGCGGCGTAGTGCAGCGGTCCGCCGGTGAAGGGCGCGAATCCGGTGCCGAAGATGACGCCCGCGTCGGCAAGGTCGGGATCGGCGACCACGCCTTGTTCGACGCAGCGTCGCGTCGCGTCGAGCAAGGGCGCGATGATGCGCTCGGCGAGCCCCTGCGGCGCGGCCGAGTCACCTCGCTTCTGCGGCTTGCCGTTTTCCCAGCGGTAGAAGCCTTGCCCGGTCTTGCGCCCGAGGTGCCCCTGCTCCACGAGCGCCATCAGCTTCTTCGGCGCATCGGAAGCGGCCCCGCCGGTCAGTGCCTCACCTGCCGCAACCGCAATGTCCAACCCCACCGTGTCGACCAGTTCGACCGGTCCCATCGGCATGCCGAAGGCGACCAGAGCCCGGTCCACCGCCTCGGGCGCGACGCCCTCGTCGACACAGCGCAGCGCTTCGAGCATGTAGGGTCCGAGCACGGCATTGACCAGAAAGCCGGGCGCGGACCGGACCGGCAGAGGCAGTTTGTCGATGCCGCGCACGAAGGCGTTCGCCCTGTGCAGCATCTCGGAATCGGCACCATGGCCCTCGACGACCTCGACCAGCGGCATCATCGTGACTGGATTGAAGAAATGAATGCCCACCAGGCGTGACGGCCGTTCAAGTGCCGTGGCGATGTCCTCGATGCGCAGGCTCGAGGTATTGGTCGCAAGCACGGCATCGGGACGGGCGCGGCGCTCGACGTCGGTAAAGAGTTCGCGCTTCGCGTCTAGGTTCTCGAAGATCGCCTCGATGATGACGTCCGCGCGCGCTGTGCCCTCGCCCCTGGGGTCGGGAATCATCCGGTCGAGGGCGAAACGCACCTGGCGCCGGTCGCCCTTGAACTTGCGCTCGAAAAACTTCGCCGCCCGCGCGATGGCTGGTGCAATGCGCTCCACCGACTGGTCCTGCAGTGTCACCGTCATGCCGCGCTGCGCGCACACGGCAGCGATGTCGCCGCCCATGACCCCGGCGCCAACGACGTGCACGTGGCGCACCGTGAAATCCGTTGCCTTGCCGAATCCCTTCAGCCGCTCCTGGAGGAAGAACACGCGCACCAGGTTCTTGGCCGTCGGAGAGCGGAAGATCGCATCTAGCGATGCCGAAGACTGTGCCGGGACGGTGAGTGCATTGCCGCCGAACTTCGACCAGATGTCGATGATCGCGTAGGGCGCAGGATAGTGTTCGACAGAGGCCCTGGCTGCGACCTGTTTCCGCGCCTTTGCGGCGACCACGAACTTCAGCGGGCCGTTCATGAGCGTCGCCATGAACGGCAGCCTGCGACGCGCTTGCCCTGAAGTGACGAGAATCCGTGCCGCGTTCTCCATCACCCGCGGCGGCACACATGCGTCGGCAAGACCGATGCGCGCAGCCTTCTTCGCGTCCGCGGGCTTGCCGGTCAGCATCATGTCGAGTGCCAGCACCGGGCCGATGGTCTCGGGAAGACGCCTCATTCCTCCCCAGCCCGGCACGATGCCGAGCATCACTTCGGGCAGCGCGAGCTTCGTGCCCGGTTCATCGACGACGATGCGATACCGGCATGCCAGCGCGAGCTCCAGCCCGCCGCCCATGCAGTGGCCGCGAATCAGCGCAAGCGTCGGAAACTCCAACCGAGCGATCCAGTTGAACAAGGACCAGCCGCGCTCGACAAGGTCGCGGGCCGCCTCGGCCGAGTCGATGCGGGTGAACTCCTCGATGTTCGCGCCGGCGATGAAGCCGGCAGGCTTCGCGGAAGCGATCACCAACCCCTTGGGCGGCTGCTTCTCCAACGCTGCGATGACGCTCGCAAGTTCACCGAGAACCTCGCTCGAGAGCGTATTCGTGGACGACTGCGCGGTATCGAGATACAGCCACGCAATCCCGTCGGGATCGCGTCTCAGGCTCAGGTGCTTCCAGGTCAGACTCATTCGTTACTCCCATGGCGACGACCTGCCATGTTCGGCCAGTGTGATGTAGCCCCCGCACGACGCGGGTCAGGTGGTCTCCAGCAGCATCGCCCCGCCCTGACCACCACCGATGCAGATGCTGGCGATGCCTCGTTTGAGATTCTCGCGGCGCAGCACCTGCACCAGATGCAGTACGATGCGTGCACCGCTCGCGCCTACCGGATGACCGAGTGCGACGGCCCCACCATCGACGTTGAGCTTCTCCTCGGGCAAGCGCCCGAGCGGTGCGTCGAGGCCCAGCTGGTCGCGACAATAGTGCGCATCGTCCCATGCGCGCAGGCATGCGATGACCTGTGCCGCGAAGGCCTCATTGATTTCCCAGCGGTCGACGTCGGCGAATGTCAGTTCATGACGCTGCAGAATCGGCGTCGTCGCATGCACCGGTCCGAGTCCCATCTGCGCCGGGTCGAGTCCGGCCCACTGACTGTCCACGATCCGTGCCAGCGGTGTCAGGCCGTAGCGCTCCACGGCCTCCTCCGAAGCGAGCACAAGCCATGCCGCACCGTCGGTAATTTGTGAACTGTTGCCCGGCGTCACGCGGCCGTACTTGCGATCGAAGAATGGCTTGAGCCTGGCCAGATTCTCCATCGAAGAGTCGGGCCGTACACCGTCATCGTCCTTGTACACAACCCCATCGCGGTCGATCAACGGCACGATCTCGTCGTAGTGCCCGGCCGCCTGCCCCGCAACGACGCGCTGGTGACTGCGCACCGAGAATGCGTCCATGTCCTCGCGCGAAATGTCGAAGATGTGCGCCAGATTCTCAGCCGTCTGTCCCATCAGCTGCCCAACCACCGGATCCGTCAGCCCCTTCATGATGCCGATCACCGGCGCCAGGTAGCCAGGCTTGAAGCGGCGGATCACCGCCAGTTTCTGCCCTGCGCTCTTCGCTGCGTACCAGCCCGACAACCAGCGCACCATCGCATCGGACAGCAGCAACGGGGCACGCGACAAGGCGTCGACCCCACCCGCAAGCACGAGATTCGAACGGCCTGCATGAATGTTGGCGATTGCCGAATCCAGTGCCTGCATACCGCTGGCGCAATTGCGCATCACCGTCCAGCCCGGAACCTTGTGCCCGCACCCCATGCGCAGCGCGACCACCCGGCCGATGTTCACCTCGTCGGGCGAAGGACTCGCACAACCGAGGATGACCTCGTCAAGCTGGTCCGGCGCGAATGCCTGGCGCATCAGCAGACTTGAGCCCGCCGCAGTCGCCAGATCGGAAGCGGCGAACGGCCCCGGCGCATTCTTCGCCTTGAGAAACGGAGTTCGCGCGCCGTCGACGATGAAGATATTGCGACTCATGCGTGACAGACTCCTCAAGCCGCCGCGCGCATCGGACGCGGGTCGTTCTCCTCGATTCCGGCGAGCGCCGCGCGCAGGCCGAAATCATAGGGAAAATCATCGACGCGAATCACCTTGTCACGGAGTGCATTGCGGCGCTCTATCGTTCTGAACTCGTCTTCGGTGATGACGTCCGCTTCAAACGCCCGGCGCCAGATCGCGTCGACGTCGCCACTGACGAGAAGGCCCGGCTCGAAGCGTCCCTGCTTCTGCGCCTGCTTCAGCTTCGCCTCGATCGGCTCGGCCTCGACCATTGCCAGCAGCGCCGCGTCGAGTGCCGCCACAGGCTCCTCCAGGTTCGACGGCAGGTAGGTGTCCGCGGTCAGCCGATCGCGCGTGGCCGAAGGCTCGATGAGCAGCTTCGCGACCTCATGCCCGAGATGATCGGAAGGAACGACATAGGGCCGCCCCAGCGGGAATACCACCAGGCGACGCAGCACCATCGCAAAGAACCTGTTCGGGAAGTTCGCAATCACGCCCTCGAACGCGTTCTGCGCCTTGAACATGCAATCCCAGATCGCCCAGTGCATGAGCGGAGCATCGGCTGCGTGGCGGCCTTCCGCCTCGTAACGCTTGAGCGTCGCGGTCGCCAGATACATCAGCGAGAGAATGTCGCCTAGCCGGGCCGAAAGCTTTTCCTTGCGCTTGAGCGCGCCACCCATGGTTCCCATGGAAATGTCCGCGATGAACGCGAATGCCGCCGAGAAGCGGGTGAGTTGCTGGTAATAGCGTCGCGTTTCGGGCGCGACCCCATCCGGTACTGCGACGAAGTTCGATCCGGTGACGCCCATGACCAGCGCACGCGCGGCACTCGAGACCGTGTAGCCGATGTGGCCCCAGAAAGCCCCGTCGAAGGCATCCAGGTCCCTGTTCTGGGCGGCGTGCATTTCATCGAGCACGTAAGGATGGCAGCGAATCGCGCCCTGGCCGAACACGATCAGGCTGCGTGTGAGGATGTTCGCTCCCTCGACCGTGATCCCCACCGGGAGCTGCTGATAGGCACGTCCAAGGAAGTTCTGCGGGCCCAGGCAGATACCCTTGCCGCCGATGACGTCCATACCGTCGTTGACGGTCTCGCGCGCACGTTCCGTAACGTGGTACTTCACGATTGCGGAAACGACCGACGGCTTCTCGCCCAGATCGATCGAACCGGCAGTGAGGATGCGCGCTGCATCGCACAGATAGGTGTTCGCACCGATCCTCGTGAGCGCTTCCTCGACCCCCTCGAAACGCCCGATCGCGGTCTTGAACTGATAGCGGACACCGGCGTAGGCACCCACCGCACGTGCGGTCAGCTTCTGCATGCCGGTATTCGACCCGGGCAGCGAGATACTGCGGCCCGCGGCAAGGCATTCCATGAGCATGCGCCAGCCCTCGCCGGCCATCCTTGGGCCGCCAATGATGAAGTCCAGCGGCATGAACACGTCCTTGCCGCGAATCGGACCGTTCATCCACACCGCATTGAGCGGCAGATGGCGGCGGCCGATCTCGACGCCGGGCTGGTCGTGCGGCACGAGCGCGCAGGTGATGCCCAGATCCTCCTCCTCACCGAGCAGGTGGTCGGGGTCGTAGAGGCGAAATGCAAGCCCGAACACCGTGCACACCGGCGCGAGGGTGATATAGCGCTTGTCGAAATTGACGCGCATGCCGAGCACTTCCTCGCCCTGCCACAGGCCCTTGCACACGACACCGGCATCGGGAATGGAGGCCGCATCGGACCCCGCCCAGGGACTGGTCAGCGCGAAGGCGGGAATCTCCTCGCCGCGCGCAAGCCGCGGCAGGTAGTGTTGTTTCTGCTCGGGCGTTCCATAGTGGAGAAGCAATTCGGCCGGACCAAGCGAATTGGGCACCATGACGGTGACCGCGGGTGCGGACGAGCGGGTAGACAACTTGGTCACCACCTGCGAGTGGGCGAACGCGGAGAAACCCTTGCCGCCGAACTCCTTCGGAATGATCATCCCGAGGAAACCCTTGTCCTTGATGTACTGCCACACTTCGGGCGGCAGATCCTGGCTCTGCGTGGAATCCCAGTCGTTGGTCAGGCGGCACAGCTCGGCGGTTTCATTGTCAAGAAAAGCCTGTTCCTCGTTGGTGAGCTTCGGCCAGGGATAGCCCTGCAACTTTCGCCAATCCGGCTTGCCGGCGAACAGCTCGCCTTCCCACCATACCGTGCCGGCCTCCAGCGCATCCTTTTCGGTCTGCGACATCGATGGCAGGGCTTTGCAGAAGGCCTTGAAGATCGGTGTGGTCACGACGGCGCGCCGCAGCGACGTCACGAGAAAGACGGCACAGCCCGCCGACCAGATCAGCAGCGCGCCGACCGCCAGCGCACCAGGCCATTGAGCAGCCCATCCGAACCCCGCCAGCCATGCGAGCCCGACCCCTGCCCAGGCAAAAAATGGCGCTCGCCCGTAGGCGAGCGCGACCACCAAGGGAGGGAGGGAAACCAGAAACCACCAGATCATTGTCATCTCCTTTCAGCCGTTGCTGCAATCCGTGTTGCGGCCGGCGCATTGATTCGGGACTGTTTCAGGCCGCCCTGCTGCGGCCGCGCTTCTGCGTCTTCGCGTGTGTCATGTCGGGCAACGGCGCACGCAAACCCCCGAGCAGGAAGGACATCAGGCGCGGCATCAGCCGCGCTGGGTCCGCATCATCGAACTTGCCTGCGAACAATTGCAGCGTATCGGTCCCGGCAATCGCGTACGAGGTCGCGCCCATCATGAAATGGAAGCGCCACAGGATCTCTTCGCGCGGCACGCCAGGCAGCGAGTCGTAAAGCGCCTTGAGAAAACGCTGCAAGGTTTCCGCATACTCCTCGGCAAGAAACTTGCGCACGAAGGCATTGGGTTCGGTGTAGGTACGGCCCAGCAACTGCATGAAGGTTCGACCGCCGTGCTCGGTGTCGGTTGCCAGCTCCAGGGATGGCCTGAAGAAGGCCTCGAGGACCTGGCTGGGCCTGGGCCCCTCGGGGGCGACCTCCGCTTCGACCCGATCGAGCGCAGCAAGGCGCTGACGGTTCAGTTCGACAAGGCGACGTTGAAAAATCTCCTGAATCAGGTTGTCCTTGGTTCCGAAGTGGTAATTGACCGCTGCCAGATTCACCCCGGCCTTGGTCGTGATCATTCGCATCGAGGTCGCATCCAGCCCGTGCTCGACGAACAGTTCCTCGGCCGCATCGAGGATGCGGCTGCGTGTTTCGGGTCCATGCTTGCCGGGTGTACTCATCTTGTAGTTGTCCTTCGAATGAGATGCCTGGATAACTCATTCAAACGTTCGTTTGAATTCTACGGCTAAATGACTCTCTGTCAACAACTTTCTAGCCCGGATGTTTCGTGAATGCG
>DAOMNN010000047.1:0-26753 GCA_035443825.1 Rhodocyclaceae bacterium | reverse complement strand
ACCTACGTCGAGTCGTATCTGGCGCGCGGCATGCACATCGACGACTTCGCGCCCAACCTGTCGTTCTTCTTCAGCAATGGCATGGACCCCGAGTATTCGGTAATCGGTCGTGTCGCACGCCGCATCTGGGCGGTGGCGATGAAGAACAAGTATGGCGCGAACGAGCGTAGCCAGAAGCTGAAGTACCACATCCAGACCTCGGGGCGCTCGCTGCACGCGCAGGAGATGGACTTCAACGACATCCGTACCACGCTGCAGGCCCTGATCGCGATCTACGACAACTGCAACAGCCTGCATACCAATGCCTACGATGAAGCGATCACGACTCCGACCGAAGAATCGGTGCGCCGCGCGATGGCGATCCAGCTCATCATCAACCGCGAGTGGGGCCTGGCGAAGAACGAGAACCCCAACCAGGGCAGCTTCATCATCGACGAACTCACCGATCTGGTCGAAGAGGCGGTACTCAAGGAGTTCGAGGCGATCGCGTCGCGCGGCGGGGTGCTCGGCGCGATGGAAACCGGCTACCAGCGCGGCAAGATCCAGGAAGAGTCGCTCTATTACGAGCACAAGAAGCACGACGGCTCCTACCCCATCATTGGCGTGAACACCTTCCTCAACCCGAAGGGCCAAGCCCAGCAGGAGATCGAGCTGGCGCGCTCGACCGAGGAGGAGAAGCAGTCGCAGCTGAAACGTCTGGCCGAGTTTCATGCCCGCAACAAGGCAGAAGCACCCAAGTGGCAGGCCATGTTGCAGCAGGCCGTGATCGACAACGGCAACGTGTTCGAGGTGCTCGTAGACGCGGTGCGCCATTGCTCGCTCGGGCAGATCACCGAGGCGCTGTTCAAGGTCGGAGGGCAGTATCGGCGGAGCATGTAAACCACTGTTGCGGGATCTGGGGGAATCGGCGCTTCGGCGCCGTTTTCTTTTGTGCCCGGCGCTCCGGAGCGCACTGCCGTCAAGCTTGCGGCGGTCCGGTGTCGACGTTGCAACAATTCAGTACATTTCGTAAACAGTTGCGCAAACATGCCCTGAGACACTTCGTCGCTGAGAAGAAATGTGGGGTGGTGTCGAGCCACCTGACGCATCAACGCCCGTGACTGGTGTCTTCGGAGTCCTGAAGCATCGAGGAGTCCGGTTTCCGGGAAGCACCAGGGACCAATCGAAGGAGGATCAGCGAATGTCCGACACTACCGGGCAATCTGCGCCCGCAACTGCGCTTGACACGTTTCCGCGCCTGCTGATGCATCACGCGAAGGTTCGGCCGACCCGGCCGGCGATGCGCGAGAAGGAATACGGGATCTGGCAGACATACACTTGGGCCGATGTCGCGGAAAACGTGCGCGCGATCGCTTGCGGACTGGCCGAGCTCGGGTTCAAGCGCGGCGACCGACTGGCCATCATCGGCGACAACCGCCCTCGTCTTTACTGGTCTGTGGCGGCATGCCAGTGCCTCGGTGGCATTCCGGTGATGCTTTACCAGGATGCGGTGGCCGAGGAGATGGTCTTCGTGCTGCAGGATGCGGAAATCAAGTTCGCAGTGGTCGAGGATCAGGAGCAGGTCGACAAGATGCTCGAGATCCAACCCCAAGTGCCGTTTCTCGAGCATGTGGTCTATGACGATCCCCGGGGAATGCGTCATTACACGCAAACCTTGTTGCTGGGACTCGACGAACTCGAGGAGATGGGGCGCATCCATGATCGCAACCAGAGTGATTTCCTCAACGGGGAGATCGACAAGGGTTCGAGCGACGACATTTCGATCATGCTCTACACGTCCGGAACGACGGGTAAACCCAAGGGCGTGTGTCAGACACACGGTGCGTTCATCGCAGCGGCGCAGGGCGGCACGCAGTTCGACAATCTGACCGATCAGGAAGACATTCTGTCCTACCTGCCGATGGCGTGGGTTGGCGATCACCTGTTTTCGTATGCGCAGGCGATGCTTGCCGGGTTCACGATCAATTGTCCCGAGTCCGGCGAGACGGTGATGACCGATCTGCGCGAAATCGGACCCACGTACTACTTCGCACCTCCGCGCGTGTTCGAGAACCTGCTGACCACGGTGATGATCCGCATGGAAGATGCCAGCTGGTTCAAGCGCAAGATCTTCGCCCACTTCATGGAGGTGGCGCGTCGTTGCGGGGCGGAGATTCTCGACGGCAAGAGTGTTCCGTTTTCGGATCGCCTGCAATATATGCTCGGCACCCTTCTGGTGTACGGTCCGCTCAAGAACGTGCTGGGCATGAGCCGCATCCGTGTTGCCTACACGGCGGGCGCGGCGATCGGGCCCGACCTGTTCCGCTTCTACCGCTCGATCGGGATCAACCTCAAACAGCTCTATGGGCAGACCGAAACCTGCGCATACGTCTGCCTGCAGCCGGACGGCCAGATCAAGCTGGATTCGGTCGGCAAGCCGGCGCCTTTCGTCGAGGTGAAGCTTGCTGACAACGGTGAGATTCTGGTCAAGGGGCCGATGCTGTTGAAGGCCTACTACAAGCGACCTGATGCGACCGCTGAATCGATCAATGAGGAAGGCTATTTCATGACCGGCGATGCCGGCTTCTTCGACGAGGACGGCCACCTCAAGATCATCGATCGCGCCAAGGATGTCGGCAAGCTCAACGACGGCTCGATGTTCGCGCCCAACTACATCGAGAACAAGCTCAAGTTCTTCCAGCACATCAAGGAGGCTGTCGCATTCGGCAGCGGGAAGGACTGCGTCACCGCCTTCATCAATATCGATCTCGAGGCAGTCGGCAACTGGGCCGAGCGCAAGGGGCTCTCCTACGCTGGATACACTGACCTGGCGCAACAGTCGGCGGTATATGAGCTGATTCGCGAGGGTATCGAGAAGGTGAATGCGGATCTGGCCTCGGACCCGATGATGAGTGCGTCGCAGATTCGTCGCTTCCTCATCCTGCACAAGGAGCTCGATGCGGACGACGGTGAACTGACCCGAACCCGCAAGGTCCGGAGAATCTTCATCTCCGAGCGCTACGCGGTGCTGATCGACGCCCTGTACAGCGGCAAGGACAGTCAATACATCGAAACAGAAGTGAAATACGAGGATGGCCGCACCGGCAAGATCGCTGCAACCCTGCGCATCCAGGACGTCAAGACGTTCGCGACGCAGGCCACCCGCAGAGCCGCTTGAGGGAAGGAGACATTCATGGCAAGAGAGATCGGTGAGGTCATCCTCGATCTGCAGAACATTTCGCTGCGCTTCGGCGGGGTGAAGGCACTGACCGACATCAGCTTCGATGTCCGTGAGCACGAGATCCGCGCAATCATCGGGCCGAACGGTGCCGGCAAGAGCTCCATGCTCAACGTGATCAACGGTGTGTATCACCCCCAGGAAGGGACGATCGTCTTCCACGGTGAGCAGCGCAAGGACATGGAGCCGCACAGGGCCGCATCGCAGGGCATCGCACGGACCTTTCAGAACATCGCGCTGTTCAAGGGGATGAGCGTACTCGACAACATCATGACCGGTCGCAACCTCATGATGAAGACCAATTTCCTGCACCACGCCATGTTCTGGGGCAAGGGGCAGAGGGAGGAGATCGAGCACCGCAAGAAGGTCGAGGAGGTGATCGACTTTCTCGAGATCCAGAATATCCGCAAGACTCCGGTGGGGCGTCTTCCCTACGGTCTGCAAAAACGCGTCGAACTGGCGCGTGCGCTTGCGGCCGAACCCACCCTGCTGCTGCTCGACGAGCCGATGGCCGGAATGAACGTGGAGGAAAAGCAGGACATGTGCCGCTTCGTCCTCGACGTGAACGACCAGTTCGGCACCACCATCGTGCTCATCGAGCATGACATGGGCGTCGTGATGGATATCTCCGACCGCGTGGTCGTACTCGACTATGGCAAGAAGATCGGTGACGGCACGCCTGACGTGGTCAAGAACGACCCGAAAGTGATCGACGCCTATCTCGGGACGTCGCACTGACCCCGGTCAGCCAGAGGAAATGAGGAGACAACAATGACGTTCTTTTTCGAAGTGCTGATCGGTGGCCTGCTGTCGGGCGTGTTGTACGCTCTGGTCGCCCTCGGCTTCGTGCTGATATTCAAGGCCTCGGGCGTGTTCAACTTCGCCCAGGGTGCGATGGTGTTCTTCGCCGCACTGACCTTCGTCGGTTTCACCGAGGTGCTCCCGGGCTGGACGGGGCTCGACGCGGGCGGCAACGCGGTGTTCTGGCTGGCCTTCTGCCTGGCGCTCGCCTCAATGGTCGTGCTTGGCGTGCTGACCGAGCGGGTAGTGCTGCGTCCGCTGGTCAATCAGCCCCCGATCACGCTGTTCATGGTGACCATCGGCCTGACCTTCTTCATCGAAGGCGTAGCCCAGGGGATCTGGGGGACGCAGGTGCGCGGACTGGATCTGAGGATCGACGATGAGCCGATCATGTTCCTGATGGACAACTACAACATGCTCATCTCCAAGTTCGATGTGATCGCATCGTCAGTTGCCCTGGTGTTGTTCGTGGCGCTCGCCTTCCTCTTTCAGTACACCAAGGTTGGGCGTGCGCTGCGCGCCGTGGCAGACGACCATCAGGCGGCATTGTCGGTCGGCATTCCGCTCAAGCACATCTGGGCGATCGTGTGGAGCGTGGCCGGTTTCGTGGCGCTCATCGCGGGTCTGATCTGGGGCGCACGCAACGGCGTGCAGTTCGCGCTGACTTTCACTGCCCTCAAGGCATTGCCGGTTCTGATCCTGGGCGGATTCACTTCGGTGCCCGGTGCCATCATCGGCGGTCTGATCATCGGCGCTTCGGAGAAGCTGGCCGAGGTCTATATCGGCCCGTTCGTCGGCGGTGGTATCGAAGGCTGGTTCCCGTACATGCTCGCGATGCTGTTCCTGCTGGTGAGACCCGAGGGGCTCTTCGGTGAAAAGCATATCGATCGCGTCTGAGCAACCGACAAGACGACAATGAATTCGGAGACAACGCATGCTTTATCGTGAAGCCGGCCAGTTCAAGGCCAGTTATGAGGCGGACCAGCAGATATTCCCGATCCGTCAGGATCAGATCGGATTCTGGCTGACCATTGCCTTTTTCGCTCTCGTCGTGCCGATGATCGCCAACCAGTACTGGCTGCAGGCGATCCTGATCCCGGTGCTGATCTTCTCGCTCGCCGCGCTTGGGCTGAACATCCTCACCGGCTATTGTGGACAGCTGTCGCTCGGTTCGGCCGCGTTCATGGCGGTGGGGGCGTTTGCCACCTACAATTTCATGCTGCGCGTCGACGGCATACCGTTTATCGTCGCGCTCATTCTCGGTGGCCTGTGTGCGGCGGTGGTGGGGATACTGTTCGGTCTGCCCAGTCTGCGCATCAAGGGTTTCTACCTTGCAGTCGCGACCCTCGCGGCGCAGTTCTTCATCGTGTGGGTGCTGGTCAAGTTCGGTTGGTTCTCCAACTATTCGAGCTCGGGCGTGATCACCGCGCAGCATGTCTCGATCTTCGGTTACGAGTTTCGCACGCCCCAAGCCAAGTATCTGCTGACATTGGGGATCGTCACCGTGATGGCATTGCTGGCGAAGAACATGGTGCGCTCTTCCACCGGCCGCAAGTGGATGGCAGTGCGCGACATGGATGTGGCGGCCGAGGTGATCGGGATCCGCCTGATGCACACCAAGTTGCAGGCGTTCGCGATCTCGTCCTTCTATTGTGGCGTGGCCGGTGCGCTCTATGCGTACATGTATCTGGGTACGGTCGAGCCGGAGGGCTTCAACCTCGACCTGTCGTTCCGCATTCTGTTCATGATCATCATCGGCGGGGTTGCTTCGATCCTCGGGTCCTTCATCGGTGCGGCGTTCATCGTACTGCTTCCGGTATTCCTGAATATCGCCATGCACGGAGCGATCGGGGCCTACGTGCCGGCGAACATTGGGGCCAACCTGGAGCTGATCATCTTTGGCGCGTTGATCATTTTCTTCCTGATCGTCGAGCCGCACGGACTTGCCCGTTTGTGGCAGATTGCCAAAGAAAAGCTGCGGCTGTGGCCGTTCCCGCACTAAGATTGCAGTTCGCCGGCGACGCCGCATCGGCGTGACCGGCAATTGTGTTTCACCAGTGGCACCACATAAAGAGGAGGCATAAACATGCAGTTCAGGAAAAGCTTGATGCTCGGGGCGACCGTTGCCGGTCTGCTCACCACCGGTTACGCGGTGGCCCAGGAGCAATACATCGGTCTGCCCAGCTACCGGGTCGGTGCATACGCCGCCGGTGGGACCGCACTGTACGGCGGGTGGATCGATTACATGCAGATGCTCAATCAGCGTGACGGCGGCGTGAATGGCGTCAAACTGACCTGGGAGGAATGCGAGACCGAATACAACAACGCGCGCGGCGTGGAGTGTTACGAGCGCATGAAGAACCGCGGTCCCACCGGCAATACCGTGTTCCAGCCGTTGTCCACGGGTATCACCTACTCGGTTCTCGATCGCGTTGCCGTTGACAAGATTCCCCTCGTCACGATGGGCTACGGTCGTACCGACGCAGCCGATGGTCGCGTATTTCCTTGGGTCTTCCCGCTGATTACCACCTACTGGTCGCAGAACACCGCCAAGATCAAGTTCATCGGCCAGCAGGAAGGCGGGATGGACAAGCTCAAGGGCAAGAAGATCGTGAACCTCTATCACGACTCGGCCTACGGCAACGAGACCATTCCGGTGCTTAATGCCCAGGCGGAGATGTACGGGTTCAACGTCGTCCACATTGCGGTGGCGCACCCTGGCAACGAGCAGCAGTCGCAGTGGCTGCGCATCCGTCAGGAACGTCCGGACTGGGTGATCCTGCGTGGCTGGGGTGTGATGAACCCCACCGCGATCCGCACTGCGGCCCGTACCGGTTTCCCGCGTGAGAAGATTGTGGGCGTGTGGTGGTCCGGCTCAGAGGAGGACGTGATTCCGGCGGGTGATGGCGCCAAGGGCTACATCGCCGCAGGCTTCAACGTTGCGGGACGTGACTTCCCGGTCATCAAGGAAATCGAGAAGCACGTCTATGCGAAGAACATGGGCAACATGGAAGACAAGTCCCGTGTCGGCAGCGTTCTCTACAACCGCGGCGTGGTTCACGGGATCATCACCGTCGAAGCGATTCGCAAGGCTCAGGAAAAGTACGGCACGGGCAAGTCGCTCACCCCCGAGCAGGTGCGGTGGGGCTTCGAGAACCTCGACATCAACGATGCGCGCCTGTCCGAGCTTGGTGCGGACGGCTTCCTGCCGCCGCTCAAGACCAGCTGCGAAAACCATGAGGGTTCCGGGATGGTCAAGTTCCAGCAATGGGACGGCACCCGCTGGAACGTCATCACCGACTGGATCGAAGCTGACCAGAGCCTCGTGCGTCCGATGATCGAGAAATCGGCAGCCGCCTACGCGGCCGAGAAGGGCATTACCCCGCGCGACTGCTCCAAGGAGATGTAAGCGCGAAACACCGGGGTGGGCATCATCGGCCCACCCCGTGCAGGCTTCCCCTCCGTGGGGAGGTCTGCAGGGCACAGCCGCGGCTGTGCCCTGCAGACCCTCTCTCGGTAATGCCGGGGAGGTGGGACGGAGACAACAGGCGAATATGGTGCAATGAATACAGCCACGAATACTTCAGCGAGCGAAGCGTCGCCCTACCTCAGCGTCGACAACGTCGAGGTCATTTACGACCACGTGATCCTTGTTCTGAAGGGAGTTTCCCTTCAGGTGCCGAAAGGCGGCATCGTTGCGCTGCTCGGTGCGAACGGTGCCGGAAAATCGACCACCCTCAAGTCGATCTCGAATCTGCTCGGAGCCGAGCGGGGCGACGTGACCAAGGGCAGCATCCAGTTCAAGGGTGTGCGCATCGAGCAGCTCACTCCGAACGAACTGGTAAAGCGCGGCGTCATCCAGGTGATGGAGGGACGCCACTGTTTCGCGCACCTTACTGTCGAAGAAAACCTGCTTACCGGCGCCTATACGCGCAAGATCTCGCGCGGCGAGTTGAAGGCAAGCCTCGACAAGGTTTACCACTATTTTCCGAGACTCAAGGAGCGCCGCAGTTCACAGGCCGGCTACACGTCGGGTGGAGAACAGCAGATGACCGCGATCGGCCGCGCGCTGATGGCCAAGCCCGAGATGATTCTGCTCGATGAGCCGTCGATGGGTCTGGCCCCGCAGATCGTCGAGGAGATTTTCGAGATCGTGAAGGATCTGAATTCCAAGGAGCAGGTCAGCTTCCTGCTGGCCGAGCAGAATACGATGGTTGCGCTGCGGTATTCCGATTTCGGCTACATCCTGGAGAACGGCCGGATCGTGATGGAAGGCGCAGCCGATTACCTTGCCAACAACGAGGACGTCAAGGAGTTCTACCTGGGCCTCGCGGGCGAGGGACGCAAGAGCTTCCGTGACGTGAAGCATTACCGACGCCGCAAGCGCTGGTTGTCCTGAAGCGCGGCGCGAACGGCGGGCCGGCGGTGCCGTCTAGCGTGGTTGCGCACAGCAAAGTGCGTTCAGCCGCGCCTTGGGCTGCCGCTCTTTGCCCGCTCTTCCCCTTCGCTTGACGGATTCGAGACGAGCCTGAATGCTCAGAAATGCCTGTGCGGTCAGGTCCGCGGGCAGCGAGGACTGATTCAATGGACTACTACGACAGCAGAGAAACCCGAGATCCGGTCGAGCGGGAACGCGAATTGATGACGCGCCTGCCCTCCCAGATTGCCCATGCGAAGGCGCATGCGCCGGCATTCGCGGGCCTGTTCAAGGGCATCGATCCGCAATCGATCTCGACTCGCGAGGCTCTGGCAGAATTGCCGGTGACACGCAAATCCGAATTGCTGGAGTTGCAGAAGGGCTCGCGCCCGTTCGGTGGCTTTGCGGCTGTGGGCTGGGGCAGGGAGTGTCGCCGTGTATTCGCCTCGCCGGGGCCTCTCTACGAGCCGGAAGCCGGACGACCGGACTATTATCGTCTTGCGCGTGCTTTGTTCGCAGCAGGTTTCCGCGAGGGCGACCTGGTGCAGAATACCTTCTCCTACCATTTCACGCCGGCCGGATCGATGATGGAAACCGCCGCCCACGCGATCGGTTGTACCGTCTTCCCGGCGGGCGTCGGTCAGACCGAACAGCAGGTTGCGGCAATGGCGGACTTGCGACCGAACGCCTATACCGGTACGCCATCCTTCCTGCGTATCATCCTCGACAAGGCGGACGAGCTCGGTGTGAAACCGACCTTGGCCAAGGCTTTCGTTTCCGGCGAAGCGTTTCCGGCGAGCTTACGTGAGGCATTCTCGGCACGGGGTATCAGCGCATCGCAGGCGTATGCGACGGCGGACGTCGGCCTGATCGCGTATGAGACGCCGGCGTGCGAGGGGATGGTGCTGGACGAGGACGTCATTCTGGAGATCGTTCGTCCGGGAACGGGAGAGCCGGTAGCACCGGGTGAGGTCGGAGAGGTCGTGGTGACCACGCTCAATCCGGATTATCCGCTGATCCGCTTCGGTACCGGCGATCTATCCGCAATCATGCCCGGTGCATCGCCCTGCGGCCGCACCAACGTGCGAATCAGGGGCTGGATGGGACGCGCCGATCAGACGACCAAGATCAAAGGCATGTTCGTCCATCCGGGGCAGATCGCGGCAGTCGTGAAACGCCACCCGGAAGTTGCCCGGGCGCGTCTGGTTGTCGACAACCCGGACATGACCGACCGCATGACCCTGCAGTGCGAAGTGCAGCATGGTGACGATGCGCTTGCGCGCGGAATCGCCGATAGCGTCCGCGAATTGACCAAGTTGCGCGGGGAGGTCGAGTTCTGCGCGCCCGGGCGTCTTGCCAACGACGGCAAGGTCATCGACGACATCCGGAAGTACGACTAGGCGGGGCACTCGCGCCCCTTCCTGCGCATGCATTCGAAGCCCCTCGAGGGACTGCGAGTCCTGGACCTCACGCGCTTGCTGCCGGGGCCGCTTGCGACCCAGCATCTGGCCGATCATGGTGCCGAGGTCATCAAGATCGAGGACACCGGGGCAGGAGACTACGCCCGGTCGATGGGGCCGATGCATGGCGAGTCGAGCTACTTTTTCCAGGTGGTCAATCGCAACAAGAGGAGTCTGAACCTCGACCTCAAGCAGGATAGAGGTCGCGAACTTTTTCTCCGGCTTGCAGCTACGGCCGACGTGCTTGTCGAGGGTTTCCGGCCTGGGGTGATGCACAAGCTCGGCCTCGATTACGAAACGGTCGCTCGCGCCAATCCACGCATTGTCTATTGCAGCATCAGCGGCTATGGGCAGAATGGACCCTTTGCGCTTCGGGCGGGGCACGACATCAACTACATCGGCTACGCGGGCGTGCTCGATCAGACCGGCACGGCCGGCGGCGCTCCGGCCATTCCCAACCTTCAGATCGGCGACCTGCTCGGCGGAACCTTGTGCTCTCTGGTGGGCATGCTGATCGCGATCATCGATGCGCGAGCGACCGGATCGGGCCGCCATGTCGACATCGCGATGAGCGACGGCGTGCTTGCGCATGCGATCTTTCCGCTACTGGAGGTCTTGTCACGCGGTGCGGTCCGACCTCGCGGAGATGACCTTCTGACCGGCGGCGTACCCTGCTACGGGGTCTATGAGACGGCCGACGGACGCCACATGGCGGTCGGCGCGCTCGAGGCGAAGTTCTGGCATGCCGTGTGCGACACCCTTGGCCGTGCCGACCTAAAGGCGGTGCACGTTGCAACCGGCGAGGAAGGGGCCCGCGCCAAGGCACTCGTTGCGGACATCTTTCGGGCGCGCACGCAAGCCGAGTGGATCGCACTGTTCGACGGCGTCGATTGCTGCGTCACACCGGTACTGACGCTCGAGGAGAGCCTCGAGAATGCACAGGTACAGGCGCGCGGAATGGTCACCGACGTCGGTGGCGTGCGACAGTTTGCGGCCCCCTTCGGCCTCTCCGGGCTTGCGCCGGAGGCGTGGACGCCAGCACCGGGAGCGGGCGCCGACAGTGACGACCTGCTCGGGCAGTTGGGCCTGACTCCGGACGAGATCGTGGCGCTGCGCCGCACCGGCGTCATCTAGACGCGGGTTGTGCCGACCGCCATCCGTATTGTTGCGAATCGCATCAGGAGGGCGGCGCGCAGTATGCTTCCAGCGTGCACAGCGTTCTGCTCCTCCTTCCCGATTTCTCACTGATCCTGCTCGGGGCTTTGTTGCGCCGGGTCATGATCGGTGCCGACGAGTTCTGGACGGGGGCCGAACGGCTCGTCTATTTCGTTCTCTTTCCTGCATTGCTCTTCAACGCGCTGGCAAGCGTCCGGATTGATCTGTCCACCGTGCTACCGCTGATTCTCTCGGGCGCGGTCGTGATGGGGGCGGGCTTTGCGCTCGGCTGGCTCGGGCGCCCGTTGATGGGTTTGTCCGGGATGGCTTTTGCATCGCGCCTGCAATGCGCCTATCGATTCAATACGTATATCGCCATAGCCCTCGCAGGGAAGCTGCATGGACCGGCAGGCGTGGCGATGATGGGCGCGCTGTGCGGCGCGATGGTTCCGATCGCGAACGTTCTCGCGGTGGGGTCCATGGCGCGCCACGGGCAGGGCGGTCTGCTGCGCGAACTGCTGAGGAATCCACTGGTGCTGGCCACGATCGCGGGACTCGCGTGGAACTTTGCCGGGCCTGAGCTTCCCGATGTGGCGCAATCGTTCCTGAAACGCCTCGGGGATGCCGCAATCGCCCTCGGACTGCTCGCAGTGGGCGCCGCGCTGCGGTGGGGGGCAGTGGGCGGGAAGTGGATCGGGTCTGCCTGGCTGGTGGGGGTAAAACTGCTAGCTTTGCCGCTTACCGCATGGGTGGTCGGGCGCCAGCTTGGCCTTGCCGGAATGGCATTCGACCTCCTGATCCTGTTCGCGGCCCTGCCGTCGGCCAGTTCGGCCTACATCCTGGCCATGAGAATGGGAGGCGACGGTCCGGGTGTCGCGTGGCTCATTTCTGCGACGACCGTGCTTGCAGTGCCTACCCTTGCGCTATGGCTGCATTTCCTTTGATCTGACTCGGGCAGGCTACTTCGTTTCGGCGCTCTTGCGCGGTCTCCGTGCCTTGGCGCCGCCCGGCGTACGGGCCTTCTTCGTCTCCGCCTCGGTTTGCGTGGAGGATTGCGCGGTCATCAGATTCCACGGCCACATCGCACTGGCGAATGGATTTTCGCCGAGTGCTTCAGCCGCAGCACCCGTCGTGCCGGATTGCTGTGCATGCTCGCTCATGGCCTTGACCGCGACCAAGGCGACACGCTGCATTTCCAGCCCCTGGATGGTCATCTGCAACATGTTCAGATTCATCTTCAGCCAGTTCTCCACGGCCTTGAGGTCTGCGATGCGCTTGTCCAGTTCGTCCGTGTCGACCGTGGGCGTGACCATTCCGGGTAGCGAGAACCCCATGTTGTTCCACATTCCCCGCACGAATTCGAGTGGATCCTGCGCATTCTGATCGCTTGACATGGTGGCCTCCGGGACTCAGCAATCGGTTCATGGTAACTCAAGCGCCCGGCCAATGCCGGTCGCGGTGCGCGTCAGTCGCAATTCGTGATCAGCCTGTTCAGGATCGCACGCAGGCGGGCAGGTCGTACCGGTTTGTGCAACAGTGGCAACTGGGCATCGTGAGCGAGTCCCAGAACGTCAGGTCCCGTGTCTCCCGTGATCAGGGCTGCGGGCAGATCGCTTCCGAATCGGGCACGGATGGCGCGAATTGCCTCGATCCCGGTGCCGAACTCGGCCAGACGAAAATCGCAGATCACGGCCTGTGGTATCCGACCGTCTGCGATGAGCAGATCGAACAGGGTTGTCGCGTCGTGCGCTGCGACAACTTCGCAGCCCCACGAGCGCAATAGCCCGTTCATCGCGCTCAGGGCCAGGGGATCGTCGTCCACGAGTGCGATGCGGATACCCGTCAGCTCGCCGGGCGTGCGTGTCTGGCTCGACTCCGGCGAGTCGGCCACCGGCGCGCCGGCGGATACCTCGATGGCGAACACCGAACCCCTTCCGGGGCTGGATCTCACGTCGAGACGATGACCGAGCAGGTCGGTGAGTCTGCGCACGATCGCCAGGCCGAGTCCCAGACCCTTGTCGCGCGCTCTCTCGGGATTGTCGAGCTGGACGAACTCCTGAAAGATGATCGTGCGTGCGTCGGCAGGAATGCCGATTCCGCTGTCGCGGACCTCGATGCGCAGGTACTCGCTGCGTTTGCGACACGCGAGCATGATCCGGCCGGCCGGCGTGTAGCGGATCGCATTGCTCAGCAGGTTGCCGAGGATACGCTCGATCAGGACAGGGTCGCTCAAGGCCCACTGGTCGGTCGGTCTGATTCGAAGTTCGAGTCCGCGCTCGCGCGCGAACGATTGCTGCGCGCCTGCGACCCGCTCGAAGATCGGTTGAAGTGCGAAGCTGCGCACCGACGGTTCGAGCACGCCCGCGTCCAGTTTCGAGATATCGAGCAGGCTGTCGAGGAGATCCTCCATCGCCTCGGCCGAGGCCGAGATCTGCTCGATCAGCCGTTCCCGGTTCGAATTCTGCTTGTGCTGCGAAAGTTCTGCGATGAACAGACCCAGCGCATGCATCGGTTGCCTCAGGTCATGACTGGCTGCGGCCAGGAATCGTGACTTGGCCATGTTCGCCCGTTCCGCTTCTTCCTTTCGTTCACGCAGCTCGGCAGTGGCCTCGTTGATCCGTCGGTTCATCTCGTCATGCATGCTGGTCAGCTCGGCGGCCATTTCATTGACCCCTTCGGCGAGTGACCTCAGGCTTCCACCACCCACGATGGGGACCCGCTCCGAGAACTGCCCCTGGCCGATCTTTTCGACCGCTGCTGCGACGCGCCGGATCGGGCCGCTGACGCCACGGCTCATCGATGCCGCAAGGGCGAGGGTGCCGATCAGCACCACGAACACCGTCAGCACACCGGTGCGCAGCAGTTCGGCGCGTTTCGAATCGATGTGTGTGCGCGACAGATCGATGACAACCTTGCCCAGCACCGGGGGCATCTGCCAGGCGGACTCGGATTCGAAAACGGCTGCGCTGAGACCGTCATCCAGCTCTACCCGGGTCGGAAGGATCGGTTCAATGATGCGCAGCGTATCGCCGGCAGAAACCGACAGCGATGTGGTGACGAGCCCCTTGTCGAAACCGATGCCCGATGCCGGCTTCCCGCTGCGGGCGAGAATCTCGCCGAAGCGGTCCATGACCATCACCCCGACGACTCCGTCCTCGGCCAGCATCGCTGCCGCGAGCTGCTGCAGCGCGTCGTTGTTGCCGGAGAACACCGCATACTCGCTTGCGGCGACCAGCTGTCTTGCGAACGCCGTGCTGCGTGCCGTGTAGGCATCCTCGATGTCGGCAAGCCGCGAGCTCATGTAGAAGGCGGTGAGCACGATCGCCAGCACCATCATGGGCAGTACGGCGACCAGGATGACGCGTGAGCGAATTCCCCAGTTGACGTTCATTCGACGATCTCCCGTCGGTTCAGCACCGACTTGATGGTTTCGGCCGATCGGGGATGAATGCCCAGGGAGCGCGCTACGGTGAGATTGACTCCCACCTCATACTCATGCGAATGGCTTGGTGGCGGCAGCCGGCCGCCATTCAGAACGGACGAAATCGCGTCGGCGGCCTGCTTGCCGATTTGCGCCGGCGTCGCGTACAGAGCCAGCAGGGCCCCGGCACGCACGTACGCGGGTGAGAATCCGACCACGGGCGAACGCTGTCGATAGGATGTCAGCAGTATGTTCTGGATCGTATGGCTGTTGAAGATCTCGCCATCGGGTACGGCCAGCAGCACTGCCGGTCGGGACATGATCTGCTGCATGGCGGCGAAGAGTTCACGGTCCGACTTGATTTCCCTCACGACGACCTCGAACCCCTCGGCGCCTGCGATCCTGGCGAGGTGTGCGACCAGCTCATGCGTTTGCGGTCCCGCGATCAGGGCGAGACGCTGCCATTCGGGCAACGCGGCGCGGATTGCCGCGATCTGCCGATCCGCCGGCTGGTCGACGAAGATCGCCGAATCGCCCGTGCGCGTCGTACTGCTTGCGAGGCGTGCAAATGTCTCCCGCGGCACAAGGGTGTGCAGCACCGGCATCGGCGGTGCTGCCAGGATCACTTCGCCGGCGGCCAGCGCTCCAATCGTCACTATGGTACGGATCCCGTCCAGGCTCCTTGCGCGGAATGCCTCACGGCTCACGATGTCGACCGCCGCAGCCGGGTCCGAGAGCTGCAGCTCGCGTGTGATGGCGTTAGCAACCTGCTCGTACGCACCGTCCATTTCGCTCGACACGACGAGTACGGCAGGTGCGGCCCGGACGCCAGCCACACACAGCAGCAGCGGCATGAACAAGAGAATTGGCAAGCGCGCCCGCAGCCAGGAGGTCATTGCCGGGTCAGAACTCGATACTGAGCGAGGCGTAACTTTGCCGCGGCGTCTTGAATGCAGGTCGGAAGTCGGCATCGCGTTTGCCGAGATTGGCCAGTACCAGTGCGAATTCGCCGCGCAGCTCCGCCGTGCTGAAACTGCGCGCAATGCGAATGTCCGTACGCCGCTGCTTCGGCACCGACTGCGATTCGCGAATATACCAACCCATGGTTCCAACGTAATGGTGGGCAAGACTCAGGTGCCACCGGCGCGCCGGAGACCACGCGGCGAGCAGCGATGCCGATGTCCGCGGCGCAGAGCGTTCCGCACGATCGCTTGAACTGCCGACGTTCAGGCGCGCGAAGTTCACTCCGAGCCAGGTCGTCGCTGTCGGTCGCCACATGGTCGCGAACTCCACCCCGCTCACGGTTGCGCGGTCATCACTGAAAAAGCGCTGGGCTCTGGGGTCCAGCAACGGCGGCGGGTCGGTTGCCACATTGTCCCTGCGGATCAATCTGTCGATCCGCTCCTCGAACAGGCGAACGTCCACGCTGACGCTGCGCTGGGCCAGCTCGGCCCGATACCCCAACTCCCGAACCGTGATGCGCTCTGGCCTGACGTCCGGTGAGGGCTGGGCAGTCTGCAGCAGCAGGATGCCGGTGTTCGCCTCGTAGAACCGCATGTCCGCATCGTGCTCGAATGGCGTCAGGCGCCGGTATGCCCGGCCGACCGAGGCTCTCAATGTATGCCCTTCGGATACATGGTAGTTCGCTGCGAGCCGTGGCGCCAACAATGTGCCGGAATAGTTGCCGCGCTCGGCCATGATTCCGGCGTTGACTAGCCATTGCGGGGTGGCCCGCCACTCGAGGTTCGCAAACAGGCGTCCGCTATGGTAGCGGATGAGGTCACGATGGAAGATCTGGTGGGCACGCAAGCGGTCGTCCCGATAACCCAGCCCCCAGACCATGCGCATTCCCGTCCGGGGCGAAAAGGTATGTTCCAGCTCGATGTCGCTACGGCGGATCCGGTTGTCGTAATCGACGTCGACATACCACTGCGGCGGGGCTATGGGGACCACATCGCTCACGTTCACCCGGAACCCGTCGCGCATGGACGTCTCCTGCTGATACACGGTCAGGTTCAGTTCCTCGTCCGGCGTGGGTTGCCAGCGCCAGCGCACCTGGCCGAATGCTGCCCGGTGCTCGAGGGGGCGGACCGGGTTGTCGTAATCGCTCTCGTATCCGATGCTCGCTTTCAGGCGGACCATGCCGGCGTGAAATTCCAGGCGGTGCTCGTGGTCGATCTGCCAGTCGGCTCGAAAATCGGCGCGTTGGCGGCGGTGACTGTCATGGAGTTCCGGAATGCCGCTGTCGCCTTCGCGGCCGGCGCTCAGGCGTACGGCGATGGAACCGAAGTGCTGCCCGATGCTGACATTGCGGTCGCGGATGCCGTTCTCGCCCTGATTGATGCGGGCACGCAGTCGGGGCGAATCGGTAGCCGCGCGGGTGACGATATTGACCACGCCCATGAACGCCTGGCTGCCGTATGCGGACGCATTGGTGCCGCGAAAGACTTCGATTCGCTCGATGTCCTCCAGGTCGACCGTGATCGTGTGCCATTCGGTGCCGCTGATCAGGTAGGGGGCATAGGTCGAGCGCCCGTCGATGCGGACGAGCATGCGCCGCGGGGTGTCGTCGGAGAGTCCGTGATAGGTCGCGAGCGGATAGTATCCCGATCGGCTGCCGACCTGCATTCCCGGCACGAGCCGCAGCAGGTCCGCCATGGTCCTGGCGCCGGACAGACGGATCATGTCGCGATCGATGACGGTCATCGCCCCGGGCGCTTCACTCAGGGGTTGTGACAGCCGCGATGCAGAAAGAACCATCGGAAGCTCGCCGAGAAATGCAGCTTCGCTGGGCGCATCGTGTGCGGCCGGCACGCTGCTGCTTAGTGCGCACCCCAGCAGTGTGAGCATCCGCAGCCCCCGCAGACATGCGCGACGACGAAGGGGATATCCCTGATCACATGGACCCGGATGGGTAGCTTGTGCTGCGCCGGATTCGAGTCTGGCATGAGGTCGTGACAGGCTTTCAGGCATTCCATCGTTCATGACGGTCTGGCTCGGACAGGAGAATTGGTGGAATTCGAACGCTCATCGGGTACGCTTCGGATAAAGCCGTCTGTGGGCATCGTCGGCACGATATCCGCCGGAGACCGACGCTCCCGGGAGATTTTCACCTTTTTCAGGCCCCCGGGAAACGTGTATTTTCCGGTGCGGCCGGTGGCGCAGCGGTCCTGGACGTCATGGTATGCTTGCAACATGTAGTGGGGTCCTCCGATCGGCGCCGTGAGGCAATAAGTGACAAGAATACTCATTGTTGAAGATCATGCCCTGGTTCGCGAGGCCATGGCGCAGACCGTGGCAAGACTCGAGCCGGGGGTGGTGTGCGTCGAGGCGCGTAGCTCCGAGGAGGCGCTTGCGCATCTGGAGGGGGATTCGGCCTGGGATCTGGCGGTGGTCGACCTGATGTTGCCGGATCTGAACGGTTTTTCGCTGCTCGGCGTCATGGCCAAGCGATTTCCTGATGTTCCGACAATGGTCGTTTCGGCGCTCGATGATCCGGTTTCTGTGCGGCGCGCCCTCAAGGCGGGCGCCTCGGGTTTCGTGTCCAAGGCCAGCTCCGGGGATGAACTGTGCCGGGCCGTGAGAATCGTGCTCGACGGGGGTGCCTACGCGCCGGACGTTGCACCGCAAGGCCCCACGCACAAGCCGGGTGCGCCGTTGTGCGAGCGCTTCGGCCTTACGGCGGCGCAGTCACGCGTGGTCGAGCTGCTTGGTCAGGGAAAGACGAACCGGGAAATTGCCGATCTGCTTGGATTGTCGGAAGGGACCGTCAAGGTTCATATGTCCGCGATCTTTCGCGCGCTCAACGTCAAGAATCGTTCTCAGGCGCTGGTCGTGATTGCGCGCAAGGGGCCGCGTATCTGACGCGCTTCCGGCGATGAGTCTGTTCTCCTCAGAGAGGGCGCCGGCCATCCAGCCCGAGGCGCAACGGCATTTCATCGGCGGACAGGCGATTGCCCGCCTCGACCGCAGCGATATCGCCAGCCAGATCCGGATCCTCGGCCGATTCGATCTCCAGTATCTCCAGGACTTGACGGGCCACCGCACGGCACGCGTTCGCGAGTGGGGTGGGGAACTGGTCCGGCAGGGTACTGTGCAGCAACAGCTTGGTTGCCGATAGGCCATTGACCGGGTTCAGGATGCGATGGCGGTAGGGACGCATCATCTGGCGGACGTTGCGGTCGGCCGCTTCTCTCTGCCACGCGTTGGTCGGCCACTGGGTGGGGACCGCATAGGCACGCGGGAACATCTCCAGGTCCCGTATGACGGTTCGAATGTCCTCGTGCGATTCACGGAACGGGAGCAATACGATGTCCGACAGCGCGTATAGCCTGCGGTCGATTTCGGTCCGGTTGCCGCCCCCGTCGATGACACCGATCCAGTTGTCCAGCGTGCGCAGCTTGTCCACGACCTTGGTCAGTGCATCCCGCGTGCGTGCATCCGCCGTGATGTAGCGTCGCCCCTCCGGTTTGAGCGGCTCGCGTGTGGTGTCGGTAAGCACGCAGGCTGAACGGTGTCCGAGCAAGCCCAGTCCCTGACACAGCATGTGCGACAGCGTGGTCTTGCCGGTACCGCCCTTGTTACCGATGACACAGATGATTTGAGCCATTCCAGAATTTCCTGATTATGCGTCGATGCCTGCACATTATCCGCACCCGGTTCGAACGTGATAGGAAAAACACGGACGGTTTCACCCGTCAATTCTCCTGCTTTTCCGTGCCCTGTTGATTGTAGACAAACAGGCAGGTTCCACGTGCGTCACCCACCTCGATCACCCTATCCGGTTTACGGCCGGGCACCGGAAAACTGTTGCTTACGAGGATGTGACCCGGGCTCATCTCACGCCTGGCCTTGTCCCATACCGCCTGCATCGGTATCGGCGAGAGAAAGGCGTAGACCAGATCGTAGCCACCCCATGGATGGTCGAAGAAGTCGCCCCGGTCGAAACGGATGTTGTGCAGACCGCGTGACCGGATCCGGCTGACGAGAAAGGGCGCCGGCGCTGCCTCGATTCCGCGGAAGTTGCAGTCGGGTCGCATTCGTGCGAGCGGGATCAACAGCGAGCCGGTGCCGCTGCCGATGTCGAGGATCTTCATCCCGCCTGCGGGCGCGATGAGCTCCGCGACGGCGTTCGCGGTGGCACGGTTCGAAAGGTAGAGGGGCACGCGGGTACGAAAGCTCGTCCAGTAGATCGCCACCAGCGCGGCGAATGCTGCGAGATACCACCCAGGTGCGATCGCGAGGCCCCGAGCCAGGAGCAGCGCCGGGGCGAACGCGAGGTGAATGGGAATCCACCAGGGCTCGCTGCGCAGCGTGAGCGCGGCCAGCGCCGCGAGCGCGCACTGGACAAGCACCAGCACCCAAGCCTGAGGCGGGATCACCTCCAGTCCGAGCAGCAGGATTGAAATCGCCCAGGCGGTCGCCTGAGCCAGCAGTGCTTTCAGTGCAGCGGGCAGGGCGAGCAGGGCGCGCGCACCCCCGACTTCGGTGCGATGGTGGCTGCCTCGACGGCGCATCGGTGTCTGCGATCACGAAATCGTGAACCATAGCGTATCCGCGGCCTCCTAGGGCGCGACGGCCATGGCGAATGAGGACACGCTCTGGTGCCGCACGATGCTCCGCCCCGGCGCCGGTCACCGGGGCGACTCGACCAGTGCGATCGGAGGGCGCCTCACGCCCGTTTGCGAGACGGGGGCGCGTCGGATGCAACCGGCTCTCGCCACTGCGCGAGGAGTCGCTCGCGATCCTTCTCGACCTTTTGGACGGCGAACTCCTTGATGTGCCCGAAGCCGCGGACTTGCTCCGGCAGGCTCGCGATCTCGACGGCCAGCGGGAGGCGAAGGAAGGAAAGTCGTTCGAGCAGTTCCGCGACGTCACGCTCGTAGATCTCGATGAGTTCGCGCTCCTTGCGCCGCTCCGACGTGCGGCCGAAGATGTCCCAGCGCGTACCGCGCAGACGCTTCATCTTCGCAAGCCAGCGGAAGATCCGCCGCATGCCCGATCCGAAGGCCTTCTTCGGGATCATTCCCGTGGCCGGATCGAGGTGCGAGATCAGCGGTGGCGCGAGATGGAAGCGGACTTCGAAGTCGCCCTCGAAGGTCTCGTCGACCTTCTTCCAGAAGGCCTCATCACTGTACAGGCGCGCGACTTCGTATTCGTCCTTGTAGGCGAGCAGCTTGAAGTAATAGCGTGCGACCGCTTCGGCCAGACGTGCGGAACGCGGATCGCCCGTGACCTGCAGTTCCGCTTCGCGAACCTTGATGACCAGTGCGCGATAGCGCGCCGCATAGGCGGCATCCTGATACCGGGTGAGATAATCGACGCGTGTTGCGATCATCTCGTCCAGGCTTTGTGCCTTGATCGGCACGACCTCGGCCGGTCGTGCGAAGCGCTCGACTGCCGCGGGTGCGTGCGCCGCACGACGTCCCCACAGAAGGGCTTTCTTGTTCATCTCGATCGCGACGCCGTTGAGTTCGATTGCCCTCATCAACGCGTCGTGAGTCACCGGCACCATGCCCTTCTGCCATGCGTAGCCGAGCAGGAACAGGTTGGTCGCAATGGCGTCGCCCATCAGCGTGGTGGCAATGTGCTGCGCATCGAGGAAGTCGACCGCGGATGTCGCCGTATCGTCGCCGAGGGCATCACGCACCGCCTGCTCCATCTTGTCGAGCGGGAACTGCCAGTCCGGATCATGGGTGAAATCCGATGTGGGCGTTTCGGCACGATTGACCACCGCGTGCGTGCGGCCGGCGGCCATCTTGGCGAGCGCCTCGGTGCTTGCAGTCACGATGATGTCCCCACCGATCACCGCATTGGCTTCGCCTGCGGCGATGCGCACTGCGTGAAGATCCTCGGGTCGGTCGGCGATGCGGATGTGACTGAATACCGATCCGCCCTTCTGTGCCAGGCCGGTCATGTCGAGCACCGTCACGCCCTTGCCGTCGAGGTGGGCTCCCATGCCGATCAGCGCGCCGATCGTGACCACGCCCGTGCCGCCGACACCGGTGACCATGATGCCGAACGGTGTGTCGGTCATGGGCAGGGCAGGCACCGGAAGATCGCTGAAGACGGACTCGTCGATGCTCAGGGCCCGCCCCTTGCGCAGTTGCCCCCCTTCGATGGTGATGAAACTGGGGCAGAACCCGTTGAGGCAGGAATAATCCTTGTTGCACGAGGACTGGTCGATCTGGCGCTTGCGGCCGAACTCGGTCTCGACCGGCACGATCGACATGCAGTTGCTGACGATGCCGCAGTGGCCACAACCCTCGCACACGGCTTCGTTGATGAACACGCGCCGGGCCGGATCCGGGTACAGGCCACGCTTTCTGCGCCTGCGCTTCTCGGCTGCGCAGGTCTGATCGTAGATGAGTGCGGTGACACCCGGAGAGGCGCGCAGGTCGCGCTGGATCGCATCGAGTTCGTCGCGGTGGCGCACCGGCACGTGCGGAATGTCGGAGGGACCATAGGCACGATCGGTGCCGTCGGTGACGACCACGATGTTGGTCACGCCTTCGGCCTGGAGCTGGCGCACGATGGTCGGAACGTTCAGCACCCCGTCATGGGGCTGTCCGCCGGTCATTGCCACGGCGTCGTTGAACAGGATCTTGTAGGTGATATTGACCTTCGCTGCGACCGCCTGGCGGATCGCGAGCAGACCGGAGTGGAAATAGGTGCCGTCCCCAAGATTGGCAAAGATGTGCGGCTCGCTCGTGAAGGGTGCCTGGCCGACCCACGGCACGCCTTCCCCCCCCATCTGGGTGAAGGTTTCGGTGCGCCGTTCGGGCATCCACGTGACCATGTAGTGACAGCCGATGCCGGCCAGCGCGCGGCTGCCTTTCGGAACATGGGTCGAGGTGTTGTGCGGGCAGCCGGAACAGAAGGTCGGTACGCGGTCGATCGAGAACACCCGCTCGGCCAGCGCCTTTTCCTTGGCTTCGAGGAACGCGAGCCGCGCCTTGATGCGGTCGGAAGTGAAGAAGCGAGCGATGCGCGCGGCGATCGCGCGTGCGATCATCGCCGGCGTGAGTTCGCCCGCCGCCGGCAGGAACCATTGGCCGTGATCCACCGTGCCGTCGGCCTGCGTGATCCGTGCCCATTCCCCTTTCTCGTCGAATTTGCCGATCACGCGCGGGCGCACGTCCTCGCGCCAGTTGTAGAGCTCTTCCTTGAGCTGGTACTCGAGTAACTGGCGCTTTTCTTCGACCACCAGGATCTCGCTAAGCCCTTCGGCGAACTGTCGCACCCCGTCGGCCTCCAGCGGCCACACCATGCCGACCTTGTAGAGGCGGATGCCGATCTCGGCGGCGAGCGCGTCGTCGATCCCGAGGTCGTCGAATGCCTGGCGCACGTCGAGATAGGACTTGCCCGACGTGATGATGCCGAGCCGTGGATTCGGCGAATCGATGACGACCTCGTTGAGCCGGTTCGCCCGGCAGTATGCGAGGGCAGCATAGAGCTTGTAGTTGAGCAGCCGCCGCTCCTGGACCAGCGGCGGGTCGGGCCAGCGGATGTTGAGGCCGTCGGGCGGGAGTGCGAAGTCCGACGGGATGACGACCTCGAGCCGTTGCGGGTCGACGTCGACCGACGCCGACGTCTCGACTGTATCCGCCAGTGCCTTGAACGCCACCCAGCACCCGGAGTAGCGCGACAGCGCATAGCCATGCACGCCCAAATCGATGTATTCCTGGACGCCGGCCGGCGCAAGCACCGGCATCATCATCGCCTTGAAAAAGTGATCGGTCTGGTGCGGAAGGGTGGACGATTTTGCCGCATGATCGTCTCCCGCGATCACCAGCACGCCGCCATGCACTGAAGTCCCTGCAGCATTCGCATGGCGGAAGACATCGCCACTGCGATCGACACCGGGGCCCTTCCCGTACCACATTGCGAAGACGCCATCGAAGGTCGCATGCGGCGAGAGATTGACCTGCTGGGTCCCCCACACGGCGGTTGCGGCGAGATCTTCATTGACACCGGGCTGGAACACGACGTCGTGCGAGGCCAGATGCGTCTTCGCCTTCCACAGCGTCTGATCCAGTCCGCCGAGCGGGGAACCTCGGTAACCAGAGACGAACCCGGCGGTATTCAGGCCGACGGTCTTGTCGCGTTCCTTCTGGATGAGCAGCAGTCGCACCAGCGCCTGATAGCCGGTCATGAAGACGCGACCGGAGACGAGGTACTTGTCTTCGAGGCTGGTGGTGCGAACCGGCGCGTCCGCCGTCAGTTGAGTCTCGGCCATCGGGTATTCCCCTCCTCAAAAATCGTGTTTTTGGGTTTCGCTTCCGTACCCGCCTTGTGAGCAGATTCCGCAATTATGGCGATCGCGGATGTACATCGGTGTGAGCGTAGCCGAACGTGCGCTACTGTCAAATACATGCTAACCCTGAAGGCTAGCCGCGCTTGTCAGGCACCACCTTGCCCGGGTTGAGCAGATTGTCAGGGTCGAGCGCGAGCTTGAGTGCGCGCATTGCGTCGACCGCCCCGCTGCCATGCTCCTGCACGAGAAAGTCTTGCTTGCCGAAGCCGATGCCGTGCTCGCCGGTGCAGGTGCCGTCCATTGCCAGCGCACGCTCGACGATACGGCGATTGAGGGCTTCGGCGCGCTCTATCTCGGCCTCGTCGGCGGGATCGACCAGGATCAGGGTGTGGAAATTGCCGTCACCGACGTGGCCGACGATCGGCGCGGTCAGACCACTCGAGGCGATGTCCTTGCAGGTCGCTGCAATGCAATCGGCGAGACGGGAAATCGGGACGCACACGTCAGTCGTGACGCCGCGGCACCCAGGGCGCAGATTCAGACATGCGAAATAGGCGTCGTGACGTGCCTGCCACAGGCGGCTGCGATCTTCCGGACGGGTGGCCCATTCGAAATCCTGACCCCCACTGTCGCGCGCGATTTCCTGCACCGTCCGTGCCTGTTCCTCGACACTTGCAGGGGAACCGTGGAACTCGAAGAACAGCATCGGTGCCTCGCGCAGTTCCGTCTTGCTGTAGCGATTGATCGCCTGAACCGTGAGCGCGTCGAGCAGTTCGATGCGCGCAACCGGCACCCCCAGCTGTATGGTGTGGATGACGGTCTGCACCGCACTGTCCACGTCGGGGAATGCACATACGGCACCTGATACCGCTTCAGGCAGCGGATGCAGGCGCACGGTCAGCGCGGTGAAAAGCCCGAGGGTCCCTTCGGAGCCCACCATGAGGCGGGTGAGATCGTAACCCGACGATGACTTGCGCGCGCGGCCGCCGGTGCGGATGACGCGACCATCGGCGAGAACGACCTCCATTCCGAGCACGTTCTCGCGCATCGTTCCGTAGCGCACGGCGTTCGTCCCCGAAGCCCGGGTCGCCGCCATGCCGCCGAGACTTGCGTCGGCCCCGGGATCTATCGGGAAGAAGAGTCCGGTACCGTGCAGTGCCGCGTTCAGTTGCTTTCGCGTGACGCCGGGCTGCACCACCGCGTCCATGTCCTCGCCATGAATGGCAAGAACCTTGTTCATCTCCGAAAAATCCAGGCTGATGCCGCCATGCAGCGCGAGGATGTGTCCTTCGAGCGAACTGCCGACCCCGAAGGGGATGATGGGCACGCGATGTTCGCGGCACGCCTTGACCACTGTGACGACCTCTTCGGTCGAGTGCGGCCAGACCACCGCATCCGGAAGTGCGTCGGGAAAGTGCGACTCGTCGTGTCCGTGGTGGGCGCGGACGGCCTCGGTGGTGGAAAACCGCTTGCCGAATGCAGCCTCGAGCGTTTCGACGAATGCGGATGGCAGCGGTTTGCGGGGTACGGGGTGGGGGGCATTCATGAGTTCTCTCCTGGAGCAGCCCTTCAAGCGTACACGATCGCAGGGTCCGCAAGTACCATACCGCGCCGCGGCGTGTGCCGGCGATTCGCTCGTCTTGCACTCGCCCCGGAGCGGCGCGCTCGACGCGTGCTCGTCGGAGATTGGCAGTTCGGCTCAAACTGATCCATTATTGAATGGACATGCGCAACAGGATTGCGTGACTGCGAGGGCGCCATGACATATTCCCCGGATCGAACCGACATTCGCATCCTGTCGCTGCTTCAGCAAGACGGCCGGCTCTCCAACGTCGAGCTTGCGCAACAGGTCGCCTTGTCGCCCTCGCCGTGCCTGCGCCGCGTGCGCCAGCTCGAGGAGTCCGGTTTCATTCGCTCCTACGTCGCTCGTCTCGACCCTCATCGTGTCGGGCTGGGCTTGCAGGCCTACGTCAGCGTAACTCTGGACAAGCGCCGGGACGTGATCGTGAATGCGTTTCACGATGCCATGCAGGCCGCCCCCGAAGTGCTGACGTGCATGGCGTTGACCGGCGAAATGGATTATTTGTTGCATGTCGTTGCGGAGGACCTGGAGCATTTCTCACGGTTTCTCATGGATCGTCTTCTCAAACTCGACGGCGTGGCGAACGTGAAGTCTTCCTTCGTGCTCCAGCCCGTCAAGGAAACCACGCAACTTCCGCTATCCCAGATGCTGCGCTGAGGCGGTTTCCCGTCACGCGGCCCCGCCCAAAGAATTTGACATTCTTGCGCCCAGGCTCTATAGTGCGGCGCTTCTCGCTTGGAGGGGTACCCAAGCGGTCAACGGGATCAGACTGTAAATCTGACGGCTCAGCCTTCGAAGGTTCGAATCCTTCCCCCTCCACCAGCTTTTCGCCATTTGTCCGGCTCTGGTCGGCGGTGGTCAGGGCGTGATGCGGGTCGTCTGCGTTGTACGCGGGTGTAGCTCAATGGTAGAGCAGAAGCCTTCCAAGCTTATGACGAGGGTTCGATTCCCTTCACCCGCTCCAGGCCAGGCATGAGTGGTTTCGGAGCCCATGTAGCTCAGTGGTAGAGCACTCCCTTGGTAAGGGAGAGGCCACGTGTTCAATCCACGTCATGGGCACCACGCTTCATCCAGCGTCTTGTCGCGCGAGACTGTCGGGGACTTCGGTCCGGATTATCTGATTCTGAACGAGAGGTGGTGACATGGCTAAAGGCAAGTTTGAGCGGACGAAGCCGCACGTGAACGTCGGTACGATCGGCCACGTTGACCATGGCAAGACGACACTGACGGCGGCGATCACGACGATTCTGTCGAAGAAGTACGGTGGCGAGGCCAAGGGTTACGATCAGATTGACGCGGCGCCCGAAGAGAAGGCGCGTGGGATCACGATCAACACGGCGCACGTGGAGTACGAGACGGCGAACCGTCACTACGCGCACGTGGATTGTCCGGGTCACGCGGACTACGTGAAGAACATGATCACGGGTGCGGCGCAGATGGACGG
>DAOMNN010000046.1:10920-27091 GCA_035443825.1 Rhodocyclaceae bacterium | reverse complement strand
AACATCATGTGCATGAAGTTCGCCGTATAGTCGAGGTCGTTGCGCGGATACATGAACGGCTGACCCGCGTTGTACTTGTATGCCATGGCGACGATCGTCGGCAGCTTCGCGATCAGCCGGTTGACGGAAATGCCGCGATGCTCGGCGTCGGAGAAATCCATTGCCTCGTGATAGAAGGCCGACAGAGCGCCAACCACGCCGACCATGACCGCCATCGGGTGCGCATCGCGGCGGAAGCCCGAGTAGAACTTGGTGATCTGATCGTGAAGCATGCTGTGATTCTTGATCGTGCTCTCGAACTCGGCCTTCTGCGCCGGATTGGGCAGTTCGGCATTCTTGAGAAGATAGGCGACTTCCAGGAAGTTGCACTTCTCGGCAAGCTGCTCGATCGGGTAACCCCGGTACAGCAGTTCGCCCTTGTCGCCGTCGATGAAGGTGATCTGCGACTTGCAGCTCGCAGTCGACAGGAAACCGGAATCGTAGGTGAACAGACCGGTCTTGGCACCCAGCGTGCGGATGTCGATCACATCGTTGCCGTGCGTGCCGGTCATCACCGGGAAATCGAAGGTCTTGCCGTCGATGGTCAGCGTTGCGGTGCGTTCAGTGCTCATAGGTCATCCCTTTTTTTCTCGCCCGTAGGCGCTACTCTCGCTGTGATGATTGCGCGGACACGTCAGGATTGCCGCAGCAGCGCAATGATTTCGTTCCAGCGTTCCCGGGTGCAGGGCTTGCTGCCGTTGACCAGGGCCCACAAGTCGTGGTCCTCGCAAAGCAGCAGGTCGTCCAGGTCGGCCAGTTGATCCTCGCTCAGTCGGTCGAAATGGCGCTCGAGAAAGCGTGTGAAGACAAGGTCGAGTTCAAGCAGAGCCCGACGACATTGCCAGCGGATACGCCCCCTCTCGACGCTCATACCGCCCGCGCCACCATCATGTCCTTGATCTTGCCGATCGCCCGCGTCGGATTGAGCCCCTTCGGACACACATCCACGCAGTTCATGATCGAATGACAGCGGAACAGCCGGTAGGGATCCTCGAGGTTGTCGAGCCGTTCGCTGGTTGCCTCGTCGCGAGTATCCGCCAGGAAGCGGTAGGCGGCGAGCAATCCCGCCGGCCCGACGAACTTGTCCGGATTCCACCAGAAGGACGGGCACGATGTCGAGCAGCACGCACACAGGATGCACTCATAAAGGCCGTTCAGTTCTTCTCGATCCTCCGGCGACTGCAGGCGCTCGCGCTCCGGTGGCGGATTGTCGTTGATCAGATAAGGTTTGATCGAATGGTATTGCTTGAAGAACTGAGTCATGTCCACGATCAGGTCGCGAATCACCGGCAGCCCGGGCAACGGGCGCAGGACGACCGGTTGTGGCAGGCCGTCGATGGCAGTCAGACAGGCAAGACCGTTTCTGCCGTTGATGTTCATCGCATCGGAACCACACACTCCTTCGCGACACGAACGCCGGAACGAAAGCGAATCGTCCTTGCCCTTCAGGCGCACCAGAGCGTCCAGCAGCTTCTTGTCGGACGCCTCCAGCTCGACGGTGATGTCCTGCATGTACGGCTTTTCGTCCTTGTCCGGATCGTAGCGGTAGATCTTGAATTGAACGCTGCGTTTGGTCATGTGAATTGTTCTCCGACGCTCAGTAGGTGCGCTTGGCCAGCACGATCGGCTCAGTGCCTTCGTTCAGTGGATTCAGATTGACCGGCTTGTAGTCGAGCCGGTTGTCCTCGCTGTACCACAAGGTGTGTTTGAGCCATTCATTGTCATTGCGGCCGTTCGGGAATTCGGCGGTATCCGGCGCATCGTCACGAACATGCGCACCGCGCGACTCCTTGCGTGCCTCGGCCGAAACGATTGTCGCCTTGGCAACTTCGATGAGATTGTCCAGTTCGAGGGCTTCGACGCGCGCGGTGTTCCACACCTTGGACTTGTCGCCGATCTCGGTTCGTTTCGCGCGTTCGGCGATCTCCAGAATGCTCGTGACCCCTTCCTTGAGCAGGGCATCGAAGCGGAACACTCCTGCATGCTTCTGCATCGAGCGGCGCATGTCCTGACCGACGTCGAACACGCTCTCGCCGTTCGTCTGCGAATCGAGACGCGCGATACGTGCCAGTGCAGCGTCGGCGGCGTCCGCGGGAAGCGGCCGCAGCGGCAGACTGCCGCTCTTCAGGTCCTCGACGGCCGTCTCGCCGGCCGACTTTCCGAACACCAGCAGATCGAGCAGCGAATTCGTACCGAGGCGGTTGGCCCCGTGTACCGATGCACACGCGCACTCCCCGGCCGCGTAGAAACCAACAACGGGCGTATTCGGATCGCCGTCCTTTGGAACGACGACCTGGCCCTTGTAGTTGGTCGGTATGCCGCCCATCTGGTAGTGACATGTCGGCACCACCGGAATCGGCTCCTTGATCGGATCGACACCTGCGAACTGGATCGCGATCTCGTGAATGCCAGGCAGGCGCTTCATGATGGTTTCCGGTGCCAGGTGGGTGATGTCGAGCAGCACGTAATCCTTGTCCGGACCACAGCCGCGCCCCTCGTTGATCTCCGTGGTCATTGCACGCGACACGACGTCCCGCGAAGCAAGATCCTTGAGGTTCGGTGCGTAACGCTCCATGAACCGCTCGCCGCTTGCATTGCGCAGGATGCCGCCTTCGCCGCGCACGCCTTCGGTGATCAGGACCCCCGCACCAGCAACGCCGGTGGGATGGAACTGCCAGAACTCCATGTCCTCGAGCGGAATTCCGGCCCGCGCCGCCATGCCAACGCCGTCACCGGTGTTGATGAACGCATTGGTCGAGCTGTGGTAGATCCGCCCGGCCCCGCCCGTAGCGAAAATCGTCGCCTTGGCGTGGAAGATGCTGACTTCTCCGGTTTCCATTTCAAGCGCCGTCACGCCGAGCACATGGCCTTCGGCATCGCGGATCAGGTCGAGCGCCATCCACTCGACGAAGAACTGGGTGTTGGCGCGCACGTTGCGCTGGTACAGCGCATGCAGCATCGCATGACCGGTGCGGTCGGCCGCAGCACACGAGCGCGACACCGGCATCTGGCCATAGTTCTGCGAATGACCGCCGAACGGGCGCTGGTAGATTTTGCCGCTGTCGGTGCGATCGAAAGGCATGCCGTAGTGCTCGAGCTCGACGACCACCTCGTTCGCCTTGCGGCACATGAACTCGATTGCATCCTGGTCCCCCAGCCAGTCCGACCCCTTGACGGTGTCGTACATGTGCCAGTGCCAGTTGTCCTCGGTCGAATTGCCGAGCGAGGCCGCCACACCGCCCTGGGCCGCAACGGTGTGCGAGCGGGTCGGAAAGACCTTGGTCAGAACGGCTGTCTTCATGCCGGCTTCGGCCAGCTGCAGTGCGGCGCGCAGACCCGCGCCGCCGGCGCCGACGATCACCGCATCATAGGTACGCTTGGCTACACTCACGCTCAAAGCCTCCAAAGAATCTGGGCAGCCCAGCCGGCATAGCCGATGAGCAGGAACAGGATCACCACATGCAGCCCCAGACGAATGCCGGTCGGCTTGATGTAGTCCATGAAGATGTCACGCACGCCGACCCAGGCGTGATAGAAGAGCGCCAGGAAGAAGAGGAAGGTGGCGAAGCGCATGAAGCCGCCGGAGAACATCGCCGACCAGGCCTCATGACTCATCTCCGGAAGCGCGAGCGCATAGAGGGCGAAGATGATGGTGTAGATCGCCATGTACACGGCGGTTGCACGTTGTCCGATCCAGTCGCGCAAGCCGTAATGAGCGCCGACAACGATACGCCTTACCATAGCATCACCCCGATCACGACGGTCAGCACGATACTGACGATGAGCACGATGCGCGAAGTGTTTCGCGCCGCCTGAAGATCCCCGGCAACGTGAAGATCCAGAAGCAGGAAACGAATGCCGGCGCAAAAATGGTGCAGATAGGCCCACAGCAGACCGAACAGAATGAGCTTGATCAGCGGATTCGACACGACGCTCTGATAGGTCACGAACGTTTCCGGCGAACCGAGGCTGCGATCGAACAGGAACAGCAGGAACGGCAGCAACAGAAACAAACCAGCCCCGCTGACGCGGTGAAGAATCGACACGATCCCTGGCAAGGGCAAGCGTATCTCGTGCAGCGCCAGGAACTTGGGCCGCCGCTTGCGCGCTGTGGCTTCAGACATGTTTTTCACACCCCTCAAATTGCGGCTTCGACTGTGCCGCGTTTCTCCCAACTGCACACTGCAAACCAACCCTGAATTATATGTGCGCTTCCGGTCCGGCCTTGGGCCCGTGCGCTTTACCCACTTCAGTTCAACTCATTAAGATAAAAATGCTCGTCGGTCAGATAGAGGCCGCGCCGCCACTCGACCGGCTTGTCACCGTACGTGTAGGTCACCCGCTCGACCGACAGCAACGGCTTGCCTTCAGGTACCTTCAGCGCCTCGCTGACCGAACGGTCGGCCGCCACGGCACGAATGCGCTCCTGCGCCCGAATCATGCGCAGACCGAAATGCGTTTCGAACAGGCTGTAGAGCGATCCGCTCCAGGACTGCAGCATCTCGAGCGTCAGACCCTTGAATATCTCGCCAGGCAGATAGATTTCATCCACAACGACGGGTTTTCTCGAAAATCTGAGGAGGCGCCGGACGATGATGATGGGGCTGCCCTGCGCAATTCCGAGCATCCGCGACGCCTCCTGCCCTGCCTTGGCACGCCAGCATTCGAGCGGCATGCTTTCCGGATGCACCAGTTCGCCATCCATCGGCACGAGCCGCAGGAAGCGGAACAGCGCACGTGGATCATTGTGCGACGCGACATAGGTTCCCTTGCCCTGCTTGCGCACCAGCAGGTTATCCGCCGCGAGTTCGTCGACGGCCTTGCGCACCGTCCCCTGCGAAACACTGAACCGTGCTGCCAGTTCCTGCTCGCTCGGGATGGCCTGACCAGGCAACCACTCACCTGCCTCAAGTGCCTGAATCATCAGGCCCTTGATCTGCCGGTACAGCGGACTGAAAGTCGGCGAATCCTGTATCATGGCGCTATTTCAGCACAAAACTTTGCGATCGTCCATAAGTCGTCTGGTGTCTTATATAAGACATCTGACTTGATTTGACACCGGGGCCGCTTGCTTCTAACATCTTGCCGCCCCAATCGTCAGTTGCAGGCGGTATTATGCCGCACTGCCGCATGGGAAACGTACTCGGTTTCGCTCCGATCGTATCGGCCCGTGGCTGGCACGACCGTCATTGGGCCGGAGGCGCCGCGAGCGTCCGCTCTGGCCCGTGGCAGCGCTTCGGTCGCAGGACCGGAGTCCATTACATCGCTTTTCGCTTTTGAGGGAGTAATCACATGAGCAAGTCCCCCGTACGCGTGGCCGTAACCGGCGCGGCCGGCCAGATCGGCTACAGTCTGCTGTTCCGCATTGCCAGCGGCGAGATGCTGGGCAAGGATCAGCCGGTCATCCTCCAGCTTCTGGATTTGCCGCAGGCGCAGAAGGCAGTGAATGGTGTGATGATGGAACTGCAGGATTGCGCGTTCCCGCTGCTCGCCGGCATGATTGCGACGGACGACCCGAACGTCGCGTTCAAGGATGCGCAGGTCGCCCTGCTGGTCGGCGCGCGGCCACGCGGTCCCGGAATGGAGCGCAAGGACCTGCTCACCGAGAACGCCAAGATCTTCACGGTCCAGGGCGCGGCGATCGGTCAGTTCGCCCACCCCGACTGCAAGATCCTGGTCGTCGGCAACCCGTGCAACACCAATGCGCTGATCGCGCGCACCGTCGGAGCGAAGTTCGGACGCGTTCCCGCGCGCAACTTCACTGCGATGCTGCGCCTTGATCACAACCGCGCACTGTCGCAACTCGCGGCCAAGAGTGAGCGTGACGTTTCCAGCCTGAAGAAGCTGGTTGTGTGGGGCAACCATTCGCCCACCATGTACGCCGACTATCGCTTCTGCGAGTCGAACGGCGACAAGGTCAAGGACCTGATCAACGATGATGCCTGGAATCGCGACGTTTTCCTGCCGACGGTCGGCAAGCGCGGCGCGGCCATCATCGAGGCGCGCGGCCTGTCGTCAGCGGCTTCCGCTGCGAACGCGGCGATCGACCACGTGCACGACTGGTGGCTGGGATCGAACGGTGAATGGGTCACGATGGGTGTCCCGTCGGACGGTTCCTACGGTATTCCCGAAGGCATCACGTATGGCTTCCCCTGCACCACCGAGAACGGCGAATACAAGATCATCCAGGGCCTGGAGATCGACGAGTTCTCGCGTGAGCGCATGACGCACACACTCAACGAGCTGCTCGAGGAACGCGACGGCGTCAAGGACTTGCTGGCCTGATCCTCACCGGTCGCATGGCAGGAGCGCACGACCAGCGTCGTGCGCTCTTTTTTCGTCCGGGACCTCTGCCTGACGCACCCTGCTATCCTCTGCGGAAATACCAGGGCGCGTTCTCATTCGCCCTGAGCCTGCACGCGAGGCCGTTGCCATGAATTCACGACTGCATCCAGCAAGAATTCTTTTCGAGGGTGAAAAGCCGTTCCCCACACTGCCGCCGGTAGATCACTATGCCGGATCCGAGAAACTGATGCGCAAGGCGTTGGCGCTCCAGGCTGAACTCGGGTCCGTCTTCGATATCACCTGCGATTGCGAAGACGGTGCCCGCACCGGCCAGGAATCGGAGCACGCCGCGATGGTCGCCGATATCGTCAACACTCCCGACAACCGGTTCGAGCGCGTCGGGGCACGCATCCACGATATCACCCACAGCCATTGGGAAAGCGATCTGGAAATCATCGTCGGCCGTGCAGGAACCCGTCTCGCGTTCCTGACACTGCCGAAGGTCCGCTCCCTGTCAGACGCGCGAATTCAGATCGAGGCGCTCAGAATGGTGGAGGCCGCCAGTGACGTGGATCGTCCGATCCCGGTGCACATCCTCATTGAGACCCACGGCGCGCTACGCGACGTATGGGACATCGCCGCGCTCGAAGGCGTCGAATCACTCGACTTCGGCTTGATGGATTTCGTCTCTGCGCACCACGGCGCGATACCTGGTGCGGCCATGAGAAGTCCGGGACAATTCCAGCATCCACTGATCGTCCGGGCCAAGACGGAGATTGCAGCTGCCGCCCTGGGCAATGGCATCGTACCCTCTCACAATGTCACGACCGAATTGAACGATCGACACGCGATCCGCAGCGACGCCGAGCGCGCGCGCCGCGAATTCGGATTCCTGAGGATGTGGAGCATTCACCCGAACCAGATCACCCCGATAGTGGAGGCGATGCGTCCGGACTTTTCCGAGGTTCAGGAAGCGGCGGTGATACTCATGTCCGCCCAGGACGCGCAATGGGGGCCGGTGAACCATGCGGGACGACTGCACGACCGCGCTTCCTACCGCTATTATTGGGAACTGCTATGCAGGGCACGCACGACCGGCATCAGAATGCCCGACGAGGTCGAAGAACGTTACTTCGCTGGCGGCGCCTGAGCCAGGCAACCCGCATGCGACGAACCACTCAAATTCACTTGTGACGAAAGCGGATGCGTGCCTTTGTCAAATCGTAGGGCGAAAGCTCCACGCTGACCCGATCGCCCGCGAGCACGCGGATGCGGTGTTTGCGCATCTTGCCGGATGCGTACGCGGCAACCTGAACACCGTTTTCGAGCGTGACCTTGAAACGCGTATCCGGAAGCACCTCGTTGACGACGCCTTCCATCTCCAGCAGCTCTTCCTTTGCCATATTCGCCATTCTCCAAGTCTTGTGAAACCATATCGACCGACAAGCGGCACTCGATCGTCGCGGTAACGCGCCGTCACTACCAATCAAGGCAGCGAAGCCAATGAGTACCAGCTATCGGCTTGCATCGGGTTGGCCTCGCGTGTCGGCCACACGAGGCTCGGGACCATGCAGGGCATGCATAAAGGGCAAGCGGCCGCATGAATGAAAAGTCTGCTGCGCCACGAGATCGACAGCTCGGACGCATACAGATCAAGACCTTCGAACCCGATACGGATCACCGAATCGCCGGTGCTCCATGGGATCGAATAATTAAAACATTATACCCCACCATGGGCATCATTGGACCCTACGTGGAATTGACCACAGTCAGATCATCCACACGCCAGCCAATTCCTTATAATTGACACATGATACAGACGCTCCCCGTACCGCCTGAATGCACTGTCCTGTTTGCCGACCTGGTCGGAAGCACGCAGCTTTATGAGCGCGTCGGCGATACATCGGCATTCCAGCTCGTGGATCGCTGCCTCAAGGAGTTGCAAAAGGCGATCGAGGACCGAGGCGGTAAGGTCGTCAAGCACACCGGTGACGGGCTGATGGCGATCTTCGCAGACACGGACAAGGCTGCCGACGCGGCCGTCGGCATGCACCAGTCGCTGCGTGAGTTGCCGCTCCTTTCCGGCCAGAGGCTTGCGGTCCGGATCGGCTTCCATTGGGGCTCGGTCATCGCAAGCGGCGACGACGTCTTCGGTGAAACCGTGAACTTCGCCGCACGCCTCATGGAGTTGGCTTCACCAGGACGCGCGCTGACCACGGCCGAGACGTTCCAGCATCTGACCGCCGAATGGAAGGAGCTGCTTCACCCCCTCCAGCCACGGGTCCTCAGGGGAGCGTCGCGGCCGGTCGAACTGTTCGAACTCAAGTGCGAGGCGATGGGCGATGTCACTGTCCTGCAGACGGGTCAGTTCGAAATCGATGGTGAGCACGAGCTGAAGCTTTACCTTAACGAGCAGGCGCTGGTCCTGAACGAGCAATGTCCGGTGGTCAGGATTGGACGTGATGCGACGGCCGACCTACGCGTCGGCGACAGCCGCGCATCGCGCCGCCATGCAGAAGTCGAGCTCAGAGGCGACAAGTTCGTACTCGTCGACCGCAGTAGCAACGGCACTTACGTCGCGATAGACGGCGAAAAGGAATTCATGCTGTCCAGGGAGGAAGCCGTTCTGCGCGGCCGTGGGCACTTTGCGCTCGGAGGGAGCTGCTGCGGCAATCCGTTCGCCATCAGCTTCATCTGCGTCTGACCGGATGTCCCGACTTTACCTCCCCGCGTCATCGACCGGGCAGGAAAGGGAAACGCCCCGACTGCAAGGCAGCCGGGGCGTTGCGATGGTTCGCCGGTGCAACTACGAATGTCGGGCCTCGCCCTTGGGTCAGACCTCGACCGTATCGGCGACGCTGCTGAACTCCTCGATCTGATCGAAATTCATGTAGCGATAGACTTCACCGGCCTTCGCGTCGAGCGATCGTACCTGTTCCAGGTACTCGGAAACGGTCGGGATCCGCCCCATCAGCGCACAGACCGCGGCCAGTTCGGCCGAGCCGAGATACACCCGCGTATCGATCCCCAGGCGGTTGGGGAAGTTGCGCGTGGACGTCGACATCGCCGTGCTGCCCTTGCGGATCTGAGCCTGGTTGCCCATGCACAGCGAACATCCCGGCATTTCCATGCGTGCACCGGACTTGCCGAGCACGCTGTAATAGCCTTCCTCGTTGAGGATCATCGCGTCCATCTTGGTCGGCGGTGCGATCCACAAGCGCGTAGGGATATCGGACTTGCCTTCCAGAACCTTGCCCGCGGCGCGGAAGTGGCCGATGTTGGTCATGCACGAGCCGATGAAGACCTCGTCGATCTTGTCTCCGGCGACTGCGGACAACGGCTTGACGTCATCCGGGTCGTTCGGGCATGCGACCAGTGGTTCCTTGACGTCCGCGAGGTCGATCTCGATCACGGCCGCGTACTCGGCGTCGGCATCGCCCTTGAGCAGTTCGCCGTTGGCGATCCACTCTTCCATGGCCTTGATGCGGCGCCTGAGCGTGCGTGCGTCCTCATAGCCGTTGGCGATCATCCACTTCATCAGGACGATGTTCGAGTTCATGTATTCGACGATCGGTTCCTTGTTCAGGTGCACCGTGCACCCCGCCGCAGAGCGCTCGGCGGAGGCGTCCGACAGTTCGAACGCCTGTTCGACCTTCAGATCCGGCAGGCCTTCGATCTCGAGGATGCGACCGGAGAAAATATTCTTCTTGCCCTTCTTCTCGACCGTCAGCAACCCCTGGTTGATCGCGTAGTAGGGAATCGCGTTCACCAGGTCGCGCAGGGTCACGCCGGGCTCCATCTTGCCCTTGAACCGGACCAGCACCGACTCCGGCATGTCGAGCGGCATGACGCCGGTAGCAGCCGCGAACGCCACCAGACCGGAACCCGCCGGAAAGGAGATCCCGATCGGGAAGCGTGTATGGCTGTCGCCACCGGTGCCTACCGTGTCGGGCAGCAGCAGGCGGTTGAGCCAGGAATGGATCACGCCGTCACCCGGGCGCAGGCTGACTCCGCCACGGGTACTGATGAAGCTCGGCAATTCGCGATGCATGCGCACGTCAACGAGCTTCGGATAGGCGGCGGTGTGACAGAAGGACTGCATCACCAGATCGGCCGAGAACCCGAGGCAGGCCAGATCCTTCAGTTCGTCGCGGGTCATCGGGCCGGTGGTGTCCTGCGAGCCGACCGTGGTCATCTTCGGTTCGCAGTACGTACCCGGACGGATGCCCTGGCCTTCCGGAAGGCCGCAGGCACGGCCGACCATCTTCTGCGCCAGCGAGAAACCCTTGCCCGAGTCGGCAGGATCCTGCGGCAGTCGGAACAGGGTGCTGACCGGCAGGCCGAGCGCCTCACGTGCCTTGGCTGTCAGTCCGCGCCCGATGATCAGCGGAATGCGTCCCCCGGCACGCACTTCGTCCAGGATCACCGGTGTCTTGAGCTGCGACTCGGCAATCACGTGGCCATTCTTCAACGCGGTGACCCCAGCCGTGGCGTGATCGATCCGGAGTTCGACCTCGTCGCCCATCTCCATCTGGCTGACGTCGAGTTCGATCGGCAATGCGCCCGCGTCCTCCATGGTGTTGAAGAAAATCGGCGCAATCTTGGAACCAAGGCACACGCCGCCGAAGCGCTTGTTCGGGACAAAGGGAATGTCCTCCCCGGTAAACCACAGCACCGAGTTGGTCGCGGACTTGCGTGACGACCCCGTACCGACGACGTCACCGACATAGGCCACCAGATTGCCCTTGGCACGCAGGTCCTCGAGGAACTTCACCGGACCGCGAACGCCCGCCTCCTCCGGCTCGATGCCCGGACGGGGGTTCTTCAGCATCGCGAGCGCGTGAAGCGGAATGTCCGGGCGCGACCAGGCATCGGGTGCCGGCGACAGATCGTCGGTGTTTGTTTCACCCGACACCTTGAAGATCGAAACCTTCATCGATGCAGGCACTTCGGGCCGGCTGGTGAACCATTCCGCGTCAGCCCACGACTGCAGGACCGCCTTCGCGTTGGCGACGCCCTTCTGTGCCAGTTCCCTGACGTCGTGGAAGTAGTCGAACATGAGCAGGGTCTTCTTCAGCCCTTCGGCGGCAATCGCACCGACTTCCGCATCACCCAGAACATCGATCAGCGGTTTGATGTTGAAACCGCCCAGCATGGTGCCAAGCAGTTCGGTCGCCTTCGCACGCGAGACCAGCTTGCACGCCTCCTCGCCCTTGGCAACCCTTGCGAGAAACTCGGCCTTCACCTTGGCAGCATCGTCAACTCCCGCCGGCACGCGGTAAGTGAGCAATTCGACGAGGAAGCCCTCCTCGCCGGCGGGCGGGTTACGCAGCAGGTCCACGAGTTCGGCGGTTTGCTGCTTCGACAGGGGCAGCGACGGGATACCGAGGGCGGCACGCTCGGCAGCATGGGCACGATAAGCTTCAAGCACGGCGATTTCCTTCCATTGTTGAAGTGGCAGGGCGCACGGTTCGATGTGCGGGCATTTTTGCGAATTATATATCTTTTATAAGACCTGTAGTGCGATGCAACATCGAGCGCGCTTCAGGCCAATGTGGAATGCCGGATTTTACTCCGGCACCGCACCGATCGCATCAAGACCCGAGCGCAAACCGCCATACGGGAAGGTGATCCGAACGCCCGCGTATCGGCGCGGTCGACTGGAATAGCGCGGCGGGGTAACCTGCACCAGACATCGGGCATCCTTGGTGCCGCCGTACTCACGATGCCCGTCCGACCGCTTGCCGCCACACGCGGCGGCACGCACTACGGATTACAGGCCCGCAAAGCTGACGCCCCTGACAACCACGAACCAAGGAGTCTGGAACCATGCCACACGCCCCGTTCGACACGCTACGCCAGTTCTCGACAACAAGCGGGAGAAGTGGCTATTTCCATTCGCTGGCCAGTCTGGAAACGATTGGACTTGGCCCCGTCTCGCGGCTCCCGGTTTCACTGCGTATCGTGCTGGAAGCCGTCTTGCGCAATTGCGACGGCAAGAAGATCACCGAGGATCACGTGCGCCAGCTCGCCGGCTGGAAACCCGACGCGCCGCGCACGGACGAGATTCCGTTCGTGGTCGCGCGTGTCGTGTTGCAGGACTTCACCGGCGTGCCGCTCCTGTGCGATCTTGCCGCAATGCGCAACGTCGCGGCCGGCATGGGCCGCGATCCCAAGCTGATCGAGCCGCTCGTTCCCGTGGATCTGGTGGTGGACCATTCCGTGCAGGTCGACGAATACGGTTCGCCCACCGCCATGCGCCGGAACATGGAACTCGAGTTCCAGCGCAATCGCGAACGCTACCAGTTCATGAAATGGGGCATGCAGGCCTTCGACACCTTCAAGGTCGTGCCGCCCGGCATCGGCATCGTGCATCAGGTCAATCTCGAGCACCTGTTCCGTGGCGTTCGACGGCAGGACACGCCTGAAGGCGCACTCTACTATCCGGATACGCTCGTCGGCACCGACTCTCACACGACCATGATAAATGCCGTCGGCGTGGTGGGTTGGGGCGTGGGCGGCATCGAGGCCGAAGCTGCGATGCTCGGCCAGCCGGTGTACTTCCTCACGCCGGACGTGGTCGGCGTCGAACTCAAGGGGCGTCTGCCCGAGGGCGTCACCGCCACCGATCTGGTGCTGACCGTCACCGAGATGCTGCGGGCGGAAAAAGTCGTCGGCCAGTTCGTCGAGTTCTTCGGCGAGGGCACGGCGAGCCTGTCGGTGACGGACCGCGCCACCATTGCCAACATGGCTCCGGAGTATGGCGCGACGATGGGTTTCTTCCCCGTCGACGCGAAGACCGTCGAATACATGCGCGGCACCGGTCGCGGCGACGAGGAATGCGAACTGTTCGAAGCCTGGTTCAAGGCGCAGGGGCTGTTCGGCATCCCCTCGGCCGGGGAGATCGATTACTCGCGTGCGCTCACGCTCGACCTCGCATCCATCGTGCCTTCGCTCGCGGGCCCGAAAAGGCCCCAGGACCGCATCGAACTCAAGGACATGGAGGACGTGTTCGATCGCCTGCTCGAGATGCCGGAAGTCGATGACGGTTTCGGCGTCCCCGAACCGGCACTGGCGACGCGCTTCCCTACCGGGCTCCCCGGTGTGGACCTCGGCCATGGCGACATCCTGATTGCAGCGATCACTTCATGCACGAACACCAGCAACCCGGCCGTGCTGATCGCGGCGGGGCTGCTTGCACGGAAGGCGGTCGCCAAGGGACTGTCGGTCAAGCCCCACATCAAGACCTCGCTCGCACCCGGTTCGCGCGTCGTGACCGAGTACCTGGAGAAGGCAGGACTGCTCGAACCGCTCGCGAAACTCGGTTTCGCACTGGCCGGATATGGCTGCACCACCTGCATCGGCAACGCCGGCGATCTCGCGCCGGAATTCAACCAGGCCATCACCGAGAACCGGATCATCGCGGCGGCCGTTCTTTCGGGCAATCGCAACTTCGAGGCCCGCATCCACCCCAACATCCGGGCCAATTTCCTGGCGTCACCGCCTCTGGTGGTGGCTTTCGCGATTGCCGGGCACGCGAACATCGACCTGACCACCGAGCCGCTGGGCACGGGCGCCGACGGTCATCACGTGTATCTGAAGGACATCTGGCCGAGTTCCGACGAGATCAACGCGGTCATGCCCTACGCGATGGACCCAGCGACCTTCAGACGCCTGTATTCGGACTTCACCCGCGATCACGACCTGTGGAACGAGATCCCGGCGACCACCGGACAGGTCTACGAATGGCCCGACTCGACCTATATCGCCCGACCGCCGTTCTTCGACGATTTCGACCTGCAGCCCGGTACGATCGGCGACATCACGGGCGCACGCACGCTGCTGTTGCTGGGCGATTCGGTCACCACCGACCACATCTCCCCCGCCGGCGCGTTTGGCGAAGGTACACCGGCAGGCAAGTGGCTGATCACCCGGGGAGTGGAACGCAACGATTTCAACTCCTACGGATCGCGCCGCGGCAACCACGAGATCATGGTCAGGGGCACCTTCGCCAACGTCCGGGTAAGGAACATGCTGCTGCCGCCGGGTGAAGACGGCAAACGCATCGAAGGCGGCTATACGCAACTCGACGGCAGGCAGACGACCGTCTTCGATGCCGCAACTGCCTGCATGGACAAGGGCGTCCCGACGGTCGTCTTCGCCGGTGAGGAATACGGCACCGGCTCGAGCCGCGACTGGGCAGCCAAGGGTACCCTGCTCCTTGGCATCCGTGCGGTGATCGCGCGCAGCTTCGAACGTATTCACCGTGCCAATCTGGTCGGGATGGGCGTCCTTCCACTGCAGTTCAAGGGCAGCGACTCATGGCAGAAGCTCGGGCTCACCGGCCACGAGCGCTTCGATATCGTCGGAATATCCGCCGACCTGCGACCGCAGCAGGATCTGACCCTGGTCGTTCATCGCGACGATGGCAGCGAGGTCCGGATCAGCGTGCTGTGCCGGATCGACACCCCGATCGAGGTCGACTACTACCGCCACGGCGGCATCCTGCCATTCGTGTTGCGGGAGATCCTGGGGACGGCGACATAGGACGCTGTGTCGGCACTTGGGCGCAGCACGCCGAATGCGCGATTCTTGCGGGGACGAGCACATCCTAGTCCGGACCGGGCCGGCTCACACTTGCATCGGTCCGATCCTCATCGAGTTCGGTCGGCGTACGAAAACGCACCGCGTCGGGCGAAGTCGCGCCACCGGTCATCACGAAGCTCATCGCTTCATCCATGCTCCAGTCCGTGGACACCAGATTCGCAACCGGGACAATCTCGATGTAGCCGGATGTGGGATTGGGTGACGTCGGCACATAGACTGCGGCCAGATCCTCGCCCGTATCGGCATCCTTGATCACCCGTGTAACGAAACCGACGGCCTTCATCTGCGACGACGGGAAGTTGATCAGCACGACGCGTCGCACGCCCGTCGGTTTCTCCTTGATCGCGGCCAGAAATCGCTTGGTGCCACCGTAGATCGCCGCGACCAGAGGAACGTCAAGCACACGCCTTTCGAGCGCATGAATGACGCGTTGACCGATCACCCGGCTCGCCACCCAGCCGATGACGTAGAGCACCACGAGCGTTATCAATACGCCCAGCGCCGCTTGAAAGGCCGGGAGGAGAAGAAAATCCGCCACGCCCGGCGAGCTTCTTCGTAGCGCGCGGGAGAGCGCTACGACCCATGGCTGGCCCAGTTTCGAAAGGCGCGTCAGGACGAAGTCGAACACCAGCCACGTCACCCACAGCGGTGCGACGGTAAGTACGCCGGCAATCAGGTATCGGGGCGTTTGCCTGACCCTTTTTTCGGTATCCGGATTCATGGACTGGGTATCATGAGTGATCTGTCGAACAGGTCCGACAGGTGCAAGCCGTTCAAGTTTATCAAGCGTATCCTGAAAACCCGTGCCGTGGAGTGCCGATGCCCCGTCACAACGACCCACCCTGTCCCTGCCAGTCGGGACGCATGTACGAGTGCTGTTGCGGCCCGTACATTCGTGGCGACACCACACCACCGACCGCCGAAGCCTTGATGCGCAGCCGGTACACCGCCTATACGCGAATGGACGAAAACCATCTGCGAGCCACCTGGCATGGCTCGACACGCCCGGAACGCCTGAACCTGGCGAGCGACGTCCCGCCAAAGTGGATAGGATTGCACGTAATCCGCCACGAAACCGAAGGCGACGATGCCGCGACCGTCGAGTTCACAGCACGCTACCGGATCAACGGCCGGGCACATCGCATGCATGAAACCAGCCGCTTCGTTCGCGAGGACGGTCTTTGGTTCTATGTGGATGGCCTGGTGCACGGGGACCAGAACTGAGACCGCAACCGGCCGC
>DAOMNN010000046.1:0-10820 GCA_035443825.1 Rhodocyclaceae bacterium | reverse complement strand
TTCTATGTGGATGGCCTGGTGCACGGGGACCAGAACTGAGACCGCAACCGGCCGCTCGGCTTGGAGGAGGAGTCATGAATCTCGAGAAGGTCATCTTCGGATTTTTCATCGTCCTCGCGGCGACACTGAACTTTGGCTTCTTCGTTGGCGAGATCGACAATCCTGCGCACCACGACATCTATGAGTTGTTCGCCGCACTCGTCGTGAGCCTGGTCGCGACGGTCCTCAAGTTCGGTGACCGAACCCAGATCGGGGCGGTTCACCTTTCCACCAGTCTCGTAGCCGACCTGCAACTGATCGCCGCAGCGATGGTATGGGGTTATGCAGTCCATGTCGCGGGCACCGGCATGACGCCGGAGATGACTGCCAGCGTCGTGTCACTCTCTGGCGGCGCGCTGTTTGCCAATGTGGTCTCGGTCGTCTTCCTCATCGCCGAAACCATCATGCAGCGCCGGTGATCTGCAGGGTCGGCCAGCGATGCAGCCCCTGCCGCGACATCACAGCGTCTTCTTCCTGATCATGCGGCGCATGCGTGCGCCGATCATCCTGCTGATCGCGATCATGGCGATCGCCGTTCTCGGACTCACCCTCGCGCCGGGCCTTCCCGACGAACAGGGCAATCCGGTCCGCCTGAGTTTCTTTCACGCACTCTATTTCATGAGCTATACGGCGACCACGATCGGCTTCGGCGAGGTCCCGTACGATTTCTCCAACCAGCAGCGGCTGTGGGTCATTGCCTGCATCTACATGTCGGTGGCGGGATGGGCCTACCTGCTCGCGAGCGTGTTTGCCCTCCTGTCCGACCGCAATCTGCGCGAGGCGATCAACACCCAGCGATTCCTCTCCGCGGTTCGCCGTCTGCGCGAGCCCTTCTTCCTGATCTGCGGTTATGGCGAGACGGGCCGCCTCGTCTGTGGTGCCCTCGACCGCCTGGGCTACCGGGTGGTGGTGGTGGAGATCGACAGCGGCCGAATTGGCGACGCGGAACTGCAGAACTACGCCGCGGACGTGCCGGCCCTCGCAGCAAACGCGTGCAATCCGGAAATCCTGCAGTTCGCCGGGCTGACCCATCGTCACTGCGCCGGCGTGCTGGCGCTGACCAACGACGACAGTGCCAATCTGGCAGTCGCCATCGCGGCGCGCCTGCTCGCCCCTTCGGTGCCGTCACTGTGTCGCGGCGAAACGCGAGAAACCACCGCGAACATGGCATCGTTCGGCACCCGTCACATCATCAACCCCTTCGAGACGTTCAGCGAGTACCTTGCACTCGCACTCCACTCGCCCGCGGCGTGGCAACTGCTGATCTGGCTCACCGGATTGCCCGGAACGGTCGTCGAGCGCCACCGCGACCCCCCGCGTGGCCCCTGGATCCTCTGCGGACATGGCCGTTTCGGGCGCTATGTGGTCGAGGCGCTGGACCGCGAAGCAATGCCCGTGACCATCATCGACCTTGCGGCCGCATCCGATCACGAGCACGCCTGGGTGGTGGGCGACGGCACCGGCGCGAAGGCACTGAAGGAAGCCGGCGTGGAGCGCGCAGCAGGCATCATCGCCGGCACCAGCAGCGATGTCGACAACCTCTCGATCGCGGTCACGGCGCGCCAGCTGAACCCTGAACTGTTCGTGATCCTGCGCCAGAACCAGTTCTCCAACCACGCACTGTTCGATGCGTTCGAATCGGATGTCAACATGGTCCCGAGCGAGATCATCGCGCACGAATGCCTGGCCGTACTCACCACGCCGCTGCTTGTGCCATTTCTCCACGAGATGAAACGACGCGACGAAGACTGGTGCAAACGTCTGCTCGAGCGCCTCACCGGCCGCTTCGGCTGGGCAGTACCGGCGGTATGGAGCGAGCGCATCAACATGAGCACGGCTCCCGCCCTTTATCGCCGTCTGATGCGCGGTGCTTCGGTGACTCTGGGCGACCTGCTCCAGGCACCGCACAATCGACACGAGTGGACGCAGTGCGAGGCGATCCTGCTCCATCGCGACGACGACGACGATCTCATGCTGCCCGCTCTCAAGACCCAACTGCGTGCAGGCGACGAGTTGCTGCTGGTGGGCCGGACCGAGGCACGAGCGGACCTCCGCCTCACGCTCGACAACGAGTACGCACTGAACTATGTGCTGAGCGGAGAGGAACTCGCACGCGGTTGGGTGTGGCAGAAGTTGCGGCCAGGTGGTCGCAAGTAACGCACCGCTTCACTCGGGCGGCGCGGCAGCGGTCAACCTGACCGTCTGACCCGAGAAGCTGACCCGCTGACCCGCGCGCAGCTTGGCGCGTTTGCGAAGTTCCGTCTTGCCGTCGACCTTCACCAGGCCGGCCTCGATCGCCGCATGTGCTTCGCCGCCTGAACCCGCCAACGCCACCGCTTTCAGCAGCTGATCAAGCTGCACGTAATCGCCGCGCACTGCAAAACTGATGCTCATGTTGCACTCCCGAACGCTTAGAATCGACGCAGCCTACACTATCGCGTGCTGCGAATTCGACGATGCAATCCATTGATCCAGACACAATCGATGCCTGTATCTCAAGGGCAACCCGTTCCGGCGCCCTGCAGACGATTCGCACCGAGCGGGCAATCATCGAGGAAGCCGGCATCCGCTTTGTGGTTCGCTGGGTTTCCTCGCTTTCCGCGAAAGACTCCGCGCGGGTCATCGCAGCAGGCCACCGCGATCCCGACTTCAATCCCTTCCTGCCCCCTGAGAACGATCTGACGGTCGGATCGATCAGCGACACGCATCTGGCGATACTCAACAAGTATCCGGTGATCGAACGCCATCTGCTCCTGATCACGCGCAACTTCGAGGACCAGCGCGTGCCGCTGGGACTTGCCGACTTCAGCGCACTCGCATCGACCATCTCATCGCTCGGTGGCCTGGGCTTTTACAACGGTGGAACCGAAGCCGGTGCAAGCCAGGCCCACAAGCACCTGCAGTGGGTTCCGGACTCCCCGGACTGCGTGAGCATCGAGACATTCACCGCTGCCCTGCCGGCCGGGCTTGCGCCCATGTCCACGGCGTGCCACCCGGCGCTTTCGTGGAAGCATGCCTTCGTAAGGCTTCACCGCGCAGAAGGATCAAACCCCACGGAGGCCGGGCGTGCAATGCTGGCGGCCTTCCGTCACGGGGCGGAACGGGTCGGAATTGACCCGGACGCCAATCCCATGCCCCCATACAACATGCTCACCGGCAACGACTGGATGCTCGTGCTGCCGCGCAGTCGCGAGCGCTACGAGGACATCTCGGTCAATGCGCTGGGTTTCGCCGGGTCGCTGTTCGTGCGCAGACCACGCCAGATCGAGACGGTCCGTCGCATGGGTCCGCTTGAGCTTCTCGCCGAAGTCGCCTGCCGCTGAGGCCAACCACCGCGGCGCATCGGCCGTCGATCCTCATGCAGCCCGCGGCAGACCAAGCGACTGCAGCGGAGGCAAGCCGATCGTCGCACGCAATTCGTCGCATTTCGGGTTCGGGCTGCCATCGTCGTGATACACCGGAAACTCGCGACACGGGGTAGGCCGGTTCTCGTAGATCGTGCACGACACGCGCGTGCCCGGCTGGCCTGCAAGCGCGGAGCAGCGCCGAGGAACATCGTTGCTCCCTTTCATGCAGCGCAGATGATGATTGAGCTTCTCGGTCATCGCCGCGGGCACGAAGCCGCCCGGCACATCGTCCGCCTCGGACCAATAAAAGGAAATCCTGAAGTGCGTGCAACAAATGCCGCAGTCCAGGCAAGGGTTTGGTTCGCTCATGTCCAACACACGCAGGGTGACGATTCGTCCGCTGCATCCGAATGGGCGCAGCCACCCGATCGTCATTACGGCCCACCTGCTGGACAGGACACCCGGGACGGATGCCGTACGAGACTTCCCGAGAGTGGCCGATCGATCGTTGCGCGCGGATTCTAGCGCCTTTGACGGCAAACACAAGAGGTATAATTTCCAATTATGTTTCAGTGCCTTGCAACACATCCCACGCAGGCACCAGAGAACATGCAGCGCATCATGGCGGGGCCGATTCAGAGCGGCGGCAGTCCATGTTTTCGTCGTGCCCGGTCACACGCATCTTCGGCGATCCCGAGGCTCGCGTATGGCGCAAATTCACGGCATGGTGAAGGCCGCACCGCGTAGATTCTGCAGTGCACTGCGACGCCGATCTCGCCTTCGAGCGCAATGCAGCGTGGCTGGGCGGCATCCGTGCCGCACATGCGGAGCGTCGTCTCGGTCACGCCTACCGCGAGCGCATCGGGGACACCGTCCACCATGTGACTCGCAAGCTCCGAGAAATGGAAATCAACGCGGAACGCCGCGCAGCATGCTCCGCAACGACCGCAGATGTCGTCGGCCGTCACCGCCACGTGCCATTCCTGGGGAACGGACTCATTCGGCCCCACAGCACTTCTTGTACTTCTTGCCGCTGCCGCACGGGCAAGGGTCGTTGCGTCCGGATTCGGACACAGTCCGCTGCCCCCCCGACGCTTCAACCGGTACCGGCTGCGGGCGCGGCAGGTCGACTGCCTGCCACCGCGCAACGACCTCGCCCAGCGTATCGCGCGCATCCTCGATCCATCGCAGTCGCGTTGTCTCGTCGGCGGTGTCGGCGCCGGAGTTCTCCCAGGGTGCGACAAGCGCATCGAGGAGCGCACACACGGCATCCGCATCGGCCAGCGGCACGCGGGCACGCCAATCGCCCGGCCAGAGCTCGAGCCCCTGCGCGAAACCCTCCATCCACTCCTCGCCGATCTCGATCGCATCGTTGTCGGAAGCGGCGTAGCAGAATGGCTCCCAGCCGTCGGGCGTACCGATGGACGTGGCCAGTTCGTTGTAGTAGCTCAGCACCAGTCGAATCGCCTGCTGCATCGCGCTGCCCGAGCCGAATGCCGCGCCGTCTGCGTGGGCGGTCCAGACCCCGGGCAACCAATCCTCCTGCGAAATCACGAGAGGCGAAGTAACGACCGCTGCGAGATAGCCATCCAGCATCTCGAGGTTCATGCAATCCTCGGGGACGGCGTCCGACGTCAGCAAAGCCTCGAGGGCGTCGAACGCCTCGTCGTCGAGCTCGTACGGGTTGCCTGATTCGGAATTCATCGGTTTCTCCGTGGGCCCGTGCCCTTGCTGGGGGCGCGTCAATACGCCCCGATGCCCGAGGGTGCACCTTCCTCTGCGGATGCGCAAGCATCTGATCCGAGCGCATGGACCATGCGGAACAATATCTGTCCGGAATCCCGGTACTTGCGCTCGAAAGGCGTGAGTGGCACATTCGCCTCGAAGCGCTCCCCGGTTGCCGCGCAACCCGTCGCAAGCTGGACCGCTGTCGCGAACTCATCGATGTAGACGCCCCAGTTGCTGCGACACTCCAGCACACCGCCCAGCCGCAGTATGAACGGGAACACCGGATGGGCGTGCCAGCGGCGTGCCAGATGACCGATCTTCGGCCAGGGGTTGGGATAGAGGATGTAATGGCGCGCCAGAAGCAAGCCGGCATCACAGCACAGACGCCAGTAGTCGACCAGGTCGGCACGCACGAACACCATGTTGCGCGGCAAGAGGGCCGGGGGATACGGCTTGCGACGATTGAGCCGGTCCGCGGATTGATCGACTCCGATGACCCAGTGATCCGGAAAACCACGCGCCAGCGCGATGGTGCTATGGCCCACGCCACAACCCGCGTCGAGCACCAGCGGCATCCGACCGTCCCATCCGGCAAGGCTGGCCTCGAACGCAGCGCGATTGTAATCCGCATACGGCTTGCGGAAGGGCTCGTCCAGGTGGCGCCGTACCCGGCGCAAGAGTTGCTCATGCACGCCCTGCTGGGCACTGTCTGGAATGCGGGAGTTCGCGTAACTCATATGTGTCCGAAGAGCCGCCGCCGCGGCTTGCTTTACGATTACCGGTAGCCCATAATAACGCGTTTTCCATAAGCGCTCAGGGTGGCCACATTCGCCGCCTGCCACGATCAAGGATTCACGATGAAAGCGGACATCCATCCCAACTATGTCGACGTAACGGTCACCTGCTCGTGTGGCAATACGTTCACCACCCGCTCGACCGTTGGCAAGCCCAGCGTACACGTCGAAGTATGCTCTGCCTGCCATCCGTTCTATACCGGCAAGCAGAAGATCGTCGACACCGCGGGCCGCGTCGAACGCTTCCGCCAGAAGTACGGAAACGTGCAGCGAGCCAGCTGAGCCGCTCGCGCCGGCTTGCACGAAAAGGCAGCATTGGCTGCCTTTTTTCTTGTATCCGGGTTCTTGTATCCGGGGTGCCTGGTCCACGTACGCCGGGCAGGATGGCGGTCATGACCCGCAACAGGCTTTGGCGGCTACAATCGCAGTCTTTGCAGATGAGTGAATCGGCGCACCTGCCGCCCGACGACCCTGGATGCTTGATCACCCGCAGAACCCCTCTACCCTGAAGCGGCAACTTTACGGCGCAACCGGACTGGCGCTGCTCATCGTGCTGTACCTGCTCCCGGGTTCGATCGGCCACGATCCGTGGCGCGGAGACGACGTCGGGCATTTCGCCGCCGTGCACGCCATGCTCCAGGGCGACGGAATGCTGTTTCCCACCATTGCCGGGGAGCCGGTGACCCGTTTCGGCCCTTTCTACTACTGGGTCGGCGCGATCTTCGCAACGGTATTCGGCTGGCTGCTTCCAGTGCACGACGCAAGCCGGCTCGCAACTCCGTTCTTCGCAGCTCTCGCGATAATCTGGACAGCACGAACGGCCGCCCGGCTTTACGGTCGCCACACCCGCACCGCCGCCGCGTTGCTGACGCTGGGCACACTCGGCCTGGTAGTCCATGCACACGAGCACCAGCCCATGATTGCGCTCATGGCGATGCAGGCAATGACACTGGCCGGTCTTGCCCTCGTACCCTCGCAGCCGATCAAGGGCAGCATTCAGGCGGCGGCAGGCGTCGCACTGGCGTTTCTGACTGCCGGACCCGGCGGGTTGCTTCTCACCGTGCCCCTGTTCCTGATCATCGCAACGATATCGCCGGAATGCCGCAATCCGCGCGCGAGCGGCGCCCTGATCCTCGGGCTCAGCCTCGGGCTGAGCGCCTGCGTGATCTGGCCATTCTTCCTGAGCATGCATGCCCCGGGTTTCCTTGCGCTGTGGCTCCAGGACGCGTGGACCGGCTTTGGCGCCGATCCGCTGCGCCCACGCCACCTTGTGCGCGCGTTCGAACTGGCCGGATGGTTCGTATGGCCCTTGTGGCCCATCGCACTGTGGACGCTGTGGCGTCTCCGGCATCAGGTACTGCGCCTGCCCCTCGCCTTGCCGATCTCCATGATCGTGCTTGCCGCGCTACTCGTCTACATGACGGGCGAACTCAATCCGGCTGCAATCCTCCCACTGATCGTGCCCTTCGCCTTGCTCGCCGCGGCCGGCGTCCCCAGTCTGCGTCGCGGGGCGGCCAACGCCTTCGACTGGTTCGCGGTGATGACCTTCGCCGTATTCGCTGGCACTGTCTGGCTGGCGTGGACGGCTCAAGCCTACTTCTGGCCCCCGGGTCTGGCCCGAAGCCTCGACAGGATGGCCCCTGATTTCGTTCTCACAGGCACCATCAATCAGGCACTGCTCGGTGTGGGCATCTGCCTCGTCTGGGTCGCACTGGTGTGGAAACTGCCACGCTCGCCGAACCGCGGCCCGGCGAACTGGGCCATGGGAATGACCATGTTATGGTGTCTCGCGGTCACCCTGCTGCTGCCCTGGATCGATCATGACAGGAGCTACCGGCCGGTCGCCGAAACACTGGCCATCGCGCTGGCGGGCGAAGACCCCGGCTGCATTGCGGCGATGGGTCTGTCCACCAGCCACAAGGCATCGTTCGATTATTTCGGCAACCTGCGTACCGAGAACGTCATCGACAACGAAACCCCGTGCAGATATCTCCTGGCCCACGATGATGAACTGCCGATCGGGGTGCATCCCGACCGGCAATGGCAGCAGATATGGGAGTATCGCCACGGCGGAGGCAAACGGCTTGAAGTGTTCCGACTCTACCGGCGCGACTGAGCGCTTCTCCCCGCCCCATGAGCTGCCGGCCTGGCAGGCTCTGGACGCGCATGCGGACCGGCTGCGTGCCATCCATCTGTCGAGCTTGTTCGCATCCGATTCGGGAAGATTCGAACGCTTCAGCATGAGGCACGATCGCCTGGTGGCCGACTTCTCCCGGCACGCGCTCGACGACGCGGCACTCGACAGCCTGTTCGAACTGGCCGATCAATCCGGTCTGCGGAGCGCAATCGAGGACCTGTTCTCGGGAGCGCGAATCAATTTCACCGAGGATCGGGCCGTACTGCATATGGCGATGCGCGGCAGTTGCCCGATCCCGGACGCGGATGCGGACACCGTCCGCACCACCGGGGAGCGGATGCGCGCATTCGCCCGCGGACTCCGCAACCAGGCGCTCGCCGGTGCAACGGGAAGGCCTTTCCAGCACGTCATCGCCCTGGGTATCGGCGGATCCGACCTCGGTCCGCGCATGGCCGTCGAGGCCCTCTCCCGGTTCAGCGAACGCAGCCCGGCAGTGCGCTTCGTCGCCAATATCGATCCTCTCGAACTCGACGAGGCTCTGATCGATGCGGACCCGCACACGACCCTGTTCGTCGTCTCGTCCAAGAGCTTCACTACCGCAGAGACCCTCGCGAACGCGCATGCAGCCCGCAACTGGCTTACGGCAGCACTGGGCGAAGGCGCCGACGCCAGTGCGCATTTCGCCGCCGTGAGCAACGCCCCCGCCGCCGCCGCGGCGTTCGGCATCGCCCCCGAACGGATCTTCACGCTGCCCGAATGGATCGGCGGCCGCTATTCGGTCTGGTCGGCGATCGGACTGCCACTGATGATCGCCATAGGCGAATCCCCCTTCGACCGGTTTCTGGACGGCGCCCGTTCGATGGATGTGCATTTCCGCACTGCAGGCTTCAGGGAAAATCTGCCCGTCACAATGGCGCTGGTGGGCATCTGGAACACGGACTTCCTCGGCATCGAGAGTCTCGCCGTCCTGCCCTACGCGCATGGCTTGCGAAACTTTCCCGCCTGGCTGCAGCAACTCGAAATGGAGAGCAACGGCAAGCGCTGCCTTCGCGACGGAACGACGAGCAATGTTGCGACCGCACCCATCGTCTGGGGCGGCGTGGGAACGGTCGGTCAACACGCGTTCCACCAGCTCTTCTATCAGGGCATGCGACGTGTCGCGCTTGATTTCATCGTTCCGGCAGGCAGTACCGACAATGGCCAGCGTGCCCTGCTCGAGAACGCGCTCGCACAGGCGGCCGCGCTGATGGCAGGCCGTGACCTCGCCGCGGCGCGCGCAAACCTCAGGCACAAGAACCTATCGGACCCCGAGATCGAGCGGCTCGCCCCGCATCTGGTGTGCCCCGGCAACCAACCAAGTACGACACTGCTCCTGCCGGAGATCGAGCCCTACACCCTGGGTCAGCTGCTGGCGCTTTACGAGCACAAGGTGTTCGCCCAGGGTTGGATCTGGGGAGTCAACAGTTTTGATCAGTTCGGCGTCGAGCTGGGCAAGGAGATGGCACGCAGCATTGCGGCGCCTCACGGCGAGGCGCACGATGTGTCGACCGACGGCCTGATGGCCGCGGCCGAAAGACTGCGCAAAGGCCTCTGACCTCACGCATCAAGCCGAAGGAAATTGTCGCGGTAGTGGCGCAGTTCGTCGATGGACTCGTAGATGTCGGCGAGCGCCTCGTGCTTTCCGGCTTTCCGTAGGCCCTCGTACACGTCCGGGCGCCAGCGCCGCGCAAGCTCCTTGAGGGTTGATACGTCGAGGTTCCGATAGTGGAACCAGGCCTCCAGCGTCGGCATGTAGCGCGCCATGAAACGGCGATCCTGGCATACCGAGTTGCCGCACATCGGCGACGTTCGGGCCGGAAGGTATTGCTGCACGAAGGCGAGCATCTGTGCCTCGGCCTCGGCCTCGGACAAGGACGAAGCCCTGACGCGCTCGATCAGCCCCGAATTGCCGTGCGTATTGCGATTCCATTCGTCCATCGCGTCGAGCACCGCGTCGGGCTGATGGACGGCCAGAACCGGCCCTTCGGCAATGGTCTCCAGCCGGACGTCGGTGATCACGATTGCCAGTTCGATGATCCGGTCCGTATCCGGATCGAGCCCGGTCATTTCCATGTCCAGCCAGATGAGGTGGTTCTGATCCTGTGCCATAATCGACGCGCCTTTCCTAGAAACGAACTGGGTAGGGATTGTGTCACATAAACACCCCGACCCGCCTCCGGATACCGATGACCGCACAGGCATTCACGACCCTGTTCCTTGCCGCACTGCTCCTTACGCTGTCGGCCAAAACCATCCTGATGCTCAGACAGATCCGCCACGTCCGGAACTGCCGTGATCGCGTTCCGGAGGCCTTCTCGACCACGATCAGCCTCGAGTCGCACCACAAGGCTGCGGACTACACCGGCGCGCGCATGCGACTGGGCCTGGTCGATGCGTTCGTGGGCGCGCTGCTGGTGCTGGTGCTGACCCTGGGCGGCGGACTCGATTTCATTCACGTGCACCTGTCGGCCTGGTTCGAACCGGGCGGACTCGCCCACGGCGTCGGCCTGCTTGCCGCATTGGGCATCCTGGGCTGGCTCCTCGACCTGCCCTTCACGATATACCACACGTTCGTGACCGAGAAGCGCTTCGGGTTCAACCGCACGACACCGGCACTGTTCGTCACCGATCTCGCCCGCGGGGCAACTCTCGCGGCGCTGATCGGCCTGCCGGTGGTATTAGTCGTGCTGTGGATGATGGACGCGACCGGCGAGCGCTGGTGGCTTTGGGTATGGG
>DAOMNN010000045.1:10892-27371 GCA_035443825.1 Rhodocyclaceae bacterium | reverse complement strand
GAGACGAGCGAAGCCGGTTATCCCGTCAAGGCCGAGTGGTTCGCGCCGCATCTGGAGTTCCGTTTCCCGAGCATCGGCGACTACGCGATCAAGGGGATGTCGCTGGAACTACGAACCGCCCTCGAACCCTGGCACGTCCTGGGTGAGGAAGGCGCGACCGGAGGAACGGCACGCTACGTCGACTCGTCGCTCGAACGCATCGAGGTCAAACTGAGCGGTGCAGCGCCCGAACGCTACCGCGTGAGCTGCAATGGCGTACCGTTGCCGATGCAGCCTACCGGCACTGTCGGCGAGTTCGTCGCGGGTGTGAGATTCCGTGCCTGGCAACCGCCATCCTGCCTTCATCCGACCATCGGCGTGGACAGCCCGCTGACTTTCGACATCGTCGATACCTGGATGAACAGGAGCCTCGGCGGATGTCAGTATCACGTCATGCATCCCGGGGGGCGCCACTTCGAACACCTTCCGGTCAACGCCTTCGAGGCGGAGAGCCGGCGCATGGCGCGCTTCTTCAGGATCGGACACACTCCCGGACACATCGAGGTCGGCGAGCCCCGCGTAAACCCGGAGTTTCCATTCACGCTCGATCTGAGACAATATTGACTTGCCCGCCGCCCCGGCTTCCGCCTGAGGCGGCTTCTGGTTCGAGCACCGATGCCCGCTGGCCTGATCCATAGCTATCCCTTCCCGCCCGACCGCTTCGACGAGATGCTGGTCGACAGGGGCATGCCCAGACCGCACTGCGAAGCCTTCGTCCGGCGGCTGGAGAATCTGTCGCACAACGCACTCGAGCAGCGTGCAGACTTCGTCGCCGAGGCGATCGAGTCCGACGGCGTCACCTACAACGTCTACGCCGACCCGAAGGGCATCAGCCGACCATGGGAACTGGACATGCTGCCGCTGATCATCAGCGCCGGCGACTGGAAACACCTGTCGGCCGCGGTCGCACAGCGGGCGCGACTCCTCGATGCGGTGCTCGCCGACCTTTACGGCCCGCAGAAACTCATCGCCGAGGGTCTGCTGCCACCGGCACTGGTCTATGGGCAGCGCGGCTACAAATGGCCCTGCCACGGAACGGTACCGCCCGGAGGCCGCTTCCTTCATCTGTATGCCGTCGATCTCGCGCGCTCGCCCGACGGCAACTGGTGGGTGATCGCGGACCGCACCCAGGGTCCCTCGGGTGCCGGCTACGCGCTGCAGAACCGCATCGTCGTATCGCAGGCCTTCCCCGATACCTTCCGCAATCTTCACATACACAAGCTCGCCGGCTTCTTTCGCAGCCTGCAGGAAGGCCTCGCGCGCATGGCCCCGACCGGGGGTGACACGCCGCTGTGCGTATTGCTGACCCCGGGGCCCTATAACGAAACGTACTTCGAGCACGCCTTTCTCGCCCGCTACCTCGGTTTTCCGCTGGTCGAGGGCCAGGACCTCACGGTGCGCGACGACACCGTGTACCTCAAGACGCTGCGCGGGCTGCGCCGTGTGCATGCCATTCTGCGGCGGCTCGACGACGACTTCTGCGACCCTCTGGAACTGCGCGCGGACTCCGCCCTGGGCGTGCCCGGACTGCTGGGCGCGGTACGTGCGGGGCGAGTCCTGATGGCGAACGCACTCGGAAGCGGCGTGCTCGAGAGCGCTGCGCTGTTCGGCTTCCTGCCGCGCATCTCCGAGCGACTTCTGGGCGAGCCGCTCGCAATGCCCTCGGTGGCGTCGTGGTGGTGCGGCGAGGGACCGGCGCTCGAACACGTGCTCGAGCACCTGGACGAACTGGTGATCAAGCCCGCATTTCCGAGCATGCGGATGGAGACGCTGTTCGGCCATTTTCTCTCAGCTGACGAGCGAACACAGATCGTCGAAAGCATCAAGGCGCAACCGCATGCCTATGTCGCCCAGGAATGGGTGCGACTGTCGCAGGCCCCGGTGTGGACTCCCAATGCAAGACAGCGTCTTGCACCGCGCTCGGTGGGGCTGCGGCTGTTCGCGGCGGCGACCCCGGACGGCTATGTTGTCATGCCCGGCGCCCTGACCCGGGTCGCCCCTGGCGGCGGGGTGGAAGTCATCTCGATGCAGCGCGGGGGCATGTCCAAGGACACGTGGGTGCAGGCCGACATGCCGGTGCGTCGTGCCAGCCTGATCAAGAAGCGACTTGGCGTGATCGACCTGCTTTGCACCGGCACCGACATCCCCTCGCGCGTCGGCGAGAACCTCTTCTGGATGGGTCGGCACTCGGAGCGCAGCGAATCCTCGGCGCGCATCCTGCGTGCCGCGCTCACGCGCCTGGTCGGCGGCGGCGACGACATCGACAAGGAGTTGTCCGGACTGCTGCTGGCAGCCAGCCGCATCGGCGCGATCACATCCGACGATGACGCAGCCGGGGACGACCCCGAGGTGACTCTCGAACAACGCCTGCTCGGTGCGGTGTCGGACCTCGACCAGCCCGGGTCGATCGCTTCCAACCTGCGCGCCCTTGCACTCAACGCAAATCATGTCCGCGAACGCCTGTCGCCCGACAACTGGCACGTGTTGAACCGGCTGGAAGCGGCAGTGCGCCCCTCCCCGACAACCCTCGACCAGGCGCTCGGCGCACTCGACCAGGTCCTGCTCAGTTGCGTCTCCCTGGCGGGTTTCGCCATGGATGGCATGACGCGTGACGAGGGCTGGCACTTTCTCATCCTGGGTCGTCGCATCGAACGCCTCGCCGGGCTATCGGCCCTGGTTTCGGTGGTTCTGCAGGCGCGGGAAAGGGATCGCGAGCCGATGCTCGAATGGCTCCTCGCGGCGGCCAACTCGATCGTCACCTACCGGGCGCGCTACCGTCGTTCTCCGGAGTTGCTGCCGGTCATGCACCTGGTGGTGTTCGACACTTCGAATCCGCATTCGGTGGGCTTTCAGGTGCACTCGCTCAAACGCTATCTGGTGAGCATCGCACAGGATCTCGGGCACCCCATGCCGCCGCAGATCGCCGGACTCGAACAGTGCCTGGCGCGCTTCGACCTGACCGCCTTCGAGGCCGAGCACTGCGAAGCCGCCTGTTCGAGGCTGGCCACCCTGCTGTCGGACGCGGAAAGCACGGCCTATGCCCTTTCCGACGAGATACACCACCGCTTCTTCATCCATACCGCACGGCAGTCCCGCCTCAGGAGCGTCGCTTGAGCAAGGTAAGCTACCACGTCAGGCACGAGACCCTGTACCACTACGACCAGCCGGTCGGAGAATCCCATCAACTGCTCAGGCTCGCGCCTCGCGAGCTTGCCTGGCAGCGCTGCGTCGGTCACCGCATCGAAGTGCGCCCCGAGCCGTCGCGTTTCAAGGACTTTGTCGACAGCTTTGGCAACACCGTTCGTGCCCTGCACTTCGACGCCGACCATGACAGCCTCTTCGTTCATAGCGAGAGCTGGGTCGAACTCGATCCGCGCCCGACGCACGACCTTGAGTCCTCTCCGGCATGGGAATCGGTGCGAGATGCGTTGCGCTATCGGGCTGGCAAGCGCATCGACAGCGAATCCCTGCAGGCCACCGCCTTCCTGTTCGAGTCCACCGACGTGCGTCTCAAACGCGATTTCGGCGAGTACGCCAGACCGAGCTTCGCGCCCGAAAGGCCTGTGCTGGCCGCTGTCGATGACCTGATGCAGCGGATCTTCAGGGAGTTCTCCTTCGATCCCGAGGCTACCGACGTCTCCACTCCGGTGACGGAGGTGTACGCCAATCGCCGTGGCGTGTGCCAGGATTTCGCCCATTTCATGATTTCGTGCCTGCGCACGCAAGGCATTCCCGCGCGGTACGTGAGCGGCTATATCCTCACACGCCCTCCCCCGGGGAAGAAACGCCTCGTCGGCGCGGATGCGACGCACGCGTGGGTGTCGGTCTTCTGCCCGGATCTCGGCTGGATCGATTTCGACCCGACCAACGCCGTGAGACCGGATCTGGAGCACATCACGATCGGGTGGGGCCGCGATTTCAGTGACATCTCCCCGATGCGCGGCGTATTGCTCGGTGGCGGCGGACACGAACCCGAGATCGCGGTCACGGTGGTTCCGGAGGCGGAATTCACCGATCTTTACTCCGATCCCGGGCTCCCTTCGCTCGCATTGCGTTTCCGGAACCGCTGAACGACTGGCAGGTATACCGCTCAGAACCCGATCGGTGGTCCGTGCCAGTCGCCGTCTCTCGGCCGAGCCCGCGCAATGGCTTCGTCGGCACCACACCAGCCGTCGCAGCCGTTGCGGCCCGGACGTCCGCGCCAGAGGTTGAGCAGCCCCTTGCACCGTGCATAGAAATGGAAGAAGCGCAACACCCGGCGGCATTGGGCCGGGGTCGGCGGCAAGAGGCTGCAGATCAGCTTGTCGTCGCTCAGGCCGCGATCGGTCAGGGTCACCGCACCCCACGCTGTGACGCGCAGCAGCGTGCCCGCCGGCAGGCGTGGCCCGAGCACGACGGCATCGAGCAGATCTCCCTCGAGCCCGATGTGGCTCGGGACCGAACCGTAGTTGAACGGACACGGCAGCGGCGACACGAAATCGATGTGCCCGGTGGAGCCGCGCTTGAGAAAACTGCCGCGCGGGATCTCGATCACCACTTCGACCTCGGGCGCTTCCTCGGCGACCGTCAAATCGTGCTTCCCGGCCGCGCTTCGTTGCCCTGCTCCAGGCGCGTGATCGCATCGTCCCCCTGGGCCGCAAGATCCTCCAGGCGGTCGATCTGCGCATCCAGCCGCGGGAGCGCTTCGCGGCGATAGCGTGCAACCTCGTCGATCGCCCCGATCACGTCGGCGAAGGCCTCCTCGAGCTTCTCCATGTCGAGCACCGTCGACGACGCCCGGTTCTGGATATCGCTCCCCTGGGTGCGCAAGGCCTTTGCGGTACCTGCGATGAGGTCCGAAGTGGTGGCGTTGAGAGCCTCGACACGGTCGAGCACGAGCCGCTGGTTGGCCAGCGCGAGCGCGACCGTGACTGCAACGTTCAGCGCAGAAACGGTTACGTTGATCGCACGATCGACACCACGGATCAGTTCGCGGTTGTTGCGGATCACGACCTCCAGCGCAAGCACGCCCTGCTGGCTCACCGCCAGTTGCTGCTGAAGGTCGACGATGCGCTGGCGCAACGGGAAGATCAGTTCCTCTTCAATGAAGCGACGCTGCGGCTCCTCCGCCGCGCGATCGTCCGCAGCCCTTTCCAGGCGACCGTCGATGAGGCGTCCGAGGTCGATCTGGCGGCGCAACTGGAGCAACAGGGTGCGCAAGGCCGCCTGATCGTCCGCGAGCGTCACATTGTCCCGGCGCAGCATGTCTGCACCCGCTTCGAGATCATGGATGATGCCGTCCAGCGCGTCCTGTGCGCTCTCGAACTTGTTGAAATAGCGCTGCATCGGATTGCCCACGCCGGGGATGAACGACAGCGCCCGGGCCAAGCCACCGGTCGACAACGCGTGCCGTCCCGGATCGAGGTCCTGCATCTTGCCGCGCAGATCGACCAGCGCCTTGGCCACCGGCCCGCCCTCGTCGCCCTGATGCGCGAGCTTGCGGATCGGCGTCTGCAGCATCGCGCTGCGATGTGCGGCAATGCGCTGCACCTCGATCCCCATCCCGTCGATCGCCGCCCGCTGGCGCTCCGCGCCGCCCTCACTCAACTCCAGCACGTCGCGCACGAAAGTGTCGGCCATCTGAACGAGTTCCGGGTCATCTGCCGAATCCGGCGGTACACCCGCCTCGACCTCTCGCTCGATTTGCTCGATGGGCAACGAGAGGCCCGGCACCGTTGCATCGGCGTGGCTCATGTCGTGTTCTTTCATGGGGCTTCTCCAGGCGCTATGTTGGGTCTGTGGACCACGATACCTCGTCGCCCCGGACGCATGAGGAAGGCGTTCTCGCATGCGAATCCGGATGCGGGCCGTGTCGATTTCTGCAACAATCCGGCTCTCTGTGGCGACGGCAAACCGGATATGACTATAGCGCACCGCGTTGAGCACGAGGCGACGCTCGGCCCGCGCCAACAAAACGCCGTTCGCAGGCACCGAGGTCGAATCGATGTCCAGACCGCGCATCGGCGTTAGCAGCATCGGCTCGGGGATCGGCAAGTCGGTGGTCGACGCCTGCCGCTTGTCCAGCCTGCCGCTTACGCTGATCGGCATGAGCAACGATCCTGCGGCATTTGCCGCCTTCGACTGCGACGTCCGCGACGCGCTTCCATTGATCTACGATCCGCACTACGTCGACGCGCTGCTCGATGCCTGCCTCAGGCATCGGGTCGATCTACTGATTCCGGGCCTCGATGACGAACTGATCCCGCTCGCGCAGGAGTTGGAGCGCTTCACGACGCGCGGCATACGCGTCATCGTTGCGAACGAGGCGATTCTGGCCTTGTGCCGCGACAAGCTCCATATGAGCAAGGCACTGCGGCCGCTCTCGTCCGCCTTCGTCGAAAGCCATGATGCTTCGAGCCTGGCGTGTGCACTGGCAAGCGGCACGGCTAGGTTTCCGCTGGTGGCCAAGCCTCGCGCTGGATTCGCCTCGCGCGGCATACGCGTGCTGAACGAACCTGACGATCTCGCCGAACTGGATGGCACTCATGTCATCCAGTCGATCGCCCTTCCGCGCCAGGATGACCCGCACCGCGAGGCCTTTCTCGAAGCCTTGCGCAAGGGCCGGTTGGCGCAACACGGCGAGCTTTCGGTGCAACTCGTGATCGGCATGGACGGGCGCGAGATCGGCCGCATGGCGAGCTGCAACGAACTTGTCAACGGCATACCGACGCGTGTCGTCCCAGTAGAATGCGCCGAAGTCTGGGGCGAGATCGACCGCCTCCTTCCCCACTTCCTCGGCCTCGGCCTGCGCGGACCCCTCAACCTGCAGGGCCGTCTCACCGACGATGGCCCCAAGTTCTTCGAGATGAACGCCCGCTTCACCGGTATCACCGGGCTGCGCGCGATGATGGGATTCAACGAGGTCGAGGCCATCATCATGGACACGCTGGGTGCTCCCTCGCGTCCCGCCCGAATTGCGATCAATCCCCGACGCATCGGCATCCGTCAGGTGACCGGCCGCGTGATCGACGTCGATATCGACGACCGACTCGAATCGATGGCGCAGCGTGCCGGCCAGTCCGCCGCGTGTGCGGAGTCCCGGCGCGTTCTGGTCACCGGCGCCAACAGTTACCTCGGACGTGCCTGCGTCTCGGCGCTACTCGAGCACACGAATGTGGCGGAGGTCGTGGCACTAGTGCGTGATCCGGTTCGTTTCAGCGACGGGCGCGAAGCCCCACTGCCCGAAGGTGCGACGATTCTCGACATGCGCGAGCTGCTCGACGGCGGCTTGAGCCCGGGCACAGTAGACGTAATCTGTCATCTGGCGGGGGGGCGACCGACCAACAGCGCCGCCCAGGTTGCCGAGTCGCTGGCTTTCACCCGTACGCTCAGCTCGCTGGCCGCCCGGCACAACGTACCCGGACTGATCAACGCCTCCAGCCAGTCGGTCTATGGTCTGCAGCAACGACCACCGTGGAGCGAATCGACGCCGGTGGCCCCCGAGTCCGCCTATGCGCAGTCGAAGTGGGCATCCGAACTCCTTTGCGCGACGGCAAACGAGATGAATCGCACGACCGCCGTGATCTCGCTCAGAATGGCCCGACTCGTCGGCGTTTCGAGCGCGATGCGGTGGGAGGAGGCTGTTCACTCGCTGTGCCGGCAGGCCGCACGAGGTGAGGATCTGCTGATCCGGGACGGGACGCAGCAACTCGATCTGCTCGACGTACGCGACGCGGCAGCACTCATCGCACGGCTTGCGACCAGCGCCTTCGAGGTGTGGCCGCGGGTGCTGAATGCAGGTTCCGGGCAATCCTTGGCGCTGCTTGACCTTGCCCAGCAGATTTGCCGGGAATGCCGGCACACGCTCGGATTCCAGCCCGGCATCGAAGTCGACCCGCGGCCGGTCGAGCTGAAAATGGGGATGGACACGCGCCTGGCCGACGCGACTCTGGGCTGGCAGCCGTCCATTCCACTCGCTCGCACGATCAGGGAACTCATCGCCGCCGCAAGCCGATGATCCGCGCCTGCACGACGTGAACCCCGTGGGGGGAACGTCACGACGAAGAATCGCGACGCCCGGACACCCGTTCTCACCCCTGCCCGGCTTCCCCGGGCTCGACACGTCCGTAGCGCGCCGCGCCGTCAACAAAGCGACGCAGGTCCTGCAATGCCTGGTCGGCTGCGATCCTGGCCTGCGGGCGCCCGGTCTCGAGGGCGGCGACGGAGACCGCGGTATCGTCGAGCGCGGTCAGTGCCAGCTCATTGCGCGCGAGCAGGTCGCGCAGGCGGTCTTCCGTTTCGTTCACCAGTTGGAGGCGCCGCTGCAGGGCCTGACGTTCCTCGGCGGGTAGCCGCTCGCCGTCGCGATCGAGACGTCGCTGCACGAAATCCGCGTCGATACTTGCCACGCCACTCACGAGCGACGTCATGGTCGCAAGGTTGTCGAGCGTGCTCCGGCAGACCTCGACGACGAGTTCGCGCGACCTGCCGAAGGTCAACTCGCGTTGGTCGAACTTGGAACCGATCACATCGAGCACATGAGCATAACGGCTATAGACGCGATCGGTCTGGGTGGCAAGGTCGGGTCGGCGAAAGTCGAGGAGTCTGCGCTTGGCCGCGCACAGGCCCAGCACGATCTCGTCGGCATCCGCCGGTGGGTGGTCGGGATCGAGGACGCGCAGTCCGGCCTCGCGTTCCTCCCGTTCCAGTGCGGCACGCAGACGCACCGCCTCGGCGTCGCGTGCGGCCTCTCGCTCCCGCTCGGCCTTCGATGCCTTCCAGCGCCGCCAGCGACGTTCGACGAAGATCTCGGCCGGAATCGCGGCCAGCCCTGCCAGCCAACCGCCCAAGGTCGGCTCGAAACCGCCCCACAGGGAGGTGATCCAGAGGAGAAAGCCGATGAATGGGGCGGCAAACCAGTAGCGGACGATGACTTGCCAACGCGAAGGCGGATCCGTGGGCACGGCGTGGCGCGGGTCGAACATGCCGACTGCGAACCATGGCAGACAGGAGACGAGGAGCCCGTAGGCGAACCCCTGGAGGAAGCCGAACATGTGCATGCATGCCTGAAAGACGCGGAATCGGGCGAACCGCGGCGAACTGCAGTCCACCCACCGACATCATGCCGGGAGGCTGCCCGTGCGACAACCGTTTCGCGCCATGAACCGACGACATGGGAACCGGCCGCGAACTGTTGCACAATGCACACCAGTGACGATCGCCGGTCGCACGGGCTGCCGGCCTTGAGCGTGCGGCACACTTCATTCGGGGGGCGTACATTATGGGCGTCATCACCAGGAACATCCTCACCGGCGTGATCACGATTCTGCCGGTCGTGCTTACGCTATACCTGCTCTACTGGCTGATCGTAACCACCGAATCGATGCTCGGGGGGCAACTGAACCGGGTACTACCACAAGGGGCCTATCGCCCGGGGCTGGGCGTCGCAACCGGGCTGGTGCTAGCTTTCGTGGTCGGGATGCTGATGAACACCTACGTCGTGCAGCGCGTGTTCACGCGGGCGGAGCAGGTGTTCCGGCGCCTGCCGTTGGTCAAGCTCGTGTACCCGGCGATCCGCGACTTCGTCGATTACTTCTCCCCGATGAAGAAGAAGGAGTTCGAACAGGTCGTCTCGGTGACCTTCGGCGACAGCGGCATGCAGGCGATCGGTCTGGTCACGCAGACCGACATCACGCGCATGCCGGACGGATTCGGCGACCACGACAGCGTGCTCGTCTATCTGCCGATGAGCTACATGATCGGGGGTTACGCCGTCCTGATGCCGCGCAGTGCGCTGCGTCCGCTGGACATGAGCATGGACGAAGCGATGCGCTTCATCCTTACCGCGGGCGTGACGGGCACGGACGCGGAATCGAAACGGGACAGGGCCAGCCGCAAGAAGTCGAACCAAAGCCCCGACCCCGGCGGAAACGGATGACCGCAAGGGGTGGCAGTCTGAAGAGTGAGAACATGAGCGATACCGACGATCGATGTCCCGCCGAACCCCTCGAGACGGCTCGCGGCGACGTGCCGGCAGAGTGGATCGACTACAACGGCCATATGAACGTCGCCTATTACGTCCTGGCGTTCGATCAGGGTACCGACCGCTTTCTGGGCACGCTCGGGATGGACCCGGATTACCCGCGCCGCGAAGGCGGCTCGACCTTCGCGCTGGAGATGCACGTCACCTACGACCGGGAACTGAAGCAGGGCGACCCCTACGTCGTGTATACGCAACTGATCGACGCCGACGCCAAGCGCATCCACATGCATCACACGATGCGCCATGCGACCGAAGGCTGGCTGGCGGCCACCAACGAAGTCATCACCATGCATATCGACATGGGACAGCGGCGCTCGGCGCCGTTTCCCGCGCACATCCAGCCGCGCGTCGATGCCCTGAGGTCTGCGCATGCGACGCTACCGCGACCGGCGACACTGGGCCGGCTGATCGGCATCCGTCGCAAACCCGCTTCGCACTGACCACCATCACGCCGGACGATCTCGTGTTCACCCTCGACGCACAGTTCCTGACCTTTCTCGTGGCGGTAACGCTGCTCACGCTCAGCCCTGGCGTCGACACCATGCTCGTGCTGCGCTCGGCGCTCGTGCGCGGACGACGCGCCGGCGTGGTCACGGCATTCGGCATCTGCTGCGGGTTGTTCATTCATGCGACGCTCTCGGCGCTCGGCGTGTCGGCAGTACTGGCCCGCTCGGCCACCGCGTTCGAACTGCTCAAGCTCGCCGGGGCGGGCTATCTGATCTACCTCGGATTGAAGGGGCTGCATCATGCGCTACGCCGCACCGAGCCGGCCCCCGACGCGCTGTCGCTCAATGCCCGAGCGGCCGGCGTACGCGCGGGCTTTGTCGAGGGACTGTTGAACAACGTCCTGAACCCCAAACCGGCGGTCTTCTACCTCGCCTTTCTGCCACAGTTCATCCGCGCCGGCGAACCCGCCCTGCTCAAGTCGCTTTACCTGGCAGGCGTACATTTCATCATCGGGATGGTGTGGCTCGGCTTGATCGTGTGGCTGGTCGGCAGCGCTCGCAAGTGGCTCTCGACCGACAGCACCCGCCGCTGGCTGGAGGGAATTTCCGGAGGGGTACTGGTCGGCCTCGGCGTGCACCTTGCAATAAGTCGGGTGCGCTGACTCGACCGTCCCGCCCGGCGGCCCGGGCTCGGCCTCACGTGGCGAGTCAGGGCTCCGTGTCGGCATCCGGGGCGGCGGCGCCCTCGCTGCGGAACAGGCTTGGGGTCAGGGCATGACGCTGCAACAGGCGATAGAACTCGGTGCGATTGCGCTCGGCCAGCCGCGCCGCGTCGGACACGTTGCCGTCAGTCAGCTTGAGGAGCTGGATCAGATAGTCGCGTTCGAAGCGGCGCCGGGCCTCGGCGTAGCTCAGTGCCTCGACGCTGCGCGCACGCAGCGCACGTTCGACGAGCGGCAGCGGTATGAGCGGGGTCGTCGCAAGCGCGCAGGCCTGCTCGACGACGTTCTGCAACTGGCGCACGTTGCCCGGCCACGCCGCCGTCGTCAGGGCCGCCAGCGCCTCGGGGGCAAATCCGCGCAGGTTCTTGCGATACTTCGCTGCCAGGATCTCGATGAAGTGCTGTGCCAGCAGCGGAATGTCTTCGCGCCGCTCGTCCAGGGAAGGCAGGGTGAGGCTCACTACGTTGAGTCGATAGAACAGGTCCTCTCGAAACTCTCCACCTGCCAGCGCCGCCTCGAGGTCACGGTGCGTCGCCGACAGGATGCGCACGTCGATCGGTTCGGCGCGACTCGCCCCCACCGGCCGCACGGCGCGCTCCTGCAGCACGCGCAACAGCTTCACCTGGAGCGCCGGTGGCATGTCGCCGATCTCATCGAGAAACACCGTGCCGTGGTTGGCGGCCAGGAAGAGCCCCGTATGAGCGTTCGTAGCGCCCGTAAAGGCGCCGCGCACATGCCCGAACAACTCGGATTCGAGCAACTGTTCGGGGATCGCACCGCAATTGATCGCGACGAAGGGGGCCGCAGCGCGAGGACTGGCACGGTGGATCGCGCGCGCGAGCAGTTCCTTTCCGCTGCCGCTCGCGCCACGGATCAGCACACTCGCCTCCGAGGCGGCCACGAGCCGAGCCTCGTCGAGAACGGTGGCCATGCTGCTGCTGTGACTGACGATCTCCTTTCGCCAGGCCTCGCCGACCTCACTCTCGCGCGTCTGTGTCGGACTCCCGATCCGCAACGCGTCGGCGATCTTGTCCAGCAGTGCCTTGCTGTCGAAAGGTTTCGTCAGATAACCGAACACACCGCGCGATGTCGCTTCGACCGCGTCGGGAATGGTGCCGTGCGCCGTCAGCAGGATCACCGGAAGCGCCGGGTTACCTCGACGGATATCCTCGAAAAGCGCCAGACCGTCGCGGTCGGGCAGACGCACGTCGCTGACCACGAGTGAAAAGCGCTCGACCGCCAGCAGGGCGATTGCCGCCTCGGCGCTCTCCGCAGTGCTGACGCGGTAGCCGCTGGCACGCAGGCGCATCGACAGCAGCCTGAGCAGATCCTTGTCGTCGTCGACGACGAGAAGATGAGGCCCGGGCGAGGGGACTTCGCGTGGCTTGGTTCTCATTGCGCACTTCTCCTCTCTGCGGGCTTGGGCGGCACGACCGGTTCCGGGGACGGTCGGGTCGGCAGGCTGCGCTCGATCTCCGCGAGCGCATCGAGTTTTTCCTGGAGTTCAGCGCGTGCCTGCTCGCTCGTCTTGAGTTGGGCTCCGGCGCGATCCAGCTGGCGCCTCAGACGCATTTGCTCCTGCATCTCGTTCGACAGCATGCGTGCCAGTGAGCGCACCGCAACCGCATCGTCGCGCCGCGACGCGAGCACCGCTTCGAGAAGCGCGAGGGCACGGGGCAGTTCGCCTGCGCTTCGCGGGTCGCCCAGCAAGATCGCCTGTCGCATCTGCTCCAGCGGACGGTCTCCCGCATCGCCGACGGCACGCTGCGCACGCTCCAGTTCCGTCCTATCGAGATCCCGTATCTCGCGATGGTAGGCGATCAGGGCGTGAATGGCATCGGCATCATAGGTACCGGTCTCCGGACAGACGACATCGCCGGGTTGCACCGCCTCCGGCGTGCCGCCGCGCAGGCCGCAGCCAGCGAGCAGAACACCGGCGACGAGCACTGCCACAGGCGCCACGGCGAGCGGCTTCCACCACCCCCACATCCGTTCTCCTGACTCACATGTCATGGGGCAACTCCACTCTGAAATGGGCGCCGCTGGCAGTCCGCAGCACCTCGACCGTGCCGCCGTGGGCGATGACGAACTCGCGCACGATCGACAATCCCAACCCGCTGCCGTGACGCGGAAGCGAAGCCTGGCGACTGCCCTGGAAGAACGGCTCGAAGATGCGCTCGCACTCCTCGTCGGGCACGCCCGGTCCCGCATCGATGCAATCGATTCGCACCCTGCCAAGCACTCGCGACAACACCACGCGTACTTCGCCCCCTTCCGGAGTGAAGGATACGGCGTTGCCGATCAGGTTCGTCAATACGATATGCAGTTTGTCGGCATCCACGTTCGCCTTCGGGTTCGCTCCGCTGACACTCACGCGCACGCTGCGCCCCTGAATCTGCAGGGATTGCTCTGCAAGAACCGCATCGACCAGCTCGCGCAAGACCACCGGTCGGCGCTTCACGCTGCGCGTGTCGAATACCGCGGCGTTATAGCCGAGCAGCGCCTCGATCCGCTCCTGCAGGACACGCGCGTTGTTCTCGAGGATCGACACGACCTCGCGCTGCTCCCCGGTGAGTCCGCCGACAACGCGGTCGTCCAGCAGGGCGATACCCTCACGCAGCGAGGCCAGTGGCGTCTTGAGTTCGTGTGACACATGGCGCAGTACCCGTGCGCGATTGGCTTCCAGCTCCGACAGCCTTTGCCGCAACCAGTCCAGGCGACGCCCGATCCGGCGCAGATCGACAGGCCCCGAGATGGCCACGGGATCGTCCAGGCGGCTCTCGCCGAGCGCCTCGATCGACTGTTCGACCGCGCGGAAAGGCCGCACGACCCACCAACCGGTCAGTGCGGCGAGCAGGCCGGCGGCGACGAATGCCGCGATCACGTGCCACCCGAGCATGTTGCGGTTCGCCTCGAGTTCCTCGATCAGTTGCTGTGCGTCGCGTCCGAGTTGCACGCGCACGGCGGTGGCCAGCTGTTCGTTGATCGGCGTGAGGCGCCCCAGGGCCTCCGTCAGCTGGCCATTGCCGTCGGGACGCTCGACAAGGGCGGCGGCAACCGTCGCGGCGGCACGTCGCCAGCCATCGACGAGTGCGCCGATGTGGGGGAGCCCGAGCGCCTCGATGCGATCGAGGGCAGACAGCGCATCGTGCCGCGCCTGCTCGAAGCGCTCGAGGAGAACCGGATCGTCGAGGACCAGGAATTGCCGCGCACTGCGCTCCATGTCCACCGTGCGTTCAGCCAGCTGCTGCACAGCCGCCGTCGAACGCAGCGCATCCTGCGCGTTCTCGCGGCTACGGTTGGCAAACGCCTCCAGCGCGATCAGACCGCCGAGTGCAGCCGAACCGAGAATTGTGGCGATCAGCAGGAAACTCGCCAAGAGTGTATGGCTGAACGACAGACGGAGCATGAAGGAGATGCACGCAGGACGACGTTGTCGAACCTTGCAGTCTAGGGTCGCAGGCCTCAAGAGGGGGTAAGAAAATGCAATCGGGCGTGCCAAGCGGGTGCCACAGCCTTCGACGGCAATCGGACGGCCGGACCTTGAGGCGTGACCGGCGGTGGCCAGGCCGCTTGACCCCGCCCACTGGCAAGTCGATACTCGGACATCAGTGGTCGCGCTTCTTATCCTTGAGATCGACACCGATTCCGGCTTGAAATCGTGAACTGTCGGGCTCTCTGATCCCAAACTTGCGCGAACGTGCAGGGAAGCCGCACGCGTCATTGCCATTTACCGGGGTGTTATCGATGCAAAGACTCGTCCGTATCCTTCTTGTGTTTCTTAGCGGCGCCTGCTCCGTGGCGGCCGCCGGCGAGTTCGGCACCAGTATCGACATGCGCGCAAAGGGTGGCGCAACCTTCTACGTGGGCGGGCAGATCAACGGCCTGGGTCCGGTGGAGCTGATGGTAGATACCGGATCGGGCTACATGACCATCAACGAGGAAATGCTCGAGACGCTTCAGTTGGCGGGCCAGGCGCGGTTCGTCAAACAGCTTCGCGGCCGCCTCGCGAATGGCAGCGTACTGGAGGTTCCGGTCTATTCGATCGAAGCCGTCAGCATCGGTGATGCATGCTGGCTTCGCGACGTCGAAGCGGCCGTATTTCCGGGTAATACCCGCCCCATCCTGGGACTCAACGTCCTGCAGCGCGCTGCGCCGTTCATATTCTCGTTCGAACCGCCACGTCTCATGCTGAGCCATTGTGACACTGTGGTCGCTGGAGAAACGGCCGACCTGGCCGCCCTCGACTGAACACGATCCCGGCACCTCGGATGAGGCGCCGGGATCGTGCGGCACAGTACGTGCGTAATGCACTGCACCCGCTCGTCAGCGTTCCTGGCGAGACTCGTCGGGCTCTGAAGCAGCGGGTTCGCCGGTGTCCGGAATCGGCTCGAAGGCCGAAAATTCCCTGATCGGCGTTTCCGGCTCGAGTTCGACGTACTGCTCCGGTTCGTAATCCCCGCGTGCTTCGAGATCTTCGCGGGTGACACTGACCTGCAATCTGTCTTCCACAATCTGCAGTTCGTCAAGTGACACGATGATCTCGCGCGCGCCAAGACCCAGGATCCCACCTACCGAGACCACTGCATGAGCACTTTCATGGTCCGGCCCGAGCACGACCGTCTTCACCCTGCCGACCTTGTTGCCCTCGGAATCGCGGACTTCGACTCGGCGGAGTTCATCGGGCGTGCTGTTGTAAATGGGGTTATCGCTGAACGCTTCGGATGCCGTGCCCATTTGCGGCGCGGTATCCATCGGCGCCGACTGCATCGGTTGGCCGGTCTCGGCCTGCGGCGTTGCGGCGGGATACTCCGATGCGTCGCTGGCTGCCCAAGCGGGCGATGCGATCAACGCCATCACGGCGCCGGCGATCAACGTCTTCTGAAGCTTCGTATTCATCTCGTCCTCCTGCCTTGCGGCTCTCGTGTGAGTGTTCCTTCAGCCCGCGTTCCCGGATCGGGAGAGGGTGAAGCCCTGCCATGAGCGTTGCAAGCGTCGTGCCAATATCGCCGGCCATGCCAAGCGAGTCGATCCGGGACACCCCAGATCCGGCGCACAGCCCTTTGAAGCCGGGAAATGCATGCAGAAACGTGTCGTCGTCCATCGATCACTCTGCCGAGTGCAGGAGTTCTCGGAATGGGCTCGCTTGCGGCACATGTGTCCCAATTCGGCGACATCTGGCGGGCGGCCGGCGTGGATCGCGCGACCTGCGCCGCTTCGATCCGTCGCCATCCCACGACGGTCACCTCGC
>DAOMNN010000045.1:9024-10792 GCA_035443825.1 Rhodocyclaceae bacterium | reverse complement strand
GATCGCGCGACCTGCGCCGCTTCGATCCGTCGCCATCCCACGACGGTCACCTCGCACTCCCGTCAGCAATGCCGTGCGTCACGGCCCTTCCGGCGCCGCGACAGAACAGTGACCGCGAGCAGAGGCCTGCGCCCGCCGGCACTGGCGCGTCTGTCGCTGAAGCACGACAGACGCAGCTTGAGCGGCACCCCGCGAAGCCGTAGCGCCGTTGCAGCGATTGCCGCCCCGGAAGGGTCAAGTCATACTCTGACCGCATCCGGCCCTGCAACGCGCCATATCGACGACCGTCACCTCCGGGCCCCACCGAAACGCCGCGCGTGCAACGCGCACGTGGAACGACGGCCGCCGATCCTTGCTGTGGGGGATGACGAGACGATGACGCGACCACTGATCCTGTTCGGTGCGTTCGACCGCCACAACTTCGGCGATCTGCTGCTCGCCCACTGTGCCATCGCCGCTCGTCGCGGCAGTGATGCCGTGCTTGCCGGACTCGCCGACCGTGATCTGCGCCCCTTCGGCGGACACCATGTGCAGACGCTGGACGGCGTGATTCGGAGCTATGGCGACGAAGCCGCCGATTTCGTTCACGTCGGTGGCGAGATTCTCACCACCACCGCGTGGGAAGTGGCGGTGATGCTCCAGACCCGCGACGAAGCGGCGCGTGCGATCGCCACCTGGGACAGCAAGCCCGCAGCGCGGGACGCATGGGCTGCGCGCGTCCTCGGCACGAATCGGCAGTTGCCCTACGTATGCCCCGCATTCGATCTCCCGCCGCGATGGGACGTGCATTTCGACGCAGTAGGCGGCGTCGGGCTGCGCGACCTTCCGCACCCGTTGCGGGACGAGGCGATTGCGGCGCTGCGCACGGCGATTTCGGTAAGCGTGCGCGACGCGACCACTTTCGCTGCATTGCGACAGGCCGGCGTGGAGGCCTCACTTGTGCGCGATCCGGCCGCGACGACCGCCGCGCGCTTCGCGCCACTCATCGCTCGGTACGCCGTACAAGGTGAATCTGCACGAATCGCGCGCAGCATCCCGCGCCGTCTGGCAGTGCAAATCGCCGCCGATTGGGGTGACGATGCCACGCTCGATGCGGTCGCCAGCGCAGCGCACGCAACCGCCGTTGCCCTTCGGGCCGGAATCGTGCTCTTCCGTGCCGGAACTGCACCCTGGCACGACGACGACGCCGTCCTCGATCGGCTGGCGACGCGTCTGCGTGCAAGTGACCCGCAACAGCCGCCGGCACGCTTCGGATCGACCCATGTCTTCGATCTTTGTGCGCTGCTGGCCGGCAGCGTGGGCTACCTCGGCACCAGCCTTCACGGCTGGATCGTGGCCGACAGTTTCGGAGTCCCGGCTGCATGCCTCGTCGCCTCACCGGTCTCCAAGGCCGCAGCCTACCTCGACACCTGGGGCGGAGCGAATCGCCGCTGGTTTGCGCGCAGCGAATTACCTGGTCGCGAAGCGCTTCTGTGAAGCGCATGCCTCCCGACGAGAGCAAGCGCGAGCCTGTTGACCCGGACCCCGAAGCGGCGGAAACTTGCCGCATGCCTGTACAAAAAAACAGCCATGCTGAGTTTCATTCAGCGCTGCGCGAAGGGCCGCGGGGGCGAGGTACGGGCTTACGACCGGACAGTCGTTTCGCACGACAGCAGCGCGAATGCATCGTCGACGACAGGTTCGACGATGCGTCGGGCGCGACCGCCACCGAGCTGTTCGTCGATTCGGCGAAGGCGGTTATCACCTTCAACCGCTCACCCGATGTCCC
>DAOMNN010000045.1:0-8924 GCA_035443825.1 Rhodocyclaceae bacterium | reverse complement strand
TGTTCGTCGATTCGGCGAAGGCGGTTATCACCTTCAACCGCTCACCCGATGTCCCCTTCGACCGCTCGATCAATCCCTACCGCGGTTGCGAGCACGGCTGCATCTACTGTTACGCGCGCCCGTCCCATGCCTGGCTCGACTTGTCGCCGGGCCTGGATTTCGAGACCAAGATCGGCTGGAAACCCGATGCGCCGACCACGCTGCGCCGCGAACTCGCGCGTCGCGGCTACGTCTGCGCCCCGATCACCTTTGGCGCGAACACGGATGCGTGGCAGCCGATCGAGCGCCGACTGGGGTTGACGCGCAAGCTTCTTGAGATCCTCGCCGAAACCCGCCATCCGTTCACCGTCGTCACCAAGTCGGCCGCGATCGAGCGCGACATCGACCTCCTCGCCGACATGGCGCGCGACAATCTCGTGCAGGTCATGTTTTCCGTGACCACGCTCGACGATGAACTCGCCCGGCGCATGGAGCCCCGCGCACCTCGCCCCGCCCGGCGCCTCCAGGCGATGGGCACACTTGCGGCGGCAGGCATTCCGGTCGGCGTGCTGTTCGCGCCGCTCATTCCGGCACTCAACGACCACGACATGGAGGCGGTACTGGAGGCGGCGCACGCCGCCGGCGCCGAGTCGGCCGGTTACGTGCTGCTGCGTCTGCCGCACGAACTCGACGCGTTGTTCACCGACTGGCTCGAGCGCCACTATCCCGACCGCGCCCGCCACGTACTGAGCCTCCTCGCCCAGATGCGCGGGGGCCGCAGCAACGACCCGCGCTTCGGTCACCGCATGCGTGGCAACGGCGTGTTCGCCGACCTGTACCGGCAGCGCATGCACCGCAGCTGCGAACGGCTGGGTCTGAATCGCACGCGGCGCGAGCTGGACACCACGCGCTTCAGACCGCCGCGAGACGATTCGGGGCAATTGAGTCTGCTGTAGGCAGTCGACAGACCTCGCACGCCAACTGCCCATCTGCCACTGCCTGTGGGGCCTGTTCCCATACGCGCTTGCGGATCGCCTTGGCGTATAGGAACAGGCCCTAGGCTGCCAACGACGCACCGAGCTTGCGCAACAGGCCAGCGCCGTCCCCCGCCCATGCACTGCCGTGCATGCAGGCCAGCACGCCGGGCTGCAGATTGGCCAGTTTCTCGATCATTCGCGAGGTGTCCCGGCTGTGCGCGAAATAATCCATCTGCTGGCGGAACGCCTCACTGGGACCGAGAATGTCGTCGCTCACCAGAGGCCGCTCTCCCATCCCGGGCTGTGTGAACAGATCGCCACAGAAGAGCGTCCCGGTGGTTTCATCGAACAGGTATCCGCATTCCCATCCATGGGGCAGATGGGGAGTCGATTGCCATGCCAGTTGATGCCGGCCGAGACTCAGCTTCTGTCCGTCGGCCATGGCCAATGGCTCGACGTCGACCAGATCACCGACCGAAACCATCGCCGCAACGTCGCTGCATACCGGTTTGGCCTGCGGTGCCGCGGCCAGGAATTCGGACAGACTGCCGCATTCGTCGGCCTCGACATGCGAGAACGCGATGTAGCGCAGTCTCGAGACGGGAAGCACGGCTTCGATCTGCCCCCGGATGAGCGGAAACAGGCGTCTCGGTCCGGTGTGAAAGAGCAGCGGCATCTCGTCGACCACCAGATACTGGTTGAACGAAAAGCCGCCGGGCATCGGCCCCGGGACTGCGACGCTGATGCGATAGGTGTCCTCGGAGATCGGGCTGATCGAGGCGGTCGGGGTCGTGTTCATGTTGTTCTCCTCGGACCTTGGGTGAGTGAGGGTGCGGGTGTCGGTCCGACGACAGCCAGCAGCCACTGAACGAGTATTCGGCGCACCGCGGAACGCGACAACCCATGCTCGCGCACCAGGCGATGCCACATGTCGAACGACAGCACGGACTCCCAGGCGGCCACTTGCTCCCGATGCGCACCCGGCACGTCGTGACGCGCCAGCACGGCCGCAATCAGTTCGGACTTCGATTGGCGGATCGCGGCAGCCATCGCGCCCAGGAGCGGTATCACCCGATCCTCGCGCCAGGCTGACCAGGGCTCGAAGTGCAGGTGCTGCGCCTCCATCGCGGTGACCAACAAGTTCGCGGCAGCGGGCAGGTCCGGCGCGGCAAGAATCTTCTCGGTAGGCAATGCGGGCGCCTGGGCGATGACATGTGCGGTGCAACCCTGGAGCAGGTCATCCTGCGTCGGGAAGTGGCTGTACACCGTAGGCAACGACACGCCGGCGTGCCTGGCGATATCGGCGTAGCTGGTCGCAATCACGCCCTTGCTGGCATGAAGTTCGGCCGTTGCGGCGGCGATGCCGGCCTTCAGCTCGGCCTGCCGCCAGCGGCGCTTTTCATTGTTGTAGGTCCGGGTGGTCAACGCTGCAAATCCTTCCGAAGCATGGCTTTTTAATTGTTTTTACTTTAGCTCAACTTAATTTAAAACGGAAGCCGGATGTCGTGACTCCTGTGTCCGGCGACTTGCCGTTGCCCGTCAGGATCGTCGTGAAGCCCGTACCTTGGCTCGCCGCCCGCCAAGCCATCGCCTATACTGAGCCGCAGCACGCGCCGCCGCGCGCCTCGACAACCATCGCTCGGGAGACACCATGTCCTGCTGTCACCACTACGCCCTGGCCGAAGGCGGCGATGCCGTATTTTCGGTCGACATTTCCGCGATCACCTTCGGTCCCGGCTGCCTGGCCGAAGCCGGCGACCATGCGCGCAACCTGGGCTTGAAGCGCGTGGCGTTGTTCACCGACCCGCGCCTTGCAGATATGGAGCACGCAGGCATCGTGCGTCGTTCGCTGGCCGATGCGGGCCTGGATGCCGTTGTCTATAGCGACGTCACGGTCGAGCCCACCGACAAGGCCTTTGTCGATGCCGCCCGCTTTGTCGCGGACGGTCACTTCGATGGCTTCGTCTCGGTCGGCGGGGGTTCGGTCATCGACACGGCCAAGGCCGCCAACCTGTATTCGACCTATCCGGCCGAACTCGCGGCCTACGTCAATGCACCGCTCGGCGAAGGCCGCGCCGTGCCGGGCCCTCTGAAGCCGCACATTGCCTGCCCGACCACCTGCGGCACGGGGGCCGAGTGCACCGGCATCGCGATCTTCGACTGGATCGAGAAGGCGGTGAAGACCGGCATCGTGTCACGGCGCCTGCGTCCGACGCTGGCGCTGATCGACCCCACCACGACCTACACGCTGCCCGCCACCGTGGTCGCCGCATCCGGCTTCGACGTGCTCTCGCACGCGCTGGAGAGCTATACCGCGTTACCGCACACCTGCCGAGCAAAGGCAGCGCAGCCCAGCCTGCGGCCGATGAGCCAGGGCGCGAACCCGTGGAGCGATTTCGGCTGCGAGAAGGCGCTGCAGCTCACCGGCACCTTCCTCGAACGCGCCGTGCGCGACGCTGCCGACCGCGAGGCGCGCGACGCCATGATGTGGGCCGCGACGCTGGCCGGAATCGCGTTCGGCAACGCCGGCGTGCACCTGCCGCATGGGATGGCCTACGCCGTGGCAGGAGGCGTGCGCGATTTTCGCGTGGCCGGCTACCCGCAGGAAGAACCGATGGTGCCGCACGGCATGTCGGTCATCGTCAACGCACCGGCGGTGTTCCGCTTCACCGCCGACGCCTGCCCCGAGCGCCATCTGGACGCCGCCGCGTGGCTCGGCGCAGATGTGCATGACGCGACCACGACCGATGCCGGGGAGATCGTTGCGCGGCGCCTGATCGATCTCATGCGCATTTGCGATATCCCCAATGGCGTCGGCGGCGTCGGTTATCACGCGGGTGACATTGGCACGCTCACCGCCGGCGCCTGGGCGCAGCAGCGTCTGGTGAAGAACGCCCCCAAGCCGGTTGCCGAGGAACATCTCGCTGACCTGTTTCGCAATGCATTGAGCTACTGGTGAGCAAGCTGCCGCCCCGCCGGGCGGCAGGTGGATCGGCACACGACCCGGGCGCGGGTGACCGGGACCGGCCGGTAATGGCATAATCTGCCCACAGACTGAGCGATTGCACCTGCTCCCCTGACATTTCGCAATTCCACGCGGTACTCACCGCAATCAAAGGTAACCTCTTGGCCAAACCAAACTACCAGTTCGAAAAGCGACAGAGAGATCTGGCGAAGAAGAACAAAAAGGAAGAGAAGCGCCGCCAGAAGCTCGCCAACAAGGCCGCTGGGGACGAGAACGGGGCCGACGGTCCGGATCAGTCCGAATCCGCCGCACCCGAATCCGGCGACGCGACTGCGGATTGAGCAGGCGCCGGGCGTGATCCTTCCGTACCCCGCCCTGAGGGCGGCTCGGCGCAGGCACGTGAGTGTGCCCGGCGAACGCGAATTCGAAAGCAAGATCCGGAGTGCCCCCGTGCCCGTCAGGAGCTAGATTGCAGGCATCCATCCTGGAATCGTTGCGAGGGCATGATGAAGACCGCCACCGAAATCGAGAAGCACGCCGCCGCCACATTGCGTGACCCGCGCTGGACGGCCCTGGTCACACGCGACCGGACCACCGACGGGCAGTTCGTGTATTCGGTCAGCACCACCGGCGTGTATTGCCGCCCCACCTGCGCCGCGCGCCTGGCACGGCCGGAGAACATCCGGTTTCACCCGGACGCCGCCGATGCCGAACGCGCCGGCTTTCGCCCCTGCAAACGCTGCAAACCAGGCCAGCCGTCCCTGGCGGAAAGGCATGCCGCGGTCGTGACGGAACTATGCCGCTTCATCGAGCGGGCCGAGCAGGCGCCGAGTCTGCGCACGCTCGCCGCTCGCGCAGGACTCAGCACCTATCACCTGCACCGCATCTTCAGGAGCGTCACGGGGGTGACCCCGAAGGCGTATGCGGCCGCGCACCGCTCGCAGCGGATCCGGTCCGAACTCGCACGCGGCGGCACCGTCACCGACGCTATCTACAATGCGGGCTATGCTTCCAACGGAAGTTTCTACGCCACCTCGAATCAGGTTCTCGGAATGACGCCGAGCAGCTATCGCGCAGGCGGTACGGACATGAAGATCCGGTTCGCGGTAGGCCAATGCTCGCTCGGCGCAATTCTGGTTGCAGCCACCGATCGCGGCCTCTGTGCCATCCTTCTCGGCGATGACCCCGAAGCGCTTGTACGTGATCTTCAGGACCGCTTCTCGCGTGCGGACATCCGCGCAGGCAATGCCGGGTTCGAACGGGTCGTCGCATGCGTGGTGGGCTTCGTCGAAACACCCCGCACGGGACTCGGCCTGCCCCTCGACGTGCGCGGCACGGCATTCCAGCAGCGCGTCTGGCAAGCGCTGCAGGAGATTCCTGCGGGCCAGACCGCAACATACGCGGCCGTCGCGCGCCGCATAGGCGCACCACGGGCCGTCCGCGCCGTCGCCGGTGCCTGTGCCGCAAACGCGCTGGCGGTGGCGATTCCCTGTCATCGCGTGGTGCGCACCGATGGCACGCTGTCGGGTTACCGCTGGGGCGTGGAGCGCAAGCGTGCCTTGCTCGATCGCGAGGCGCAAAGCTGAGGCCGCAGATGCATTCACGGCTTCGCTGCTCCATCCCCCTGCCTTCGGACTACCGGAAGGATGACGTCCTGGCCTTCCATGGCCGCGATCCGCAAGGCGTCGCCGAACGCGTCGATACACAGGGCTTCCGCAAGGGCCTTACCTGGGCCGGCCACGCCGCGTCCCTGACGTTACGCTTCGAGTCGGATCGCTGCGAGATCGCGCTGGCCGTCGACGGCCCGACGGACGCAACCGAAGACGCATTGGTCGACATGGCAACACGCATGCTCGGTCTCACCCAGCGCATCGAGGACTTCGAGAACGTCTATCATTCGCACACTGAACTCGGCCCACTCATCGCCCGCCAGCCCGGGCTGCGCGTACCGCTCGCGGCGAGCCCCTTCGAGGCGCTGACCTGGGCCATAACCGGGCAGCAGATCAGCGTCCGCGCGGCAGTCTCGATCCGGCGAAACCTGATCCGGCTGAGCGGCATCACCCATTCCAGCGGAATCGCCTGCTACCCTGGTCCGTCACGGGTTGCAGGTCTCGGCGAAGCCCCTCTGCGTCAGGCCGGGTTTTCGGCGACCAAGGCGCAGGCACTGGTCACATTGAGTGGCGCAGTGGAGGCAGGCCATCTCCCACTCGACCAATGGACGACCACCCCCATCGAGACCATTCGAAGCCGCCTGATGGATGTTCGCGGCATCGGACCCTGGACTGTGGACTACACCCTGTTGCGTGGATTCGGCTGGCTCGATGGTTCGCTGCACGGCGACGTGGCGGTAAGGCGCAAACTGCAGCGCCTGCTCGGATTCGCACAGCCGGTCGATGCCGCCTTTACCCAGAAATGGCTCGCGGCATTCTCGCCCTGGCGCGCCCTCGTGGCGGCGCATCTGTGGGCGATGCCCTCGTAGCGGTTTGTCTCGCTGACAATACCCGGCGCAAGGGTCCCGCGTGACGCTTCGTACCGGCCAGGAGGCTGTCGGGCTTGAGGCTGGTCTACTGCGCCAGTGGGAAAGCGAGCGACGATCGCTCAAGTCCGACGCCCTCCTAGAAACGGACGCTTCCCCCGCCGAAAAGGCCGACCAGGCCAATGATGATCAGGTAGAGTGCGACGATGTAGTTGAGCAGTCGCGGCATGATCAGGATCACGATGCCCGCGATGAGGGCCGCCAGGGGAGCGAGTGCGATGTGCATATTGCCAACATGCCCGGACTCGGGCATGCGAAACCGGCGGTGGCGGATCGCGCCACCGCCGTTCTGGTCGCTCAGTTAGCCGGCGTGCCGGTAGACTCGGATACTTCCTCCCACGCCGAGAACTCCTCGATCGTGATCTCGCCGGTGCCGGTCAGGTCGACCTGATCGAACGAAGCCGCGAGCTCCGGATCGGCAGCCGCCTCGTTGCGGTCGATCACGCCATCCTGATTCACGTCGAGCATGTTGAACTTGTCCTCGGCGGCCTGGGCAAGAATGATCGTCGAGTCGGTCTGGCTCGCGCCGCCCTTCACCGCCTCACCTGCCGTCGCCACCACCGGAAGTGCAAATGCAGCGGCCATCACTGCCGCAAGCGTTTTCGTGAGTTTCATCTGAATTCTCCTTTCGTTAAGGGGTCATGCCTCGAAGCATCGAGGGCATGGTCATTGAGCAAGCCGCGTGCCATATCGGCAAAACTCGCTACGATTCAGCGACTTGTCGGTGACGAGCAGCCACGGTCGACGTCGACGTCGAATTCGCGGATGAGAAAGTGTTGCCATTTCACGACGCCGTACAGAACCGATCCGCCCGCACTCCTGCCAGGGCGAGGATCGCGCTGTCGCCGATTGCAGACACCGGGCGATCATTGCCGCGCAGAGCGGCGGCTGCGGGTCGACCGCTTTCGGGGCGACCGCCGGTTTCGGTCATCCGCGATGCGAACGTGTCGTACGACGTGGACCGGCGACACTGGCGAACGCCAGGAACAGGGGAGTGCCACGCGGGAGGGCATCGCGCTCGACGGCCGATGGCGCTGGTCGGCACGAACTCGTGCCAGGCGGCTCATGGGTCCGCCCATGGCACGGTTCGTCGGGCTGATCTCAGGCCTCTTCCCTTTCCGCGAGGGCGAGCGAACGCAAGCCCTCGAGTGCCGCGTGCATTGCGGCATCACGGCGCTCCAGCGAGTAGGCGAGGTACGCAGGCAACGACAACACGGGACTTTCCGGCAGTGCATGCAGCCGCCCGTCCGCAATCAGGTCGCGCGCGATCCGGCGCGGAATGAACGCCGCGCCGCCCGAATGCAGTACCTGTTGCACCGCGAGCCACCCCACATTGGCCAACAGCGCCGGCGGATCGAGATCCGGGTAGTGGGTGGTGAATTGCGCCTCGAACTCCGGACCCCAGTCGACGTGCACATAGCGCTGGTCGGACCACGGCGCATCGCGTTCGGTCCCGACCAGCAGCAGGCTCTCGTCGAACAGGTACTCGATTCCGAGACCGGGCCGGTTCTCCGGGGTGTACATCAGCCCGATGTCGGTGGTGCCCTGCACCAGCGCCTGCATGATGTCCTCCTCGAAGCCGATCTCCAGCCGGAGCGAGATGTCCGGCATACGCCGCCGCATCCAGTCCACCCATCGCGGCAGGAAACCCTCCCACAACGCAATGCGCCCGCGCAGGGTCAGCGCGCCACTGTAGCCCTCGGGCAGGCCGACGTCGTGGCGGGCCTGCTCGGTGGTGCGCACGAGATTCTTGGCATGGCGCAGAAAGCGCTGCCCGGCCGGGGTCAGTTCCGCCCCGCCGCGCCCCCGTCTGAACAGCGTCGTGCCCAGCTGCCGCTCCAGCGCCTGGATGCGCGCGCTGACAGTGGACTGGGTAACGTGCAAGCGCTGCGCCGCCCCGACGAAGTTGCCGGCCGCGACCACCGCAAGAAAGGTTCGGGCGAATTCGGTATCCATCGCAATCCATCGAATATTACGATATTAGATATCAGTTAATTTCGTTTGTTTATTGAAGCGTAAGGCCATAGATTATGCACACAGACCATGAACCGGGTTGCAACGGGGAGCCCAGCGGAGCGGACAAGAGATCCGCCAGGAGCAGCGAGATGACGACCGAGACCATCGACAGGATGACCGACAGCAAGGGCATACCCGTGGAGACCGACGGCGAAGGCTATCTCTTCGACCCTTGGCGCTGGGACGAGAGAATCGCCGAACAGATTGCGGCACGGGAAGGAGTGGCCCTGACCGACGAGCATTGGCAAGTCATCCGCTTCATGCGCAGCTTCTACGAAGACCACCAGATCGCGGCGGACGCACGCTTCGTGATCCGCCACATGGCCGAAGAGATGGGTTTGGGAAGCAAGGCCCGAAACTACCTCTTCGAACTCTTCCCCTACGGCTACGTCAGGATGGCGTGCAAGATCGCCGGCATGAAGCGGCCGCGCGCCTGGAGCACGGGCTGAAG
>DAOMNN010000044.1:0-27412 GCA_035443825.1 Rhodocyclaceae bacterium | reverse complement strand
GATTTAGGTTCTGGCGCCGCGAGGCGTGGGGGTTCGAGTCCCTTTCTGGGCACCATTTGCTCCTTGTAGAGAGTGCAAGTGCGCAGTCGGCATGGCTGTGCTTCAAGCAGAAATCGGTCGATTTCGTTGCGGCGCGGATTCGCCCAACCCTCCGAAGCCTTCCATCCCAGTTCAGAGTTCCCGATGCCCCCTTCGATCAAACGTTCTCCCGATGCGGTCAGGGGTGTCGTCTACGGCCTCGCGGCCTATCTGATCTGGGGTTGTTTTCCGCTGTTTTTTTCGCTCTTCGAGGGCGTTCCGGCATGGGAGGTGCTGATCCACCGGGTGATCTGGTCGTGCCTTTTCCTTGCGGGGTTGATCAGTGTTCTCGGGCGCTGGTCTGCGGTCAGGGTGGCGCTTGCAAACCCCGCCGGGCTGGGTCGGGTGCTCGCCTGCGCGGTGTTGATCGCCGCCAACTGGGGAATCTTCATCCATGCGGTCGAAAGCCGCCAGGTATTCCAGGCGAGCCTTGGATACTTTCTGACCCCGCTGGTGAACGTCGCACTGGGCATGCTGGTGCTGCATGAGCGCATGGCCGTCCTGCAGCGATGGGCGGTCGTGCTGGCCGGAATCGCGATCGGCGTGCAGCTCTTCGTGCTCGGCGAGCTGCCGTGGATCACGCTCCTGCTCGCCCTGACCTTCGGGACCTACGGCCTGCTGCGCAAGCAGGTTTCGCTCGATGGGCTGTCGGGGCTCTTCGTCGAGACCTTGCTGCTATTGCCGTTCGCGTTGATTGCACTGCTTTGGCTCATGTACTCCGGGAGTTCGAGCTTTCCAGGTGACGCAAGCCGCAACGGCTTGCTGGTCGCCAGTGGTGTGGTCACGGCCCTGCCGCTGATGGCATTCGCGGGTGCCGCGCGACGGCTGCGCTTGTCTACCCTCGGTTTTCTCATGTACGTCAACCCGACGATGCAGTTCGTTACGGCATTGCTGATCTTCAACGAGCCGCTGTCGTCGGTGCAGCTGGCAACCTTCGTGTTGATATGGATCGGGTTGGCGATGTATTCCTGGTCGGCATGGCGGAACCGCCCCTCGGGTAATGGTGACTGACGCGCGCGGGGACGGCTTGCCTCAGATCTGGAGCCGGTCGAGAAGTTCGCGCTCGATCTTGACGATGCGGGCGTCCTGCGACAGGCCCGGTCCGGTGAGCAGAAAGGTGTCTTCGACACGTTCGCCAAGGGTTGCGATCTTGGCGGTATGGAGCGCGATTCCGTTCTGCGCCAGCACCTCGGCTACGGAGAACAGAAGCCCCGGGCGGTCGGCGGCGGTAAGGGAAAGGATGTAGTGCTTTCCGGCCTCGTCCGCGCGGATGCTGACGCTCGGCGTGATCGGGAAGTGCTTGACCTGACGTGACAGCCGCCCGCCGGATGGTCGGTCGGGTGGACCGGCCTTGCGCAGGCGGTCGGTCAGTTCATGTTCGATCAGGGTCACGATGTCACGGTATTGCGACTGGTTGCCCGGATCCTGAAGCATGAAGCTGTCCAGCGCATAGCCATGCCGTGTGGTGTGCACCTTGGCGTCGAGGATCGAGAAGCCCAGCCGGCCGAAGAAACCGGTCAGGCGCACGAAGAGATCCTTCTGGTCATGGGTGAACACCATGACCTGCAGGCCCTGGTCCTCGTCAGTGACGCGTGCCTTCACCACGGGTTCTTCCGAATCGGGCCGGTAGTAGAGCACCCGCGTGTGCCACGCGATCTCCTCGGCCGAATTGCGCATGAAGTACACCGGATCGAGTTTCGACCAGAGCGCGTCTTCCACCCCCGGACGCAAGCCGTGGAAACGTAGCAGGCGCCGCGCATCCTCGATGCGGTCGTCGAGCCCCAGCGCCTGCTGGGGCGTCGCGCCGCGAAGCAGGCGCTGCGTAGCGAAAAACAGATCCTCGAGGAGCTTTCCGCGCCACCCGTTCCACACTTTCGGGCTGGTGCCGCGGATGTCGGCATGCGTGAGCAGATAAAGTGCGGTGAGCCGCCGCTCGGTCGTCACGATATCGGCAAAGCGCTTCACGACATCGGGGTCGAAAGTGTCCTGCTTCTGCGCCACGTGGGACATGGTCAGATGATGTTCGACCAGCCACACCACGAGATCAAGGTCCTGCGGGTCAAGGGCGTGTTGTTCGCAGAACGATCGGGCGTCGACCATGCCGAGCTTCGAGTGATCCCCGCCGCGGCCCTTTGCGATGTCATGGAACAGCGCTGCGATGTACAGGAGCCAGGGCCGCTCGAAGCCCATGATCAGCCGTGTCAGAAGCGGATACTCGTGCGCGTGTTCGCCCATGGTGAAGCGACGGATGTTGCGCAAGACCATCAGGATGTGCTGATCCACCGTATAGACATGGAACAGGTCGTGTTGCATCTGGCACACGATGCGTCGCCACGCCGGAAGGTAGTGACTCAGGATTCCGTATTGGTTCATGCGGCGGAACTCATGCACGATGCCGCGCTTCTGCTTGAGGATCTCGAGGAAAAGGGCACGGTTGCGCGGATCGGCACGGAATGATGCATTGATCCGCTTGCGATTCAGCCACAGGGTGCGCAATGTGCGCGCGGTCATGCCTTTCAGTTCGGAACGCTGCTGCAGGATCAGAAAGCACTCGAGCAATGCCGACGGGTGCTCCTCGAAGACACGGTCGTGGCGTACGTCGAGCAGTTCGCGCACGGCACGGAAACGTTCGTTGATGACGATGGTTGCGCCACCGCGGTCGGGAAAGATCACCGTTCCGTAGTTCTGCAGCAGGATGGTGTTGATCTGCGTGAGCTTCTTGGCGGTCAGGTAGTAGCGCTGCATGAGCACTTCGGAGGCGCGCTTGGTGGGCGTGGCGGCAACACCCATCGTCCGCGCAAGCTTCTCCTGATAATCGAACAGGAGTCGATCCTCGCTGCGGCCGGCGAGGTAATGAAGTCGAATCCGCACGTGCTGCAGAAAACGTTCGATGCTGCGCAGGTCACTGGCTTCGGCCCCTGTGATGAGCCGCTTGCGCGTCAGGTCGCGCCAGTTACGGCCGAGGCCCGCTGCACGTGCGATCCACCCGAGCATCTGCATGTCGCGCAGCCCTCCGGGACTCTCCTTGCAGTTGGGTTCGAGGGCATAGGGGGTGTCATTGAAACGCGAGTATCGCTGTTCCTGCTCCAGGTTCTTGGCCTTGAAGAAGGCGCGCACGTCAAGGCTTTCACGATATCGCGTGCTGAACTCGTCGAACAGTTCCTGACTGCCGCAGAGCAGGCGTGCTTCGAGGAGGTTGGTCTGTATCGTGATGTCCTGCGCAGCCGCCTGCAGGCATTCGTCCAGCGTGCGAACGCTCTGGCCGATCTCCAGACCGACGTCCCAGAGCGCACCCACCAGTCCCGACAGGCAGGCCTGCGTGGCATTGTCCGCCGGGGCGCGCAGGATGATGGTGAGGTCCACGTCCGAGTGAGGATACAGTTCGCCACGGCCGTATCCACCGACCGCAACCAGGGCCGCGTCGGCGGGCATCTCGCAGGCACACCAGAGGGCGCCGATGGTCTGATCGACCAGTGCGGCCCGTCCCTTGAGCATCTTGATGGTCGAGGGTTTGGCCTCGTAGGCGGCTCGAATTGCCGCGTTTCCCGCGTTCAGCCGCTCTCGCGCCGTAGTGATGGCATCGGGCAGTGCGACGTGAGGAAGCGTCATCGCGGCTCGCGCATCTCAGGTGAAACGTTCGCCAACCAGTTCCGGCGGGGGCGGACAATTCGCCGACAGCGTGAGGACCTCGGCGCCCGTGTCCGTGACGAGAATCGTGTGCTCCCACTGTGCCGAAAGGCTGCGATCCTTGGTCACGATGGTCCACCCGTCGGGCAGTTCCGAGATATTGCGTTTTCCCGCATTGATCATGGGTTCGATCGTGAACGTCATTCCCGCCAGCAGTTCGATTCCGGCCCCCGGCTTGCCATAGTGGAGTACTTGCGGCTCTTCGTGGAAACTGCTTCCGATCCCGTGCCCGCAGAACTCGCGCACCACCGAGAAGCCGTTTCCCTCCGCGTGCGTCTGGATTGCATGGCCGATATCCCCGAGCCGGGCGCCCGAGCGGACCGCAGCGATGCCGAGCCACAGGCATTCGAAAGTCACCCGGCACAGACGCCTTGCGAGAATGCTGGCCGCGCCTTCGCCGCCGACGATGAACATGCGGCTGGTGTCCCCATGGTAGCGGTCCTTGATCACCGTGATGTCGATGTTGACGATATCGCCCTTCTTCAACGCCTTGTCGCCCGGAATGCCGTGGCACACTTGGTGATTGACCGACGTGCAGATGGATTTCGGGTAGGGTGTGTAGCCAGGCGGGGCGTAATTGAGCGGCGCTGGTATGGTCTTCTGTACGTCGACCATGTATTCATGACACAGTCGATCCAGTTCTCCGGTGGTTACGCCGGCTTTCACGTGGGGTTCGATGTAGTCGAGCACTTCGGCGGCGAGACGTCCGGCCACGCGCATCTTCTCGATCTCTTCAGGGGTCTTGGGGTTGATGCTCATTTTGGTCTTGGCGCAACGTCGCGGTTGGGTCGCGGGGCGCAATTCGTTCCCGGACAGTTACGGTGTCAATCCTTGGTTCAAAGCGCGAAGGCTATCGCATGCGCGGACCGGGGGCAATTGGCGGGGGGCACTGTGAAGCAGTTTCGGTTGTTGGCTTGAGTATAGACGCATTCAAAGGCTATAATCGCCAGCTTGTCTGTCCACTAGGCTAGGCAAAATCCACACGTCCGACAGTATGCCGAAAGGGTCCGTCCCCGTCACTTGAAGTGCCGGGGCACGGTTGGGATTGCGAATGCAGTCATGTCGGGCGGAGGTCCAACCCTTTGATTCGGAGTAACACATGTCAGTCACGATGCGTCAGATGCTCGAAGCGGGCGTCCACTTTGGCCACCAGACCCGGTTCTGGAACCCGCGCATGGCCCCGTTCATTTTCGGCCAGCGCAACAAGATTCACATCGTAAATCTCGAGAAGACCATGGCGAAGTATCTCGAAGCCATGGACTACATCCGCAAGTTGTCCGCGAATCGCGGCACCGTCATGTTCGTCGGAACCAAGCGTCAAGCGCGTGAGATTCTCGCAGAGGAAGCACGTCGTGCGGGGATGCCCTTCGTCGACGAGCGCTGGCTGGGCGGGATGTTGACGAACTTCAAGACGGTCAAGCAATCGATCAAGCGCCTCAAGGAAATGGAAGTCATGGTCGAGGACGGAAGCTTCGACCGGCTCTCCAAGAAGGAAGCGCTGATGGCAAGCCGCGAAATGGAGAAACTGCAGAAGAGTATCGGCGGCATCAAGGACATGAGCGGTCTCCCGGACGCGATGTTCGTGATCGATGTCGGCTATCACAAGATTGCCGTGACCGAAGCCCAGAAGCTCGGGATTCCCGTCGTCGCCGTCGTCGATACCAACCACTCGCCCGATGGCATCGACTACATCATTCCCGGTAACGACGATTCTTCCCGTGCGATTCGCCTGTACGCGCGCGGCGTCGCCGATGCCGTCCTTGAAGGCCGCAGCATGGCGCTGCAGGACATCGTTGCCGCAGGTGCCGACGAATTCGTCGAAGTCGAGGAAGAATCGCCCGACGAGCAGGCCTGAGTGCCGCTCGAGCTTCCACGATTCGGATTTGAACCAGACAGGATTTTCAGGAGTTAGCATGGCGGCAATTACCGCAAGCATGGTCAAGGAACTGCGCGAGAAGACCGACGCGCCGATGATGGAGTGCAAGAAGGCCCTTACCGAGGCCGATGGCGATCTGGGCAAGGCGGAGGAGATCCTTCGTGTGAAGCTTGGAAGCAAGGCCAGCAAGGCGGCGTCCCGCGTAACCGCGGAAGGGGTCGTCGGCAGCTACGTTTCGGGTGACGGCAAACTTGCGGCGATGGTCGAACTGAACTGCGAGACCGATTTCGTCGCGAAGAATGACGATTTTCTGGCGCTTGCCGCGTCGCTTGCCGAACTGGTTGCGACCCGCAATCCGGCCGACGTCGCAGCATTGTCCGGCCTGGAGCTGAGTGGCCAGACGGTCGAAGCCTTCCGTACCGCACTGGTCGGCAAGATCGGTGAGAACATCTCGATCCGGCGTTTCCGTCGGATCGAGGCCAGCGGCGCCGTAGCGAGCTACGTGCACGCCGGCGCCAAGATCGGCGTTCTTGTCGATCTGGTCGGTGGTGACGAAGCGCTCGGAAAGGATCTCGCGATGCATATCGCCGCTTCCAAACCGAAGGCACTGACGGCGAGCGAGGTTCCGGGCGAGCTGATCGAGACCGAGCGTCGTATCGCGACTGAGAAGGCGGCCGAATCCGGCAAACCGGCCAACATCGTCGAGAAGATGGTGGAGGGTACGGTGCAGAAGTTCCTCAAGGAAGTGACGCTTCTCGGCCAGCCGTTCGTCAAGGACGACAAGCAGACCGTGGAGACGTTGTTGAAATCGCGCAATGCCTCGGTCGCCACCTTCGTGCTGTATGTCGTTGGCGAGGGCATCGAGAAGAAGGTGTCGGACTTTGCCGCTGAAGTGGCGGCGCAGGCTGCCGCGGCCCAGAAGTAGGAAAGCCGCCATGACCGCCGCCTACAAGCGCATCATGCTGAAGCTGTCCGGCGAGGCCCTGATGGGCGAGGACGCCTACGGGATCAACGAGGATGTGGTGGGTCGCATCGTTTCTGAGATCGCCGAAGTCGTCGGACTCGGTGTACAGGTTGGTGTGGTGATCGGCGGCGGCAACATTTTTCGAGGCATGAAGGGCGCCTCGTCGGGCATGGATCGCGCGACGGCGGACTACATGGGCATGCTCGCCACCGTCATGAACGCGATGGCGCTTTCGGATGCCATGAAGCGTGCGGGCCTCCAGGCTCGGGTACAGTCCGCGCTGCGCATTGATCAGGTGGTCGAACCCTATATTCGGGGGCGAGCGATCCGCCACCTCGAAGAGGGTCGGATCGTTATATTTGCGGCCGGTACGGGCAATCCGTTCTTCACCACGGATACGGCCGCGGCGCTGCGTGGTTCCGAGATGGGTGCGCAGATCGTGTTGAAGGCGACCAAGGTCGATGGCGTGTATACGGCGGACCCGAACAAGGATCCCGCCGCGAAGCGCTATCATCGGATCAGCTTCGACGAAGCGATCGGGCGCAATCTCGCGGTGCTAGACGCAACTGCTTTTGCCCTGTGTCGCGATCAGAAATTGCCGATCAATGTGTTTTCGATCTTCAAGCCCGGCGCGCTCAAGCGAGTGGTGATGGGCGAGGACGAGGGCACCCTGGTTCATTCCTGAGGATTCGACGATGATTTCAGAACTGACCAAGACGACCGAGCACAAGATGGAAAGATCGGTCGAGGTACTCAAGGCCGATCTTGCGAAGGTCCGGACCGGAAGGGCGCATACCGGCATCCTCGATCACGTGATGGTCGAGTACTACGGAAGTATGGTTCCGATCAGCCAGGTCGCGAACGTGACCCTGATCGACGCCCGGACGATCGGAGTGCAACCGTGGGAGAAGCCCATGGTGCAGAAGGTCGAGAAGGCCATTCGGGATTGCGATCTGGGTCTGAATCCCGCGAATCAGGGCGACCTGATTCGGGTTCCGATGCCCCCGCTCACCGAAGAGCGCAGGCGCGAGCTGACCAAGGTCGTTCGCCACGAAGGGGAGAACGCCAAGGTCGCGATTCGCAATCTGCGGCGCGATGCGAACCAGCATCTCAAGGACGGCGTCAGGGATAAGACCCTTTCCGAGGACGATGAGCGTCGCGGGCAGGATGTTGTCCAGAAGCTCACCGACAAGTATGTCGCCGAAGTCGACAAGCTGCTTGCCGAGAAAGAGCATGAGCTGATGCAGATCTGATCCGCCGGATCGGCTCTCGAACCCGGTCACCCCGAGGGAGACGACACATGGCGGATGCGTCCTTCGTCAGTTCCACCCGTGAAGTTCCGGAGGTGTCCGCCGTGCCTCGGCATGTTGCGATCATCATGGATGGGAACGGACGTTGGGCGCGCAAGCGCTTGATGCCGCGTGTGGCCGGACATCGGCGAGGCGTGGAGTCCGTGCGAACCATCATTCGAGCCTGCATGGAACGTGGGGTCACGCATCTGACCCTTTTCGCGTTCAGTTCCGAGAACTGGCGTCGTCCGCCGGAAGAGGTCTCGTTCCTGATGCAATTGTTCTCGCGCTCGCTGCAGAAGGAGGTCGACAGGCTGCACGAGAACGGAATTCGCTTTCGGGTCATCGGGGATCTGTCGCGCTTCGAGCCACCGCTGGTGTCGATGATTCGCAGAGCCGAGGATCGGACGGTGGAGAATACCGGACTGACGCTCACCATCGCTGCCAACTATGGCGGACGCTGGGATATTCTGCAGGCGATGCACCGGATGCTCGCAAAGCACCCCGAGCGCCGCAGCGACTTCACCGAGGAAGAGCTGAGCACCGAACTCGCAATGAACTATGGTCCCGAACCGGATCTGTTCATTCGCACCGGGGGCGAGCAGCGCATAAGCAATTTTCTCCTGTGGCAGCTCGCCTACACCGAGCTGTACTTCACCGATACGCTCTGGCCCGACTTCGACGAGAAGTCCCTGGACGAAGCGATTGCATCCTACCGTCGGCGGGAACGGCGCTTCGGGCGCACGAGCGAACAACTTCGCATGGCGGCAGGTGATCTGGAGGGCGGGACGACAGACGCCCCGAGAAGCCGTCCCACGGGTCGTCATGCTTAAACAGCGGGTCATAACCGCGATCGTTCTTGTTGCGGGACTGCTTGCCGGGTTGTTTCTCCTTCCACCACTGGGATGGTTGCTGCTGGTGGCGACGGTCTGTGGCGGCGCAGGATGGGAATGGGCTGGCCTCAGTGGGTGGCGTGATTGGCGCCGCCCTGTCTTCTCGATCACGGTGGCAGGCGCATGCCTGTCTTTCGGAGTGGCAGGCGGCCTCGCGCAGACCGACGCTGTGCCTCACGGCGCAATTTTCGCCAGCTACATCGTGAGTGCCATGTTCTGGATCGTGCTCGTTCCCAACTGGCTCAAACACAAGTGGAAGATCGAGCGGGCCGCGGGTGTGCTGATTGTGGGCCTTGTCGTTCTCGTGCCACCCGCACTGGCTCTGGTGCATCTGCGCCAGATCGGTCCACTGGTGCTGCTGGCGGTAATGGTGCTGGTGTGGGTCGCCGATATAGCAGCGTACTTCTCGGGGCGGGCTTTCGGTCGCCACAAACTCGCACCCACAATCAGTCCTGGAAAGACATGGGAAGGCGCTGCGGGGGCGGTCGTGGGTGTCCTCGTGGTCGGCTTCGCTCTACTCTTGCACTTCAGCCCGGCGGCGCTCGACCTTCATTCGCCGGTCTTGATCGCATGCCTGTTCGTGCTCTTGACGGGCGTGAGCATTGAGGGCGACTTGTTCGAGTCCATGCTGAAGCGGCAGGCCGGCATCAAGGACAGCGGCACCATACTGCCGGGGCATGGGGGTATCCTCGATCGGATCGACAGTCTCACGTCGACGTTGCCGCTGGCCGGACTCGCGGCATTCTGGATGTTGCACGCCTGATGAAGGGGCATATGGAGCAGGTCGTCGTTCTGGGAGCCACGGGATCCATCGGGATGAGCACGCTCGATGTCCTCGCGGCGCATCCCGACCGATTCGGGGTATTCGCACTTACGGCGCAGCACCGCCACGAAGATCTGTTCCAATTGTGCGTGCGCTTCAGACCGGCCTTTGCCGTGCTCGGTGACGAACTGCATGCATCGGAGTTGAGGCGCAGACTGGCCGATGCTGGCGTTGCCACCAACGTGCTGTCCGGGCCATCCGCCCTGGTGGACATCGCGTCGCACCCCGATGTGGACGTCGTCATGGCAGCGATCGTCGGTGCCGCTGGCTTGATGCCAACCCTCGCTGCTGCCCGAGCGGGCAAGCGGATCCTTCTGGCGAACAAGGAGGCTCTGGTCCTTTCCGGCGCCTTATTCATGCGCGCGGTCAGCGAGGGCGCTGCACGCCTGCTGCCGATCGACAGCGAACACAATGCGGTCTTCCAGTCACTGCCCGGAAGCTACGTCGGCGACCCGGATCGCTCGGGTGTGCGACGGATCATGCTGACTGCATCCGGCGGCCCCTTTCGTGACACCCCGATCAGGGATCTGGCAACTGTGACACCGGACCAGGCGTGCGCGCATCCGAACTGGGTCATGGGGCGCAAGATATCGGTCGACTCGGCGACGATGATGAACAAGGGCCTGGAGGTCATCGAGGCGCACTGGCTTTTTGGTCTGCCTGCAGGGCGAATCGATGTCGTGGTGCACCCGCAGAGCGTGATTCACTCCATGGTCGAATACATCGATGGTTCGGTGGTTGCGCAGCTCGGTAATCCCGACATGCGCACCCCGATCGCGCATGCGCTCGGCTATCCGGACCGGATCGAAGCCGGTGTGGCGTCGCTCGATCTGTTCGAGATCGCCCGGCTGACCTTCGAGCGCCCGGACTTCGACAGGTTTCCCTGCCTTGCTCTGGCCTACGCCGCACTGAAGGAGGGCGGAGCAGCGGCCGCGGTACTCAATGCGGCCAACGAGGAGGCCGTTGCCGCGTTCTTGCGCGGTGCCCTGGCCTTTACACGCATCGCCGACGTCATTCGGGCATCGCTGGAACGCGCCCATGGATTGTCGGTCGAAACGCTCGAGGCAGTTCTGGCTACGGACCAGCGCGCCCGTGTCATCGCCCGAAACGAAATTCTATCCCGGCAGTCCTGATGAACCTGTTCGAATACCTGATACCTTTCATCGTCGCACTGGGTCTGCTCATCTTCATTCATGAGTACGGTCACTACAGGGTTGCACGCTGGTGCGGCGTGAAGGTGCTGCGTTTTTCGATCGGGTTCGGGCATCCGCTGGTGAAGTGGAGGCGCGGGCAGGATCAGACCGAATGGGTGCTGGCGGCCTTTCCGCTGGGCGGTTACGTGAAGATGCTCGACGAGCGTGAAGGGACGGTCGCAGAGGCCGATCTCCCGCGCTCCTTCAATCGCCAGTCCGTGTGGCGCCGATTCGCGATCGTCGCGGCAGGGCCGCTGGCCAACTTTCTTCTGGCTATCGTGCTTTACTGGGGCTTGTTCGCGACCGGTACCCAGGAACTCCAGGCCCGCCTGGCGCTCACTGGCGCACAGGATACGGTCGCCGTGCGGGCCGGAGTGCAGGATGGCGATCTGGTGACTCATGTTGATGGCGAAGCGGTACGCAGCTGGTCGGACCTTCGTTGGGCGCTGCTGCGCCATGTCATCGACGGGCGGCAGGTCGTGCTCCGTGTCCGGACAGAGGGCAATATCGAGACGTTTCGTCATCTCGACTTCTCGGGCATCCGCGTGGACGGCGGTCAGACCGATCTCGTCGAGATAGTCGGCCTGCGTCCCTGGCGCCCCGTGATCTTGCCGGTCGTGGGGCAGATCATGGCGGGCAGTGCCGCAGTGCGGGCGGGCCTGGAGCCGGGCGACAGATTCGTGTCCCTTGGCGGAGAGCCCCTCGTTTCGTGGGTCGATCTTGTCGAGCGTGTTCGCACCAGCCCGGGTGAGCCGATCTCTGCAACGGTGATGCGGGACGGCCGATCCATCTCGATGACCATTGTTCCGGACGAGGTGATCGATGGTGGAGAGCGGATCGGCCGAATCGGGATATCGGTTGCCGAGCCGGCGGGCGGGCACAGCGCGATGTTCATCATGGTTCGCTACGGGCCGGTCGAAGGTCTGCACAAGGCCATGCAGAAAACCTGGGACACGAGCGTGCTGACGCTGAAAATGATCGGGCGAATGATCACCGGTAACGTTTCCTGGAAGAACCTCTCGGGTCCGGTCACGATCGCCGACTATGCCGGCCAGACGGCGAAGCTGGGATGGACGCATTATCTGGGCTTCGTTGCGCTGATCAGCATCAGCCTGGGGGTGCTCAACCTGCTTCCCATTCCGGTGCTGGATGGAGGGCATTTACTGTATTATACGATCGAGATCATAAAGGGGGGTCCGGTGTCCGAGCGGGTCATGGAGATCGGACAGCAGATTGGCCTGGTTGCGCTCGTAATGCTTATGGCATTTGCATTCTATAACGACATCGCACGCCTAATTTCTGGTTGAAACCTGAATGAAACGGAAACTCCTGACCGGGCTGGTGACAGCCCTTTTTGTTGCTGCACCCGCACTGGCGTTCGATTCTTTCGTAGTTCGGGATATCCGGGTCGAGGGCATCCAGCGGACCGAGGCGGGAACCATCTTCAACTATCTCCCGGTGCGTGTGGGCGATACGTTCACCGAGACGCAGGCGGCAGAAGCGATTCGCGGTCTGTTCGCAACGGGTTTTTTTACCGACGTCCGGATCGAAGTCGAAGATGATGTGATCGTCGTCCTGGTCGATGAGCGCCCCGCGATTGCCGACATCAATTTCGTCGGAGTCAAGGAGTTCGACAAGGAGGCATTGAAGACGGGTCTCCGCGACGTGGGTCTCGCCGAGGCGAGAATCTTCGATCGATCACTGCTGGAGCGGGCCGAGCAGGAACTCAAGCGCCAGTATCTAAGCCGGGGCAGGTATGGCGCCGAAATCACCACGACGGTGACCCCTCTGGAGCGCAATCGTGTCGGCATCAATTTCACGGTGCACGAAGGCCGCGTGGCCAAGATTCGCGAAATCAACATTGTCGGCAACGAGAAGTTCAAGGACAAGACGCTGCTCGGCCTGTTTCAGCTCAGGAGCCCGGGCTGGCTCACCTGGTATACGAAGAACGACCAGTACTCGCGGCAGAAGCTTTCGGCGGATCTGGAGAATCTTCGCTCCTACTATCTCGACCGGGGCTATCTGGACTTCAATATCGATTCCACGCAGGTTTCGATCACGCCGGACAAGCAGGATATCTACATCACGATCAACCTGACCGAAGGCGAGATGTACACGATTTCGGCGGTGCGCTTTGCGGGTGACCTGATACTGGACGAGCAGGAGTACCTTTCGCTCGTCACCATCAAGCCGGGTGATATATTTTCTCGCGAGAGGCTGACTGAAACGACCAAGGCTGTTACCGACCGTCTGGGCAACGAAGGATATGCGTTTGCCAACGTCAATGCCGCACCTGAGGTGGACAAGGAAGCACGTGAAGTGGCGTTCACGATCTTCGTCGATCCGGGGCGCAGGGTGTATGTCCGGAGGATCAATGTCGGCGGAAACGTCAAGACCCGCGACGAGGTCGTGCGCCGGGAGATGCGCCAGATGGAGGGCGCATGGTACGACGCCGAGAAGATCAATCGTTCCCGCTCGCGCGTGGATCGATTGGGGTATTTCGACGAGGTGTCGGTTCAGACGCCTCCCGTGCCGGGTACCACCGATCAGGTGGACGTGGATTTTACGGTCAAGGAGCGTCGCACCGGAAACCTGATGCTCGGTGCCGGCTTTTCCAGTTCCGAGAAGGTGGTGCTGTCGGGTTCGATATCTCAGGATAACCTTTTCGGCAGCGGCAAGTCGCTCAGCCTGGACCTGAACACCAGCAAGTCGGGACGGACGCTGTCCCTGTCGTTTACCGATCCGTACTACACGGTGGATGGCGTGAGTTTCGGCTACGACGTCTACCACCGCACCTTCGATCCGTCGCGGACCTCGACCGTATCGCGTTACAAGCAGGTGTCGACCGGTGCGGGCTTGCGAGTCGGCTATCCCATCGGTGAGGAGGACGTGATCAATTTCGGGCTTGCGGTCGATCGCACACAGATCACCACGTTCGCCGAAAGCCCGGAGCAGTACAAGGATTTCTGCATCGATTTCGACTGTAGTGGCCCGGATGCCGGCGATGGGGTCGGCAAGGTGACGGTCAATAGCCTGGTGGCGACAGCCGGATGGGCGCGCGACAGGCGTGACAGCTTCATCTATCCGCGCGCAGGGACTTACCAGCGCGTGTTCGGCGAGGTCGCAATCCCGCCTGGAAAGCTCAAGTACACGCGACTGAGCTACCAGTATCAGCACTGGTTCCCGATAGGACGCGATCAGGCACTCATGGTGAATGCCGATGTGGGTTGGGCGAGGGGTTTTGGAGGGAAGCCGCTGCCGTTCTACAAGAACTTCTACGTCGGTGGTATCGGATCCGTACGCGGCTTCGAGCAGAGTTCGATCGGCCCCAAGGAAGGGGACGAGGCGTTGGGTGGAACGCGCCAGATCGTTGCCAATGCGGAGTACTATTTCCCGCTGCCGGGAACGGGCCTGGACCGATCGTTCCGCATGTCGGTATTCGTGGATGCAGGTTACGTGTGGGGCGAGGGGCAGAAGCTCAACTTCAGCGACATGCGCTACAGTACCGGTTTGGGCTTCGCGTGGAACTCGCCGATCGGTCCCCTCAAATTCAGCTTGGGCTACCCGCTGAAGAAGGACTCGGATGACGATGTCCAGAAGTTCCAGTTCCAGTTAGGCACGGTGTTCTGATGGCCGGTCCGGCCCGATGATTTCGGAGGTTTAAGTGAGAGTTAGCTTGATTCCCATTCTTGCTGCAGTCGTACTGGGTGTGTCAGCGCAGTCTGCCGTGGCACAGGCCAAGATCGGATTCGTGGATTCCGAGAGACTGATGCGTGAGGCCGCGCCTGCCATGCGCGCCCAGGAGCGTCTGGAGAAGGAGTTCGAACGGCGCGACCAGGAGCTTCAGCGGATCGCCCGTGAGCTTCAGAGCATGCAGGAAGATCTTGAACGAAACAGCCTGACCATGGGTGAAAATGAACGGCGCAACAAGGAGCGAGCCTTTAACGATCTGAATCGGGACTTCCAGCGCAAGCAGCGCGAGTTCCGCGAAGATTTGAACCAACGCCGCAATGAAGAGCTCGCGACGGTTCTGGACCGTGCGAACAGCGCGATAAAGCAGGTCGCCGAGGCGGAGAAATACGATGTGATCCTGCAGGAGGCGGTCTATGCGAGTCCGAAGATCGACATAACCGACAGGGTCATCAAGCTCCTCGGCGACGCCCGCTGAACGGCGTTTCATGTATCGCCTGGAAGAACTGGTCTCCCGCCTCGGTGGCGAGCTGATCGGGGACGGATCGACGCCGGTTCGGCGGGTCGCTACCCTCGAGGGTGCGGGACCCGAGGACATCGCCTTCCTGGCGAATTCAAGATACGCTTCGCGTCTTGCCGCGTGTGCTGCGGCAGCCGTCATTGTCGCGCCCTGGGCGCGCGACAAGACGTCCAGGGCCAGGATAGTCGTTGACGACCCTTATCTCTATTACGCGAGGGTCGCACAGCTCTTCCATCCGCCCGAGTTGCCGCCGGTCGGTGTGGACCTGAGTGCGCGCATCGAGAGCGCGCTTCCCGAATCCGTCATAGTGGGGCCTGGAGCCTCGATTGCGGCTGATGTGATGCTTGGAGAACATGTGGTCGTCGGGCCGGGGTGTCACGTCGGGAGGGGATCACGGCTCGGGAGGCACACCCGACTCCATGCAAACGTCACGATCTACCACGATTGCGTGATCGGAAACGACTGCATCATTCACTCGGGTGCGGTAATCGGCTCCGATGGCTTCGGATTCGCACGGCAAGGAGACGGAACCTGGGTGAAGATCCCGCAGGTCGGGCGTGTAGTCATCGGAGACGACGTCGAGGTTGGCGCGAATACCACGATCGATCGCGGAGCGATCGAAGACACGGTCATCGGGAACGGGGTCAAGCTCGACAACCAGATACAGATCGCCCACAACGTGCGCGTCGGCGACCGAACCGCAATTGCGGGTTGTGTCGGGATCGCAGGCAGCACCACGATAGGCGAACGCTGCATGATCGGCGGACAGGCAGGTATCATTGGCCATCTTCGTATCGCCGATGACGTGGTGATTTCCGCAGGCACGCTGGTGACGAAGTCGGTCAGCAGGGCGGGGGTGTATACGGCCAATCTTCCGCTTCAGGAGCATGCGCAATGGGTGAGGAATTTTGCCCATCTGCGGCATCTCGATGCGCTCAGCGACCGAATTCGCAGGCTCGAAGAACTACTCGACGATCGCAAGGTTACGTGAACACAATGGACATCAACGAAATCCTTCAGTACCTGCCGCATCGCTATCCCTTTCTCCTCGTAGACCGGATACTGGAACTCGAGGAGGGCAAGCGGGTCCTCGCGGTCAAGAACGTGACGATCAACGAGCCGTTCTTTCCGGGGCATTTCCCGCACCTGCCGGTCATGCCGGGCGTACTGATTCTGGAAGCCATGGCACAGGCGGCCGCGGTTCTGTCGTTCAAGACCATGGGGCAGAAGCCGGATGAGAATTCGGTGGTGTATTTCGCAGGCATCGACAAGGCGCGCTTCAAGCGCCCGGTGACGCCCGGTGACCAGTTGCTGCTGGAGGTGCACATCCTGCGCACGATGCGGAACATATGGAAGTACCAGGCCGTGGCCCGAGTGGGCGACGAGGTCGCCGCCGAGGCCGAACTGATGTGCGCGCTCAAGACCCTGCCATGATTCACCCCACAGCAATCGTTCATGCCGGTGCGAAACTGGGTTCGAACGTGTCTGTCGGGCCCTATTCGATCATCGGCGAACACGTCGAGATCGGGGCCAACACGAAGGTCGGTCCGCATGTCGTGATCGAGGGTCACACGCGTATCGGGCGCGACAACCAGATATTCCAGTTCTGCTCCATCGGCGCGGCACCTCAGGACAAGAAGTACGCCGGCGAGCCGACGCGTCTCGAGATTGGTGACCGCAATACCATTCGCGAATACTGTTCGTTCAACGTCGGCACGAGTCAGGATGTGGGGGTGACGCGGGTCGGCAGTGACAACTGGATCATGGCCTACGTGCACATCGCTCACGATTGCCAGGTCGGTGACAACACGATATTTGCGAACAATGCGACGCTCGGCGGTCATGTGGAGATCGGAGACTGGGCGATCCTGGGCGGGTTCACCGGGGTTCACCAGTTCGTCCGGGTCGGCGCACACAGTTTCTGCGGTGTCGGGACGGTATTGCTGCAGGATTTGCCGCCATTCGTGACGGTCGCCGGCAGCCCTGCCAGTCCGCGGGGGATCAACAGCGAGGGATTGCGCCGCAGAGGATTCCCCAGGGAAGACATCGCAGCGATCAAGCGTGCCTACAAGGCTTTGTATCGCTCGGGTCTTTCGCTCGAGGAGGCGCGCGAACGAATTGCCGCAATCAGTACGGAGCATACCGAAGTTTCGATACTTGGCGAGTTCATAGCGGTCACCGCGCGCGGCATCGTCCGCTGAGGGAGATCCCGAGTTGGCAATACGCATCGGCATGGTCGCCGGGGAGGCATCCGGAGATCTTCTTGCCAGTCACCTGATCCGCGCGCTCAAGCGGAAGCTTCCGGATGCCGTCTTCTTCGGCATCGGCGGTCCCAAGATGCAGGCCGAGGGATTCGAAGCGCTGTGGCCGTGCGAACGCCTCGCAGTGCATGGTTACGTCGATGCGCTGAAGCGCTATCGTGAGTTGTCCGGCATCCGCAAGTCCTTGTTGAAGCGGCTCGAGCGGGATCACACAGACATTTTCATCGGGGTGGACGCACCCGACTTCAACCTGTGGCTTGAACAAAGACTGAAGTCGTCCGGAATACCGACGATCCACTTCGTGAGCCCCTCGATCTGGGCATGGCGCGGGGCGCGCATCAAGCGTATCGGGCGTTCGGTCTCGCGCATGCTGTGCCTGTTCCCGTTCGAGTCGGAGCTCTACGAAAAGGCCGACATCCCCGTAAGCTACGTCGGCCATCCACTGGCCGACGTGTTTCCGCTGGAACCGGATCGCGCGGCAGCACGCGAGCGTCTGCACATTCGTGCTGACGCCACCATAATTGCACTCCTGCCAGGCAGTCGCGAGTCGGAGGTGCGCAACCTTGCGCCGGGATTCATCGAAACCGCTCGCATCCTTTGCGAACGCCATCCCGAAGCGGGCTTCCTGGTACCACTGGCGACGCGCGAGACGCGAACGATCTTCGAGCAGGCCCTGCACGACGCCAACGCCAGCGAGTTGCCGCTTCGCATCCTGTTCGGACATGCAGTCGATGCGATCACCGCGGCGGATGTCGTTCTTGTCGCCAGCGGTACCGCGAGTCTGGAGGCGGCACTGCTCAAGCGGCCGATGGTGATCACTTACCGCATTGGCCAGTGGCAGTATCGACTGATGAAACGCATGGCTTATCTGCCATGGGTCGGGCTGCCGAACATCCTGTGCAACGAATCCGTCGTGCCCGAGTTGCTCCAGGACGAAGCCACACCCAAGTCGCTCGCCGATGCCATCGATCATTGGCTGGGGAATGCACAGGCGCGTGAGGCGTTGGTGACTCGCTTCACGGCACTTCACCTGAGCCTGCGGCAGAACACTGCCGAAAAGGCGGCCGAAGCGATCCTGCCCTACCTTGTGAGGGCACGATGATCGAGATGCGGGACTTGGCCACGCTTAGCTGCGGTGTCGACGAGGCCGGCCGGGGGCCGCTGTGTGGTTCGGTCGTCGCAGCGGCGGTGATCCTCGATCCGGCGAACCCGATTCAGGGTTTGAACGATTCGAAGAAACTGACTTCGCGCACCAGGGAACGACTTGCCCTTGTCATTCGCGAGCGGGCCGTGTCTTGGGCGGTGGCAGAAGCCACGGTGGAGGAAATCGACCGACTCAATATTCTGCAGGCCACGATGCTTGCCATGGCGCGTGCAGTCGAGGCGTTGACAGTGGTGCCGGAACTGGTCAGGGTTGACGGCAACCGTTGTCCCTCACTGGGCCTGCCGGTCGAGGCCGTGATCAAGGGCGATGCGACCGTGCCGGAGATTGCAGCGGCGTCCATTCTCGCGAAGACCGCACGCGATGCAATGATGACCGAACTGGATGTGCTTTATCCGGCGTATGGCTTTGCCAAACACAAGGGCTATCCTACGGCGGAGCATCTTGCCGCCTTGCGTGAGCATGGCGTGATTGGCTGCTATCGAAGGAGTTTCGGGCCGGTTCGCACGCTGCTCCAGAATCCGGAATCGAGCGTCAAATGAGCTTTCAGCACTTCACGCTTTTCCTGCATCTGCTCGGCGTCATCGTATGGGTCGGGGGCATGGCGTTTGCGTATCTGTGCCTGCGCCCGGCAGCAGCGGCGCTCGATCCTTCGCAGAGACTTCAGTTGTGGGTCGCGGTCTTCGCACGTTTTTTCCCGCTCGTGTGGATTTCCATAGCATTGATCCTGCTCTCGGGCCTGGGGACGATGATCAGGTTCGGCTTCGGGTCGGTCCCGGGCGCATGGCACTGGATGATGGCTACCGGACTGTTGATGGTGGCCGTCTTCGTGTGGATCTGGGTCGGCCCATGGGGTGCGCTCAAGTCCGCGGTGATATCGGAAGACTGGGCCCGTGGTGCCGACGCGCTTAAACGGATCCGGCAACGCGTTGCGTTCAACCTGGGGCTTGGCATCGTGACGGTCGCGATTGCCACGCTGGGGCTCGGCACACCATGAGATCGATCGGCTCCCGCAGCAACCCCCTGGTCAAGCGATTGCATGCGCTTGCGCACTCGGCACGTGACCGCAGGAAACTGAACCAGACCCTTCTCGATGGCCTGCATCTGGTCGAGACTGCGCAAGAAGCGGAGATTCCGCTGCGCGAAGTGGTGGTCAGCGACCAGGGCTTGGCACGCGACGAGATCGGTCGCTTTCTGGCCGAGAATCCGGGACTGGACGTCATCCATCTTCCGGACGAGCTGTTCAACCAGGTGAGTGCGGTCGATACGCCCTCCGGGGTGATGGCAATCATGGATCTGCCCGAATCTTCGCAAGAACAGGCCCTCACCGGTTCGGTAGTGATTCTCGACCATGTTCAGGATCCGGGCAATCTGGGCGCAATCATTCGGACCACCGCGGCAGTCGGCGTACGTGATGTCCTGCTTACTCCGGGCTGCGCTCAGCCCTGGTCGCCGCGTGCGCTGCGTGCGGGAATGGGCGGCCAGTTCGTGGTCCGTATCGAGGAGCAGGTCGATGCAACGCAGCGGATGCAGGCTTACCCCGGGCAGATCCTCGCTACGGCGCTTTGCGGCTGGGCAAGACCGCTCTATGACTATGATTTGCAGGGGCCTGTTGCATGGCTTTTCGGCGGGGAGGGGCAGGGACTGACTGACGAGATGATCGAGCTGTCGTCGGGCGTGGTGCTGATACCCATGTGTGGTGGCATCGAGTCGCTGAATGTCGCCGCCGCCGCAGCGGTGTGCCTGTTCGAGCAGTTTCGCCAATGCAGCGCGACTCACCAATGGAGCGGCGGCAAGGCCTGAGGCAGGCGTTGCCCGGAGCGGGCATGTGCACTGGATGGAACACGTGCCGAAGGGGCATACTGGGCATTCCCGTGATGCGGAGGCATGGCTGCCATGGAAGTCATTCGCAAGAGCGAATCTTCGTCGACAAGCGCCGTACTGGATGACTATGAGACGATGCGCGTCCGGTTCGACTGGGACGAGGCTCGCACCTGGCTGGACGGATTACCGGATGGTCGCGGGCTGAACATTGCCCATGAGGCGGTCGATCGTCATGCCTCCGGCCCGGCGGGGCAAAGCGTCGCAATCCGATGGCTGGGACGGAACGGCGAACGCCGCGACATCAGTTATGCCCAATTGTCGGAGCTGAGCGCACGGTTCGCGAATCTGCTGGCCGATGCCGGGGTACGCCGGGGTGACGCGGTATTCCTGCTCGCGGGGCGGATCCCCGAGCTCTACGTGGCCGCCCTTGGTGCCCTCAAGCATGGTTGCGTCGTGAGCCCGCTGTTCTCGGCCTTCGGACCCGAGCCGATCGCGACCCGTATCGTCAAGGGAGAAGGGCGGGTGCTGGTGACCACGACCAGCCTTTTCCGGCGAAAGGTGCTGCCGGTTCGGGAAAGCCTCGACACGCTCGAACATGTTCTGGTGGTCCGCGACGACGACGAGGATCTTCCACACGGGACACGCGAGCTGGCCCCACTGCTCGAAACCGCATCGACGCACTACGAGATTCCGCCGACTGCGCCGGAGGACCCCGCACTGCTTCATTTCACCAGCGGGACAACCGGGAAGCCCAAGGGTGCGCTGCACGTTCATCAGGCCGTCGTCGCGCATCATGCCACCGGACGTTTCGCGCTCGACCTGCGCGAAGGCGACGTCTTCTGGTGCACCGCCGATCCGGGTTGGGTGACGGGTACGTCCTACGGCATCATCGCGCCGCTGACCAACGGCGTGACGATGGTTGTCGACGAAGCCGATTTCGATGCCGAGCGCTGGTACGAGATCCTCGAGTCGGAAAAGGTCAATGTCTGGTATACGGCACCTACCGCGATCCGGATGATGATGAAAGGGGGTACCGAGGGTGCGAGCGCCCACCGTTTCCCGGCGCTGCGCTTTATCGCCAGCGTCGGCGAGCCGCTCAATCCACAGGCGGTGTACTGGGGCATCGACGCGTTCGGGCTGCCGATTCACGACAACTGGTGGCAGACGGAAACGGGCGGCATCATGATCGCCAACTTCGCATCCATGGATATCCGCCCCGGTTCGATGGGCAAGCCGCTGCCGGGCATCGATGTGGCGGTGATGCGGCATGGCGCGGACGGGGCGCTGACGCCGGCGGGTACGGACGAGGAGGGCGAACTTGCACTGCGCGTCGGCTGGCCGTCGATGTTCCGCACCTACCTTCACGACGAGGAGCGGTACCGCAAGTGCTTCTCGGGCGACTGGTACCTGACAGGCGATATTGCCCGTTGCGATGCAGACGGGTACTTCTGGTTCGTCGGGCGGGCAGATGACGTGATCAAGTCGGCAGGGCATCTGATCGGGCCCTTCGAGGTCGAGTCGGCGCTGATGGAGCATCCCGCAGTGGCCGAGGCGGGGGTCATCGGCAAACCGGATCCGGTCGTCGGCGAGGTCGTAAAGGCTTTCGTCTCGCTCAAGCCCGGGTTCGAAGCCAGTGATGCCCTCGCTCGCGAGCTGCTCGGCTTCGCACGCAAGCGTCTGGGACCGGCAGTGGCGCCGAAGGAGATCGACATCCAGCCCTCGTTGCCGAAGACGCGTAGCGGCAAGATCATGCGACGCCTGCTCAAGGCACGTGAACTGGGTTTGCCCGAGGGCGACACCTCCACGCTGGAACAGTCATGAGCAATGCGACCTGCAACGGTACGACCGAGCTGTCCTGCGAACCGGATCGCGCACGTGTGATCCTGTGGCAGATGGTCCGCATCCGCCGCTTCGAAGAGAAGTGTGCCGAACTCTACAGTGCGGGCAAGATCCGCGGTTTCCTGCATCTCTATATCGGAGAGGAGGCGATTGCGAGCGGGGTGATGCCTGCCCTTCGCGAGACCGATCATGTGCTGGCCACCTACCGTGAGCACGGTCATGCGCTTGCGCGCGGCGTGCCCGCTGGTGCGATCATGGCCGAGATGTACGGCAAACAGGAGGGGTGCAGCCGGGGACGTGGCGGTTCGATGCACCTGTTCGACGCGTCACGCCGATTCTTCGGCGGCAATGCGATCGTCGCAGGTGCGATGCCGCTGGCCGTCGGCTTTGCGCTGGCCGATCGCTTGCGGGGGCGCGACGACGTGACCGCCTGCTTCTTCGGTGAAGGGGCGATGGCCGAAGGGGAGTTCCACGAATCGGCCAACCTCGCCGCCCTGTGGAAGCTGCCCGTGCTGTTTCTGTGCGAGAACAATTACTACGCAATGGGTACCGCTCTCAAGCGATCCGAATCGCAGAACGACCTCGCCGCGAAGGCACGCAGCTACCGAATGCGCAGCGAATCGGTAGATGGCATGGATGTGATGGCGGTGTCGAAGGCCGCCGAAGAGGCGGTCGCCTACGTACGCACCGGAGAAGGGCCGATGTTTCTGGAGTTTCGCACCTACCGCTTTCGTGCGCATTCGATGTTCGACCCCGAGTTGTATCGCAGCAAGGAGGAGGTCGAGCGCTGGAAGCGTCTGTGCCCGGTCGACACTTTTCAGCGCCGCGCGGAGATGGCCGGACTGCTCGATGCATCGACCCGCGAAGCAATCGAGCGCGAGGTCGCGCAGGAGATCGACGATGCCGTGGCCTTCGCCGAAGCCGGGACCTGGGAGCCGGTTGAGGAGCTGACGCGCGACGTCTATGCGCGTAACGAACCGGCCGGTACGGCACCTGCCAAGGGGAGACGTGCATGAGCGGCGGCTCGCGCACGATCACATACCGGGATGCGCTGCGCGAAGGCCTTCGCGAGGCACTGCTGCGCGACGAGCGGGTATTCCTGATGGGCGAGGACGTCGGGCGCTACGGCGGCACCTATGCGGTGAGCAAGGACTTGCTCGACGAGTTCGGTGACGCACGCATCCGCGACACCCCGCTGTCCGAGTCGGCCTTCGTCGGGGCCGGCATCGGCGCGGCGATCAACGGCATGCGTCCGATCGTCGAGATCATGACCGTGAACTTCAGTCTGCTCGCGCTCGACCAGATCATGAACAACGCCGCCACGCTGCGTCACATGTCCGGGGGGCAGTTCAGCGTGCCGGTCGTGATCCGCATGACGACCGGGGGAGGGCGTCAGCTCGCGGCCCAGCACTCGCATAGCCTTGAGGGCTGGTATGCACACATCCCGGGGCTGCGGATCGTCGCACCGGCTACGCACGAGGATGCGCGCGGCATGCTGCTCGCTGCGCTCGAGGATCCGGATCCGGTGCTGATCTTCGAGCATGCCTTGCTCCTCGGCGTCGAGGGTGAGGTCAGCGGCAAAGCAAGGAAGGTGGATATCGATCGCGCTGCGGTGCGCCGCGAGGGCACGCAAGTCAGCCTGATCACCTATGGCGGCATGCTGCACAAGACGCTGGCTGCGGCCGAACGCCTGGCGACCGAGGGCATCGATGCGGAAGTACTCGATCTGCGCACGCTGCGTCCGCTCGACGACGAGGCGATCATGGCGACGGTGAGCAAGACCCGCCGCGCTGTTGTCGTCGACGAGGGCTGGCGCAGCGGCAGCCTTGCGGCAGAGATCATGGCCCGCATCGTAGAGCAGGTCTTCTACGAACTGGACGCACCGCCTGCGCGTGTGTGCAGCAAGGAAGTTCCGGTGCCCTACGCGAAGCATCTCGAAGATGCGGCGATTGCGCAGGTCGATGACATCGTCGCTGCCGTGTTCCATATGTTCGATCTCGAAGCGGGAGATCAGGCATGACGGAATTCCTGATGCCGTCCCTCGGGGCAGACATGGAGGAGGGTACTTTCCTCGAGTGGCTGGTCAAGCCCGGAGAGAAGGTCAGCCGCGGCCAGGTGGTATGCGTGGTGGAGACACAGAAGGGGGCGGTCGACGTCGAGATCTGGGAATCGGGCATCGTCGACAGCCTCGTTGCCGCACCGGGTCAAGTCATCCCCGTCGGTGGCGTGATGGCACTGATCCGCGGCGAGAGCGAGACGGCGAAGGGTGGGGGTGAAGTGCACAAGGCGATCCCCAAACGGGCGGACAAGGGGAAGGCGAAGAAGGGGGACGAAGCGCCACGACGCAGGGCAGGGTCGAAGGCAGAAGGCAGGGGAAGAGCGGCGACAGCCGAAGGCGCGCCCACGCCCGATGTCGGCCGACGCATCCGGATTTCGCCGGCTGCTCGCAAGCGTGCGCTCGAACTTGGCGTCGATCTGGCCGAAGTGACAGCCACCGGACCCGGTGGTGTGGTCTGTCTCGCAGACGTCGAGCGCACTGGTGCCCCCATGACAAGAAGCGACACCGGGGCAGTGGCCAAGAGCCGGACAAGATCCACCGAGTCCGCGGCGGATGCGGAAAGTCGCCGCCTTGCCATGCGCGAAGCGATTGCGACCGCCATGGCGCGCTCCAACCGCGAGATTCCGCACTACTACCTCGGTACGTCGATCAACGTCGAGCCCGCCCTGAAATGGCTGGAGAAGCATAACGCGGGACTTCCGGTAGCCGAACGCCTGCTGTTCGCGCTGATGCAGTTGCGCGCCGTGGCAATGGCGCTTCGCGACGTTCCGACTCTCAACGGATGGATGATCGACGATGCGTTCCGGCAGACCGAAGCGGTACATCTCGGGGTGGCGATCTCACTGCGCGGCGGTGGGCTGGTTGCGCCAGCCCTGCGCGATGCAGACACGCTGGGCAGTGCACAGATGATGGCTGCGCTGCGCGACCTCCTGCAGCGTGCGCGTACCGGGCAGTTGCGCAGTTCCGAGCTCACCGATACCGGCATCACCATTACCAACCTCGGTGATCTCGGTGTCGAGAGCGTCTATGGCGTGATCTATCCACCACAGGTCGCCCTGGTCGGATTCGGTCGTGTCATGGACAGGCCGTGGGTCGACGACGGCAAGGTCGTCGCGGCCCGCTGCGTTCACACCACGCTCGCGGCCGACCATCGCGTCACCGACGGGGCGGTCGGCGCACGTTTTCTCGGGCGCCTGACCGATCTCTTGCAGGAACCGGAGTCCTTATGGGAAGAATGACACCAGATGCGGTTCGCGCCGCAGTCATCGACTGCATCCTCTCGGTTGCACCGGAAGCTGATTTCGACACACTGCGACCCGGCAAGCCATGGCGTGAGCAACTCGAGATCGACTCGTTCGATTTCCAGAACATCCTCGTCGCGATCGACGCGCGACTCGGCGTCGACGTGCCAGAGAGTGACTACCGCAAGCTCGCGACCCTGGACGAACTGGTTGCCTATATCGTCTCCCGACTGTCGGCCTGAGCGGATTTGCTACCATGTCGGGGTTTGCAACCCGATCGCACCCCGACGATGATTCTTGTGATTTCACCGGCCAAGGCGCTTGATTTCGAGACGCGCCCGGTCACGCGTTCGTATTCCCAGCCCGACTACCTCGAAGAAGCCGAATCCTTGATCGGCATTCTCCGTCAGATGACTCCGGCCGAGGTGGCCGGATTGATGGATCTTTCCGACAAACTCGCCACGCTCAACGTGGCGCGCTATGAGACCTGGTCGCGCCCGTTCTCGCCCGACAACGCCAGACAGGCGGTCCTCGCCTTCAACGGCGACGTGTATGACGGACTCGACGCATCGAGTCTTTCGGAAGCGGACCTGCTCTGGGCTCAACGGCATCTGCGAATTCTTTCCGGACTGTATGGCCTGTTGCGCCCACTCGACCTGATGCAGGCTTACCGTCTGGAGATGGGCAGTCGGCTTGCGAATCCGGCCGGTCAGAATCTCTACGCATACTGGGGCGACAAGCTGACGCTTGCGCTCAATCATCTGCTCGACGCCGAGGACGATGCCGGACGAGAGCCGGTACTCGTCAATCTTGCATCTTCCGAGTACTTCAAGTCCGTCAGGGTGCCAAAGCTTGCGGGACGCCTGGTGTCGCCGGTTTTCGAAGACTGGAAGGACGGGCGCTACCGGATCATCAGCTTTCACGCGAAGCGTGCGCGGGGCTTGATGACCAGGTATGCGATTCGCAATCGTATCGAAGACGTGGACGCACTTAAGGGCTTCGATTCCGGTGGCTATGTCTTTTCGGCGGACGCCTCGGACGAGGCCAGAGTCGTGTTTCGACGTCGCCTTGGCTGAATTCGAACGTGTCGCAGCAGCTCGATTTGCAGTGGCGAACGGCCTGCGGGCCTTCCGGGAGAATGTGTGAAGATCAGTCACGAGTTCGATTCGGGCAGCATCGAAGTGATCCGCGTGGACGACCCGCAGGACATTCGCTTGCGCCTGCGTGAGGACAACGCCGCGGGGATCCGCCAATGGTTTCACTTCCGGCTGCAGGATGCGGCCGGCAAGAGTGTCCGCCTGGTGTTCGAGAATGCAGGGGAAGCGACTTACGCGGCTGGTTGGGACGGTTACCGCTGCGTGGCTTCGTACGACAGACGGAACTGGTTCCGCATACCGGCAACCCGTTATGAGGATGGGGAACTCATCGTCGAGCACGTGCCGGAGCGCAACAATATCTACTACGCCTATTTCGAGCCCTATTCGCACGAGCGGCATCTGGACTTGCTGGGGTGGGCCGAGATGTCGCCTTTCGCACAGGTCGACGGTCTGGGCGCCACGGTACAGGGACGCGATGTGGATCGGATCGTGGTCGGACGCAGTGCTCCGGGACGCAGCCCGGTGTGGATCATCGCGCGGCAGCATCCGGGAGAGACGATGGCCGAGTGGTTCGTGGAAGGCCTGCTCGAACGGCTCCTCGATGGCGCCGACCCGGTTGCGCGCAGGATACGCGAGCATGCGATCGTGCACGTCGTGCCGAACATGAATCCCGATGGTTCGGTGCTGGGCAATCTGCGCACGAATGCTGCCGGTCGCAACCTGAATCGCGAATGGAGCGATCCCGATCGGGCGGCGAGTCCGGAGGTCTTTCACGTCCGAACGGCGATGGAATCCAGCGGCTGCGAACTGTTCCTCGATATTCACGGGGACGAGATCCTGCCCTATGTGTTTCTCGCAAGCTCCGACGATGTTCCCGGGGTTCCGGAAACGGTGGCCGAACAGCAGACGGGCTTCA